>NZ_CP059181.1:503495-613216 GCF_014251235.1 Blattabacterium cuenoti | reverse complement strand
TATTTTTAAATTTAAAAATTGAATCAAAATTTTTTATCTTTTCATAAAGAAATTCAATATCTATTATATTCTTCAATTTACCAAGAATAGAAGTAGACAAAAAAAATCAAACGATAATAAAATTATTGAAAATAACTCATATTATACTATTATTTTTGTTTGTTTGTATGATGCGAAATTATTATGGAAAAATTAGAAAAATACAATAATATTCATCAATATTATGAATGGGTTTATGAAATTATTCATCTTTTAGATTTAAAAAAGTGGATTTGTATAACTTTTTACATTATATGTAAATTGATTTTATTCAGTATTCTATTAATTGTTTTAGAATGTATTTTTAATAAAGGTGTTCGTTTTATAGGAAAAAGAATAGTAAATTCTACTCATTTTATTTGGGATAATATTTTATATGAAAATAAAGTTTTTGATAGTTTAGCACATTTTTTTCCATTATCCATTGGTTTTATTCTTATTAAACCATTTTTTAAAAATTATCAAACAATCATCATTTATATAGAAAAAGTATTTGATATACTATTTGTTTTGATGATTTTACAATTTTTAATCAGAGTAGTTAATTCAATCATGAGGATTGCTACTAGTGAAAATAATCATCAAACCATAGCTGTTCGTTCTTTTTCTCAATTATTGAAAATAGTATCCATTATATTTTGTGTTTTAATTATTATAGCCATTTTAACAAGAAATGATCTTATCACCGTACTTACTAGTTTAGGTGCTATAACAGCAATAGTGATACTTATATTTAGAGATACAATATTAGGGTTTGTTTCTGGAGTACAAATGGCTTCTACTAAAATGATTAAAGTAGGAGATTGGATAGGTATACATAAATACAATATAGAAGGGACAGTTAGAGAAATAAACTTAACATCTGCTAAAATAGAAAATTTTGATAAAACAATAACGAGTGTTCCTACTTATGATTTAATATCTACAGCGGTCACAAATTTTGAAGTTATGCGAAAAAAAAATATACGAAGAATTAAAAGATCTATATTGTTTAATATTCAATCATTTCATTTTTGTAATGCAGCTAAATTAGAAGAATTCCAAAATTTCTATCTAATAAAGAATTATATTCATAGAAAAAAAAAAGAAATAGAAGATTTTAATAAAAAAAAAAATATTGATCTTAGTATGGATATAAACGGAAGAAGACTCACTAACATTGGTCTTTTTCGTCAGTATGCATTAGAATATTTACATCAACATCCAAGAATATCACAATCAGAGACTTTGATGGTTAGACATTTAGAACCAACACCTTATGGTCTTCCTATAGAATTATATTGTTTTACAAATACTTCCGTGTCTATTAAATATGAACGAATTCAAGCAAGTGTATTTGATCATTTGTTAACAGCTGCAAAAGAATTTAATTTAAAAGTTACACAAGTAACTACAAATGTTACTTATTAAATATGGTAAGATTAAGCGTTAATTTAAATAAAATAGCTACTTTAAGAAATTCTAGAGGAGGAAATATACCTGATCTTATACAAATAGCTATAGATTCACAAAAATTTGGGGCACAAGGTATTACTGTTCATCCACGTCCTGATGGAAGACATATTACGTATCAAGATGTTTATGACTTAAAATCTGTTATAAAAACGGAGTTAAATATTGAAGGACGACCGACTACTAAATTTATGAATTTAGTATTAGATATCTTACCTAAACAGGTAACATTAGTACCAGATTCTGATCATGTTAAAACTTCAAATTCTGGATGGGATACTTTTATATATCAAGATTTTTTGACAGAAAAAATTCAAAAATTGAAAAAGAAAGGAATTAGAACTTCTATTTTTTTAGAACCGGAACCAAAATTGGTTTCATTCGCTTCTAAAACAGGGACTGACAGGATAGAACTTTTTACCGGAAATTATGCTTTAGGATATATGAAAGGAAATAAAGAAATTATTTATTCTTATATTGCTACCGCAAAAAAGGCTATGGAATATAATTTATCAGTTAACGCTGGACATGATTTGAATTTGGAAAATTTATCTTTTTTAATTGAAAAAATACCTTTTTTGAAAGAAGTTTCTATAGGCCAATCTTTGATTAGTGATACTATTTATATGGGATTAGAGAATACTATTCAAACTTATTTAAAAAAAATTTATAAAGCTTATGAAAAATAAATAATGGTTTTATATTCTAAAATTATTGGAAAAGGATTCCCTATTTTAGTTTTTCATGGATTATTTGGAAATGGAGATAATTGGATTTCTTTTGCAAAAGAATTTTCTTCAAAATATCAAATACATTTATTAGATATAAGAAATCATGGAAATAGTTTCTATTCAAATAAAATGGATTATGATCTGATATCAAAAGATATATTAGTCTATCTTCATCATTATAAAATTGATAAACCAATTTTAATAGGTCATTCTATGGGAGGAAGAGCTGTCATGTATTTTTCTATGAATTATCCTTCTATTCCAAAAAAAATAATCATTTTAGATATAAGTCCTAAATCTTATCCATCTACTTATTATAAAAATGTTATTCAAGTATTAAAAAGTGTAGATTTCAATTGTATTCAAAAACGGATAGAACTTGAAGAATTCTTAAATCCGTTTATTCCAGATAAAGAAACTAGATCATTTTTTTCTAAATGTACTTATAGAAAAAAAAATGGAAAATTAGCTTTTCGTTTTTTTCTAGTTGGAATTGAAAATAATTATTCCTGTTTAATTAATAAAGAATTAAAAAATGGAATTTTTAATGGTCCTACTCTTTTTTTACGTGGTGAATATTCAAATTATCTTCTAATTGAAGATTTTTTTTTCATAAAAAAGTTGTTTACTAAAGCAAAAATCATTCTGATAAAAAAAGCAAAACATTGGATACATATAGATAATAAAATAGATTTTTACAAAGAAGTGAGAAATTTTCTAAATCAAGAAATATAATTATTAAATTTATATATAGTATAATGTAATAAAAAACTGTATTATGTTATTTGATTTTGACAAAATTTTAAATTTTTATTCTAATTTAAAATTGAGATTTAATAAAATCAGAAATAAAATAAGACGTCCTATGACATTTTCTGAAAAAATACTATATTCTCATTTATTAGAAGAAAAATTTATAGACTATAAATATAGTAGTAAAATTCATGTAAATGAATCTTATCTGAAATTTTTACCGGATCGTTTAGCTATGCAAGATGCTACAGCTCAAATGACAATACTCCAGTTTATGCTTACTGGAAAAAATAAAACAATTATTCCTACTACTATCCATTGCGATCATCTTATTAAAGCAAAGGAAGGAAAATTACTAGATTTAGAAAAATCTATCCAAGATAATAAAGAAATTTATAATTTTTTATTATCTGCATCTCATAAATACGGAATAGGTTTTTGGAAACCTGGATCAGGGATTATCCATCAAATTATTTTAGAAAATTATGCATTTCCTGGAGGAATGATGATAGGAACAGATTCTCATACTCCTAATGCTGGAGGTTTAGGAATGTTAGCGATAGGAGTAGGAGGATTAGAAGCAGTAGAAGTTATGTCTGGATATTATTTAGAGTTAAAAATTCCTAAAATTATCGGAGTTTTATTGAAAGGAAAGTTAAATGGATGGACCTCTCCTAAAGATATTATATTAAAGCTATCTGGAATTATGGGAGGAAAAGGAGCTAAAGGTTGCATTATCGAATATTTTGGTGAAGGAATAGAAAACCTTTCTTGTACAGGAAAAGCTACTATATGTAATATGGGCGCTGAAATTGGAGCAACATCTTCTTTATTTCCATATGATACAAAAATGAAAGAATTTCTAGAAGAAAGTGGAAGAAAAGAAATTTCGGAAGAAATATCAAATAATAAAATAAATAATTTTTTGAAAGCGGATATAGAGGTTTATCAAAAACCATGGATTTATTATGATAAATTAATAGAAATAAATCTTAATGTATTAGAACCGCATATTAATGGTCCTTTTACTCCTGATAGGAGTATACCTATTTCTCATATGAAAAAAGAAGCAGAAAAAAATAATTGGCCAATTAAAATAGAAGCAGGATTAATAGGTTCTTGCACAAACTCTTCTTATGAAGACCTATCAAAAGCTGCATCTATTATTCAACAAGCTAAAAAGAAAAAATTAAAGGTATCTTCTGAATATTTGATAACACCAGGATCCTATAGAGTTTATCATCTTATAGAAAAAGATGGTTTAATTTCACTCTTTAAAAGTATAGGAGCTAAAATATTTTCTAATGCTTGTGGTCCTTGTATTGGACAATGGATAAGAAAAGGGGATTACAAAAAAAATACGATTATTCATTCTTTTAATAGAAATTTTTCATCCCGTAATGATGGAAATCCGGAAACATATGCTTTTATAGCTTCACCAGAAATTGTTACTGCTTTGAGCATTTCTGGATATTTAACCTTTGATCCTAGAAAAGATCATTTAAAAAATGAAGAAGGAAAATATGTTAAATTAGAAGAACCAAAATTATATATAAAAAATCCTTCTTCGAAAAAAAATTTTAGTTTAAAAGAATTAGGATATGAAGAATCTATAGGAACAGGGATAAATGCCTCTTTAAAAATAGATCCTCATTCAAAACGTTTGCAAATGTTATCTTTATTTTCTCCTTGGGATAAAAAAGATTTATTGAACGTTAGATTACTGATTAAAGTAAAAGGAAAATGTACTACAGATCATATATCTATGGCGGGTCCATGGCTTCAATATAGAGGTCATATTGAAAACATTTCTGAAAATTTATTAATTGGAGCTATTAATTCATTTAATAATAAAATTAATCACATAAAAAATGTGTTAACCGGAAATTATGGAACTGTACCTAATGTTGCAAAATTTTATAAATACAAAAAAATACCAACTATAATTGTTGGAGAAGAAAATTATGGAGAAGGTTCTTCAAGAGAACATGCAGCTATGGAGCCTCGTTATTTAGGAGTTCGTATAGTTCTTGCTAAATCTTTTTCTAGAATTCATGAAGTTAATTTAAAAAAACAAGGAATTTTAGCTGTAAATTTTTTAAAAAATTCTGATTATCACAAGATTAAAGAAGATGATACTCTACATTTTTATATAAAAAATTTTTATCCTAAAAAAAATATTAACGTAGAATTAGTTCATAAAAATGGAAAAAAAGAAATTATTATTGTACAACATTCTTATAATTTAAGAGAAATAGAATGGTTTACTTATGGTTCTTCTTTAAATTTTATTAGAAAAAAAATCAATGAAAACTTTCAATAAATTGTTATTGAAAATAATTTTATTATATCAAATAGGTATATCTCCATGGATAGGAAAAAATTGTAGATATATACCTACATGTTCGGAATACACTATTCAATCTTTAAAAAAATATAATTTTTATAGAGCAAGTTTTATGATTATTAAAAGAATTTTAAGATGTCATCCTTTTGGAAAATCAGGATATGATCCTGTTTCATGATATATTATATATAATAAAATTATTCATTTATGTTATTCAATTATATTAATTGGGATCCAATTACTAAGTTTATTTTATGGAATAGGGTAACTATACATGTTTATAGTTTAATGTTTGTCATTTCTTTTTTAACGGGAAGGTCCATTATAAAATATATTTATAAAATAGAGAAAATTCATCCAAAATATATAGATTCTTTATTAATTCATACAGTTATAGGAACTGTTTTAGGTTCTAGATTAGGACAGGTTTTTTTTTATGATTTTTCATATTTTTCCAATCATTGGATAGAGGCTATATTTCCTGTTAAAGAAAACATTCATAGTTCGTTATTGGGTGGAATCATTAAAGGTTATAAATTTATTGGTTATAAAGGTCTATCTAGTCATGGGGCTACTATTGGAATAGCCTTCTCTAGTTTCCTTTATAGTAAAAATGTCCTGAAAAATAAATCATTTTTATGGATTTTTGATAGAATATGTATTATAGCAGCTTTGTCTGCTTCTTTTATACGAATAGGTAATTTTTTTAATTCTGAAATTGTAGGAAAACCATCTTCGTATCCTTGGGCCGTTAAATTTGTTCAAATGGATACAGACTATGGAGAGGTAGTCCCTAGACACCCTACTCAAATTTATGAATCTGTTAGCTATTTTTTCCTTTTTTTATTTTTATGGTTTTTTTATAATAAAAATAAAAAAAGGAATGAAGAAAAAGAAATTGTTGGATATATATCTGGAATTTTTTTTGTTTTTCTTTGGTCTATTCGTTTTTTATTAGAATTTATAAAAGAACCACAAGGAGATGAGATGATTCATTTATTTTCTTTAAATACTGGGCAATTATTAAGTATACCTTATATTATTTTTGGATTAATTCTTCTTTTTTTTTCAAAAAAAAGGGAATATTTTTTTCATGAAAAAGAATAAATTCTTATTAATTTTTACGATTTTTTTATTTTTACATTCTTCTCATAATAGAATAGAAGAAGAAGATCATCTATTTAATATAGGAGATAAATTGGAAATTGAATTTATAAAACATGGATGTTTGTATATAAAAAATACAAGTTATCTTCCTATCAAAAAAATAGAAATAGAATTAGCTAAAAGTCCTATAGAAAAAAAAAATGGACTTAGATATCGTTCGTCTATGAGAGAAAATAGAGGAATGTTATTTATTTTAGAAAACAAAGAAGAAATCAAAAAATTGGATATGAAAAATATGCGTATTCCTTTAGATATTGTTTATATTAATAATATGAATACTGTTATTTTTGTACATAAGTATGTCTCTCCTATGGAGGATAATATAGAATTAGTTCGTAGTAACGACCCTACTACTACGGTTAAATATGTATTAGAGATTAATGCTGGTATGTCAGAAAAGTGGGGTATAAAAGAAGGATTAACAAAAATTTTTTTCAAAAAAATATAAATATTATGGTTTTTATATCTGATCAAGCTAAAAATAAATTATTTTCTTTGATGAAAGAAGAAGGACTTTCTAAAAATAATTCTTTTGTTAGACTAGGAGTTAAAAAAGGAGGAGGATGTTCTAGTTTATCTTATGAACTTACTTTTGATCAAAAAAAAAAGAAAGAAGATAAACTGTTTCAACATGAAGAAATGAAAATATTAGTGGATGAGAATAGCTTTCCATATCTAGAAGGAACAACTTTAGAATATTCAGGTGGATTAAATGGAAAAGGGTTCTATTTTATAAATCCTAAGGCTAAACATACTTGTGGATGCGGAAAAAGTTTCTCATCATAATAAAATCATGAAAAAAAATAATAATAACAAGATATTAGAAGATTTTGTTCGTTCTGAATATAAATATGGATTTTATACAAAAATAGATTCTGATAAAATTCCAGAAGGGTTAAATGAAAGTGTTATCCGAAATATATCGGAAAAAAAAGAAGAACCAAAATGGATGTTAAATTGGAGATTAGAATCCTATTCTATTTGGAAAAAAATGAAAGAACCAGAATGGGCAAATATTAAATATGATAAACCTAATTATCAAAATATAAGTTATTATTCTGCTCCTAAAAAAAAAATAGATCTAAATAATTTAGATAAAGTAGATCAAGAATTATTAGAAACATTTAATAAATTAGGAATATCTATCAAAGAAAAAAAAAATTTTTCTAAAGTAGCAACAGATGTTGTATTAGACTCTGTATCTTTAATAACTACATTTCAAGAAAAATTGAAAAATAAAGGAATTTTATTCTGTTCAATTAATGAAGCCTTAAAAAAATATCCTGATATTGTAAAAAAATATTTAGGATCAGTAGTGTCTAAGAAAGACAATTTTTATGCAGCTTTAAACTCTGCCGTTTTTTCAGATGGTTCATTTTGTTATATACCAAAAGGTATTCGTTGTCCTATGGAATTATCTACCTATTTTCGTATTAACGAAAATAAAACAGGTCAATTTGAAAGAACTTTAATTATAGCCGATAAAGACTCTTTTGTCAGTTATTTAGAAGGATGTACAGCTCCTATGAGAATAGAGAATCAATTACATGCAGCAGTTGTAGAAATTATTGCTTTAGAAGGTTCTGAAATTAAATATTCAACGGTTCAAAATTGGTATCCAGGAGATAAAAATGGAGTTGGAGGAATTTTCAATTTTGTTACAAAACGTGGATTATGTGAAAAAAAAGCTAAAATATCTTGGATACAAGTAGAAACAGGATCTTCTATTACTTGGAAATATCCATCTTGTATTTTGAAAGGCGATTTTTCTATTGGAGAATTTTATTCATTAGCTCTTACGAGAAATTTACAGCAAGCAGACACTGGAACAAAGATGATTCATTTAGGAAAAGGGACTAAAAGTGTAATTATTTCGAAAGGAGTTTCTGCTGGAAAAGCTCAAAATAATTATAGAGGACTAGTGAAGATTACTGATAAAGCTATAAAATCTCGTAATTTTTCTCAATGTGATTCCTTGTTGATAGGAAATCAATGTGGAGCTCATACTTTTCCATATATTGATGTAAATAATTCTACATCTAAAGTAGAACATGAAGCCACTACTTCAAAAATTGGAAAAGATCAAATTTTTTATTGCAATCAAAGAGGAATAGATATTGAAAAAGCTATATCTCTTATTGTTCATGGTTTTAGTAATGAAATTTTGAAAAAATTACCAATGGAATTTGCAGTAGAAGCTCAAAAATTATTGGAAGTATCATTGGAAGGTTCTGTTGGATGATTATTTGATCAATAAAAAAAGTTTAAAAAAACTGAACTAGAAATGTTAAATATAGAAAATTTACATGTTTCTATTAAAGAAAAAAAAATTATTAAAGGGATTAATTTAAAAATTAATCCAGGAGAAATTCATGTGATCATGGGTCCTAATGGATCCGGAAAAAGTACATTAGCTTCTGTCATTGCAGGAAAAAAAGAATATCATATCACTGATGGAAATATTTTTTTTCAGGATAAAAATTTAATTAACATTTCTCCTGATAAACGTGCTCATTTGGGAATTTTTTTATCATTTCAAAATCCGGTAGAAATTCCTGGTATTTCTGTTATTAATTTTATAAAAACAGCTATTGATTCGTCTCGTAAAGCCAGAGGATTAGAAAAAATGTCTTCTAAAGAAATTCTTTTAAGAATGAAAAATAAAGCAGAACTCTTGAATATTGAAAAAGATTTCTTTTATCGTTCTTTAAATGAAGGTTTTTCAGGAGGTGAAAAAAAAAGAAATGAAATATTTCAAATGGCTATGTTTGATCCTTTATTATCTATTTTTGATGAAGTTGATTCAGGATTAGATATAGATTCTTTACGTATTGTAGCAAAAGCTATTAATACTTTAAAAAACGAAAAAAATTCTATGATCATTATTACTCATTATAAAAGATTATTAGATTATTTATATTCAGACTATATTTTACATATTTTATATGATGGTAAAATAGTTCAATCAGGAGATAAAAAATTATCTGATAAATTAGAAAAAAAAGGATACGAATGGATTAAAAATCAAGAAAATAATTTTTTGAATTAATTATTCCATGTTATTAAAAGATAGAATTATTACCTTTTTATCAAAATTTTATGATAAAAAAACTAAGAATAAATCCTCCTATATATCAGATTTAAAGTATAAATCTGTAGAAATTTTTAGAAAAAAAGGTTTTCCTTCTATTACGGATGAAGAATGGATCAATACAGATATTGATTCTATCCTAAATCAAGATTATTATATTCTTTCTAAAGAGGAAAAAGAAAATAGAGAAGAATCATTTCAAATAAAAAAGGGAATAGAAAAATTCATTTTTAATATGAAAAATTCTTTTCTTATTGTTTTTATTGATGGAAAATATCATTCTATTTTCAAAAATGAAAACGAAAAAAAAAATATGATAATATCTGATATTAATAAATCAAAGGAAGATGATGTTATTAAAAAATTTTATGGAAAATTATCTAATCCTGATGAAACTTTTAATATACTAAATACTATTTTATCAAATAATGGAGTTTATATATATATACCTAATAATCTATTTTTGAGAGAACCTATAGAAATATTGCATGTGTATACAGGTAAAATGTCAGGTATAATGTTAAACCCAAGGATCTTAATGATAGTAGGAGAATATTCTTCTATACAAATAATAGAACATCATAAATGTTTAAAAAAACATTTATTATTTAGCAATTATGTTAGTGAAATATATGCATTACCCAATAGTAAAATAGAATATTATAAAATTCAGGATAAAATAGAAGGAGTTTCACTTATTGAAAATACGTTTATCAAACAGAAAAAGAGAAGTAAATGTAAGGTTTACACTTTTTCTTTTCAAGGTAATTTTATTAGAAATAATCTTAATTTTTATTCTCATGGAGAAGAAACTGTTTCTTATTTGTATGGAATTTCTTTGTTATCAGGTAGACAACAATTGATAGATAATCATACATTCATAGAACACTCATTTTCAAATTCCAATAGTTTTCAATTGTACAAAAATATTTTGTGGAATCAATCTAAAGGAATTTTTAATGGAAAAATATTAATTAAAGAATTAACAAAGGAAATTAATGCTTTTCAAAAAAATAATAATATCATTTTTTCTGATGAAGCTTGTATGTATGCTAAACCACAATTAAAAATTTTTTCTGATCACGTTAAATGTTCACATGGTTGTACTATTGGTAGTTTTCATGAAAAAGATTTATTTTATTGTCAGTCTAGAGGTATTTCAGAAAAAGAAAGTAAAATTTTATTATTACTTTCCTTTTTAGAAGAGGTTTTAAAAACTATAAAAATTTTAAAATTAAGGAAGGAAGTTTATGAAAAAATGAAAAATAAATTAGGTATACACTTATAATTATGTTTTCACAAAAAACAATTCAAAAAATACGAAGTCAATTTCCAATTTTAGAAAAAAAAGTATATTCTTATCCTTTAGTTTATATAGATAATGCTGCTACAACTCAAAAACCTATACAGGTCATTCAATCTTCTGAATCCTATTATTCAACAATAAACGCTAACATACATAGAGGTTTGCATTTTCTCAGTCAAAAGGCTACTTACAATGTAGAAAATGTAAGAAAAAAAATTCAAAATTTTATTCAAGCTAAAAGCTCTTCGGAAATTATTTTTACAAAAGGAACAACTGAATCTATTAATTTAGTAGCTTCTAGTATTGAGATAAAAAAAGGAGATGAAATAATTATTTCATATTTAGAACATCATTCTAATATTGTTCCATGGCAAATTATTTGTGATAAAAAAGAAGCAAATTTAAAAATTATACCTATTAATAATGACGGTTTTTTACAATTAGATTATTTTGAATTTTTAATTTCAGAAAGAACAAAAATTGTATCTATTAGCCATATATCCAATGTTTTAGGTATTATTAATCCTGTTAAAAAAATTATTAGTAAATCTCATGAATATGGAGCTTTAGTTTTAATTGATGGAGCTCAAGTCCCTTCTAATTTAGAATTGAATGTTCAGGATTTAGATGTTGATTTTTACGCTTTTTCTGCACATAAAATGTATGGACCAACTGGTATTGGAGTTTTATATGGAAAAAAAGAAATATTAGAAAATATTGAACCTTATCAATCCGGAGGTGAAATGATTAAAAATGTAAGTTTTGAAAAAACCACGTACTCTAATTTACCTTTTAAGTTTGAAGCAGGAACTCCAAACATAGAAGGAATTATAGTTTGGGGAACCGCTATAGACTTTGTAGAAAAAATAGGAGTAAAAAATATCCAATTTTATAAAGAAGAATTATTAAAATATGCTATACAACGTTTAAGTTGTATTGATGGAATCAAATTATATGGAGGAAATGATTACAGAAAACGATCGGGCATAATATCTTTTAATTTAAGTAAATTGCATTGTTTTGATGTAGGGAGCATCTTAGATCGTTTAGGTATAGCTGTTCGTACAGGGCATTTATGTGCTCAGCCATTAATGAATTTTTTCCATGTAGAAGGAATGGTTCGTGTTAGTTTTTCTGTATATAATACTTTTAAAGAAATAGATTATTTGTTTAATAGTCTCTTAAAAGTAAAAAAAATATTACTATGATATACGCTATTGTTAATATTAAAGGAATACAATTTAAATTGATTGAAAATAAATACGTTTATGTTCCTAGGTTATCTACTACTTCTTCAAAAATAGGAGATAAAATATTTTTTGATCAAGTTTTTTTCTTTTATAAAAATGGATCCTATAAAATAGGATATCCAATATTGAAAAATATAAAAGTAGAAGTTGAAATTTTACAACATTTAAAAGGAGATAAAATCATTATTTTCAAAAAGAAAAGGAGAAAGGGATATAAAGTAAAAAAAGGTTTTAGACATTTTTTTACAAAAATTAAAGTAATTTCTTTTTTGGATAAATAAAATATCATTCAATATGGCTCATAAAAAAGGTTCAGGAAGTTCTAGAAATGGAAGAGATTCAAAAGGAAGAAGATTAGGTATAAAAATTTATGGATTTCAAGATGTGAAATCTGGAAATATTATAGTTCGTCAACGTGGAACAAAACATCATCCTGGTAAAAACGTCGGTATCGGGAAAGATCATACATTATATTCTATGAAAAATGGATTTGTTGTTTTTAAAAAAGGAAAGAAAAATAAATCTATAGTATCTGTTTTTGAAAAAAAAGATAAAATTAATAAAAAAAAGGCTGGGTAGTTCAATAGGATAGAGCAACAGTTTCCTAAACTGTAAGTTGTGGGTTCGAATCCCTCCCCGGTCATTTTAAAAAATGGTCCCAGCTGGATTTGAACCAGCGACGGCCTGATTATGAGTCAGGTGCTCTAACCTACTGAGCTATGGGACCGTAAATAATAAATACAATTTTACAACAATATTTTTCAGATTACAAATTTTTTAATGAAAATGATAGGAGAAGATTCTATTAAAAATAAGAAATTGTCTTCAATATTTTACATGGAAATAGCAGAAATACTTTTGAAGTATAATAGAAATAAAAATTTCTTAGTTACTTTAACAAAAGTAAGTGTTTCTAATACTTTAATAAAAGTATATATATCTATCTATCCTTTTATGGATAAAATTTTTTTTCAAAAAATTCGTTCTCAATCTTTTTCTTACAGAAAAGAACTTTCTAAAAGACTTAGATATAGAGTTAAAAAAATTCCAAAACTTTATTTTTTTTTGGAAAAAAACGATCAAAATTTAGGATAAAAACAAAGATAGAAAAGAAAAAATATGATGTTTTATTTTTGTTATGATATTATATTCTATTTATTATTTAGAATAAACTATATTATATAATGGTTTCTCCATCTAAATAATATGTTTTCAAAGCTTCAGATGCTTCTACATTATGGAATATTTCTTTAGCTTCTTCTTCAAATTCTTTAATATTTGGAAATCTATTGGAATAATGACCTAATAATAATTTTTTCACTTTTGAATTTTTAGCTATATATGCTGCTTGACTTGCAGTTGAATGTCCCGTTTTTATAGCTCTTTTTTCTTCTTTTTTTAAAAAAGTAGATTCATGATATAATAAATCTACATATTTTATTTTTTCCACAACAGAAAGATAATAAGAGGTATCCGAACAAAAAGCATAAGATAATATTTTTGGGGGATCAAATGTAAGTTGATTATTAGGTATTATTTTTCCAAATTTTGTTGTAAAATTTTTTCCTAGTTGTAAATTTCTATAATCTGATATTCCAATATCAGAAATTTTTTTTATTTCCTTCATATTCAATTTTCTATTGCAAGGTTTTTCCTTAAAAAGGAAGCCATTAGTATAGATTCTATGTTTTAATGGAATAGTATAAACTTCTATTTTTTCAGTTTCCATTATTTTTTCTAGTTTATCAGACGATAATTCTATGTAATAGATACAAAACTTTAATTTTGTATAGGACCATTTAAAATGAACATCAATAATTTCTTTTAAACCCTTTGGAGCATATATATTTACTGATTTTTCTCTTCCTAATAAATGAAAAGTAGAAAGTAATCCAATGAGTCCAAAAAAATGATCTCCATGTAAGTGAGAGATAAATATATTTACTATTTTATTAAATTTTATTTTTGCTTTTCTTAATTGAACTTGGGTTCCTTCACCACAGTCAATAAGAAAAAAGTATCCTTTCATCTCTAATATTTGAGCTGTAGGATGAAATTTTTCTGTAGGAATTGAAGAATGGCATCCTAAAATAGTTAAAGAAGATTTTTTCATTAGGTGATATTGATGATGATTGTTAAAGTTTTTTTTTTATTCTGTGAATAAATCTATTTTTTATTTCTTTTACTTTTAAAAAGAAATATCCCTCCTGTAGTCATTACCAATAAATTAATAATAAAAATTAGAAATAAATGGATATTTCTATTTTCAGAAAAATCTTCATAATTTATGAAAAAAAACATAGTTAATATAGCAAAAGTATTATTGAATATATGCAATAAAATACAATCTATTATAGAAGATGTAGTATAATAAATATAACCTATAAAACTACCGATGAAAAAACCTCCTACAAATTGCCAAGGATTCATATGGCTTAAACCAAATAAAAAAGAAGAAAATAAGATAGCTTTAATCGGATGTATTTTATTTTTTAGAAGTCCATTTAAAATAATACCTCTGAAAAGAACTTCTTCACATATTGGAGCTAATAATACAGTTGTAGAAAGAAATGGAATTGGATTTTTTGCTTCTTCTTTCAGAAAACTTTCTATTTCTTTGTACATATTTCCTAATAATGGACCTTCTTTTGGTACAAAAGAAATGATATAATCATTAAGAAAAATCATGCATATCATCATGGAAATAAGAAGAATATAAACATACCAAGGAGAAATCTTAAATGATAAATCTATAATTTTGTTTTTTTTTTGAGATAGATGAGATATGAAAATAAATAAAAAAAGAAAAGGAATAGTATATGATATAGAAAATATCATACTTTCAGGTAAATGAATATAAATTAATATTTTTTTAAAAATTGGATTGAAAAAATTTAATACAGTAAATGTTAAAATTAATAAAATAGATTCAGTATAACTTAATTTAAAATAATTCTTCATAATTAATAAAAATTCATTCTTCTTTTTTTTTTATTTATTGGAGATATGTTTTTTTTTCTAGAAAAAATCTTATTTAGGTTTAATGAAACAATACAGTTTTATCGTATTTTTATAAAAAGATAAGACAATTTTATCATTTTAAGAAAGTAGAATTATTCATAAAAAAAATTATGATTATGTTAAATTTAGATATTCCTTTTTTATTTAGTAAGTATGATGATTTTAAAGATAAGAGTATTTTTTCATACAAATTATTTAAACATTCTCATTTATTAAAAACGATAGAAAAATATAAAAATATGTGTATGATTTCTCACATAGGATCTTCTATTGAAGATAGAAAAATATTCAAAATTCAATGGGGAGATGGAGATTATAAGGTTTTTATTTGGTCTCAGATGCATGGAAATGAAACAACAGGAACAAAATCTATGTTTGATATTCTTCATTTTTTTGTAAAAAATGAAAATTATGATATAGTTAAATTTATAAGAAAAAAATTAACTATTTTATTTATTCCTATGTTAAATCCAGATGGTTCTGAAAAGTATCAAAGAAGAAATTCAGTTAATATTGATTTAAATAGAGATGCTATTCGTTTACAAACACCTGAAATTAAAGTATTAATTAGTGAAATTAATAAAATTAAACCTAATTTTTTATTCAATTTACACGATCAAAAAAGTGTTTATAATATTGGATATAAATGTTTTAATCCAGCAATTTTATCTTTTTTGTGTCCTAGCGTGAAAGGAGATCATGAAGTTTTTTCTGAGAGAAAAAAAGCTATGGGTTTGATTTCTTCTGTCGAAAAAAGCATGAAAGACATTCTTCCTTGTACAGGATCCATAGGAAGGTATTCTAGTGAATTTTATCCTACTGCTACCGGAGATTTTTTTCAAGAAAAAGGTTATCCTTGTGTTCTTATTGAGGCTGGTAATTATCCAAAAGATCCTCTAAAAAAATTAATTAGAAAATATAAAGCTTTATCTATTCTTATAGGATTATATAATCTTTCCTATCACGGAGAAGAAAATCTTGAAAAAAAATATTCTCATTATTTCACTATTCCTAAAAATAGAAAAAAATTATTAGATAAAATTTATAGAAAAATAAAAATAGAAAAAAAAAACTATAACTTTTTAGTTGATATAGGAATTATGATTCAGGAAAAGTTTAATCCTATTAAAAAAGATATTGATTTTTTATCTAAGATAGTTGATATAGGAGATTTATCTGATTTTTTTTCGTATGAAGATATATTTTGTCATGGAAAAAAATTTTATAGAGAAAAAGGAAATAATTATCCAGAAATTGGAGATATAGAATCATTTTATTTTGTATAATTTTATTTTTTATAATTATTAACTGTTAATTTTCTTCTTTTTTTTCTTCTTCTTCTGGATATGATTCTTCTTCCGTTTTTTGTGCTCATACGTTTTAGAAAACCATGGACATTTATTTTTTTTCTGTTAGAAGGTTGATAAGTTCTTTTCATTTTCTTTTAGTTTTCATGAAAAAAAAATTTTTTACCGAAAAAACATCTATTCTTTCTTCAACTATAAAAATTATTTTTTTGTCTTTTTCTTTTACTTCAATAAAATACAATATAGGATATTGTTTTGTTTTTGATAAATTTTTTTTGAAGAAAATTTTTCCTGTTAAAATCTTTGATTTTATTAAAATGGGATCAAAAAATATATAATTTTTTTTAGAATACTTTATTTCTGATATAAGTTTTTTCATCTTTATATTATGTGGTAATCTATTTGAGATAGTATTATGGTATGATACGATAAAACAACCTATGATAAAACCTGAAAAAAAAAAAGTTAAACGTTTAAAAAAATTCATAAATAAAAAAAAAGACTTTATGTTGAATAAAAATTATTTATCAGTAAAAATATAGTAAGAATTATATTCTGGACAAAAATATAGAATTTGTGAAAAAAATAAATAAAAATAGAAGAAAAAAAGATATACCTAAATTTGATTTAAAAAGAAAACCTATTTTCGATATTCAGGATATTATGAATATTTTACCTCACAAACCTCCATTTCTTTTAGTAGATAAAATTATAGAATTAACAGATAATTATATTGTAGGAGTAAAAAATGTAACTATGAATGAACCTTTTTTTATGGGGCATTTTCCTAATGAACCCATTATGCCTGGAGTATTACAAATAGAAGCAATTGCACAAGTTGGTGGAGTATTAGTTTTAAATAAAATGAAAAATCCAAAATATTATTCTACATATTTTTTGAAAATAGACAAAGTTAAGTTTAAAAAAAAAGTAATTCCTGGAGATTTATTAGTTTTTCAAGTAGATTTGTTAGAATCTATAAGAAGAGGAATAGTTCATATGGAAGGTAAAGGTTATGTAAACGATGAATTAGTTGTTGAAGCAGAAGTTTTTGCAAAAGTAGTAAACATTAAAAATCAAAAGGAAAATATATAAAAAAAAAATAGAGACAACTCTATAGATTATAGAATATGTTAAAAATTAATAATACATAAAAAAATAAATAAGAAGATAAGAAAACAATCATGAGCATTTTGATAAATAAAGAAACGAGAGTTATTGTACAAGGTTTGACTGGGAAAGAAGGTTTATTTCATACGGAGCAAATGATCCTTTACGGTACAAGTATAGTCGGAGGTGTAACTCCAGGAAAAGGAGGGAAAACATATTTAGGAATTCCTATTTTTAATACTATGTATGAAGCAGTAAATCATACTGGAGGTGAGACTAGTATAATTTTTGTTCCTTCTTCATTTGCTTCAGATGCTATTTTAGAATCTATTAGCATGAATATGAAAGTTATTGTTTGTATTACTGAAGGTATACCAGTTTCAGACATGATTAGGGTTAAGAATTTTCTAAAAGGAAAAAGATCTCTATTGATTGGACCTAATTGTCCCGGAGTTATTTCTTCAGAAGAATCAAAAGTAGGAATATTGCCAAATATAGTTTTTAGTAAAAAAGGAGAAATAGGTATAATTTCTAGATCTGGAACTTTAACTTATGAAGCTGCATATCAAATAATTAGACAAGGTTTTGGGATTTCTACTGCTATTGGAATAGGAGGAGATTCTATTATAGGAATGAATATTGTTGATTTATTAAATTTATTCTCAAATGATTTGAAAACAAAATGTGTTGTTTTAATTGGAGAAATAGGAGGAAGATTGGAAATAGATGCGGCAGAATGGATTAAAAAATCAGGATTCAGAAAACCTATTGTAGGTTTTATTGCTGGAAAAACTGCACCTAAAGGACGTACAATGGGACATGCAGGGGCTATCATAGGGAATAAATTAGAAACAGCACAAGTAAAAATGGAAATCATGAAAGAAAATGGAATCCATATTGTTTCTTCTCCAGCAAATATAGGAATGAAAATAAAAGAAGTTCTTCAAAAGAATCAATAGAATGGAAAAATTTCTAATAACTGGATTAGGAAATCCAGGTTTTTTGTATAAAAATACGAGACATAATTTAGGTTTCTTAATTTTGGATAAAATATCTGAAAAGTACTTTATTTCTTTTTCTATAAAAAAATTAGGATCTATATCAGAATTGATATTTAAAAATAAAAAAATTTTTTTTTTAAAACCATCAACTTATGTAAATGAAAGTGGTTTATCTGTAAAATATTGGATGGATAAAAAAAAATTTTTTTTAGAAAATATTCTTATCATATCTGATGATATTTATCTTAATTTTGGAAATATTAGATTAAAAGGAAAAGGAGGAAATGGAGGGCATAATGGATTAAAAAGTATTGAAAAAGAATTAGGAACATCTCATTATGCTCGTATACGTTTTGGAATTAGTCATTATAATAAAAGTAATTGTGATCCTAATAAGAAAATAAATTATGTATTAGGAAATTGGAAAAAAGAAGAATTAAAAATTCTATTTAATAAAGTTGATTTAAGTATAGATATCATATTTTCATTCGTTTCTAGTGGATTAGAAAAAACTATGAATTTTTTTAATAAAAAAAATTATTAGATATTTTTAAGTTATTTAAGACCTTGTAGTTTAATAGGAAAGAATATAGGACTCCGATTCCTATGGAATGGGTTCAAATCCCATCAAGGTCATTGAAAGAAAAAAAAATTATACAAATATGATTAATCGTATTCGTAATTTTTGCATTATAGCACATATAGATCATGGAAAAAGTACTTTAGCAGATCGTTTATTGGAAGTAACCAAAACGGTTATGAAAAGGAGTAGTGATAAAAAAAACCAATTACTACTGGATGATATGGAATTAGAAAAAGAAAGAGGTATAACCATAAAGAGTCATGCTGTTCAAATGGAATATCAATATAAAAATAAAGTATATACTCTAAATCTCATTGATACGCCAGGACATGTAGATTTTTCTTATGAAGTGTCTCGTTCTATTTCAGCTTGCGAAGGAGCTTTGTTAGTGGTTGACTGTACCAAAAGCGTTCAGTCTCAAACAATATCTCATCTTTATTTAGCATTGAAAAAAAATCTTGTTATTGTTCCTATTTTAAATAAAATAGACATATACCATTCAGATGATGTTATAGAAGAAATGACTAGGTTAGTCAAATGTAAATCAGAAGATATTATATCTGTGAGTGCAAAAACAGGATTTGGGATAAAAAATATTTTGGATAAAATAGTTACATGTATTCCACCACCAAAAGGAAATCCTAATGCTCCTCTTCAAGCAATAATTTTTGATTCTATCTATGATGCATTTATTGGAGTCGTTGTTTTTTTTAGAATAAAAAATGGGTGTTTGCAAAAAGGACAAAAATTACGTTTTATGTCTACAGGAAAAGTTTATTATGCTTATGAAACAGGAATTCTGCAATTAAAACGGATCCCTAAAAATAAAATAGAGACAGGAGAGGTAGGATATGTTGTGTCTAGAATAAAGAATACTCATGAAGTAATAGTAGGAGATACAATAACTGATGATAAATCTCCAGCATTAAAATCGATAAATGGTTTTGAAAAAGTTAAACCTATGGTTTTTTCTAGTGTTTATCCAGCAGATCCTGATAAATATGAAGAGTTGCGTACTTCTATAGAAAAATTAAAATTAAATGATTCTTCTATTACTTTTTTTCCAGAAGTATCACCAGCTTTGGGTTTTGGATTTCATTGTGGTTTTTTAGGTTTACTTCATATGGAAATAGTCAAAGATCGTCTTGAACGTGAATATGGAATTTTCGTAATTATTACTATCCCTAGTGTATCTTATAGAGTTTTTATGAAAAAAAAATTAACCTCTATGATTATAGTGAACAATCCATCAGATTTTCCAGAAGAAGAAAAAATAATAAAAATAGAAGAACCTTATGTTCTGATATCTATACTTACCAAAAAAATTTTTTTAGGAAAAATTATATCTCTATGCATTGGAAAAAGAGGATTTATGATGGAAAATCAAGAATATTTAACTTCCGATAGGATAAAAATTTCGTTTGAAATTCCTTTTTCTGAAATAATATTCGATTTTTATGATCAATTAAAAACAATATCTAAAGGATACGCATCTTTTGATTATTCGTTTTTAGGTTACAGAAGTTCCGATTTAAAAAAAATAACTGTATTGATTAATCATCAAAAAATAGAACCTTTGTCTCTTTTAGTTCACAAAAGTAAAGCTTTTTTCATGGCAAAAAAGATATGCACAGAGTTATCATTATTAATTCCTAAACATCAGTTTATTATACCTATTCAGGTTTCTGTATCTGGAAGAATTATAGCAAGAGAAACGATAAAATCTTTAAGAAAAAATGTTATAGAAAAATGTTATGGAGGAGATATTTCTAGAAAACAAAAACTTTTGAAAAAACAAAAAAAGGGTAAAAAAAAGATGCGTCAGATAGGAAAAGTAGAAATACCTTCATCTGCTTTTATGAATTTATTAAAAATAAAAAATTTTTAAAATTTATTAATTATGTCCGTTATTAAAATAGGAATAAATGGTCTTGGAAGAATAGGAAAATTAGTTTTAATGTCTGCATTAAATAGAGAAAATATTACAGTTGTATCTGTAAATGATTTAGTTAAAATAGAATATTTAGCATATATACTAAAATATGATTCTGTTCATGGACGTTTTCAAGGTGAAATATCCATAATAAATGATCATTATTTAATGATTAATGGAAAAAAAATAAAGGTAACCAATGAAAAATATCCTGAAAAATTAGGATGGAAAGATTTAAATGTTCACTATGTAGTAGAGTCTACTGGCCTTTTTTTAACAAAAGATCTAGCAAAGATTCATTTACAATCAGGAGCTAAAAAAGTTATTATATCAGCTCCTCCAAAAGACCAAAGTATACCAATGTATGTAATGGGAGTGAATAATCAATTTATAAAAGATGATCAAAGAATAGTATCTAATGCTTCTTGTACTACAAATTGTATAACTCCAATAGTCAAAGTATTGAATGATAATTTTGTAATTACAAAAGGCTTGATGACTACAATTCACGCTTCTACTTCAACCCAAAAAGTAGTAGATTCCGTATCTAATAGAGATTGGAGAGCAGGAAGATCATCTTTAAACAATATTATTCCTGCATCAACAGGTGCAGCTGATGCAGTTGGAAAAATAATTCCTAGCTTAAACGGAAAGCTAACTGGTATGGCTTTTAGAGTTCCTATATCCAATGTTTCTGTATTGGATCTTACTTTATGTTTAAAAAATAATACAACTTATGACCAGATTAAGTTTTGTATGAAAAAAGCATCTAATACTTCACTAAAGGGGATTTTAGGATACACAGAAGAATCTGTAGTTTCGTCGGATTTTATAGGTGATAAAAGAATTTCTATTTTTGATGCTAATGCTAGTATTATGTTAAGTCCAAATTTTATAAAAGTAGTCTCCTGGTATGATAATGAAGTTGGTTATTCTACTAAGTTAGTAGATCTTATAGATTATATGTCTTCTATTTTTTAGATATTAAATAATTAATAACGTTTATGGAATTTTTCTTAAAAAAATGAATTTTTTTTGAGTTTTATCTATTTGAAAAAATAGGTTTTGTATTCCATTACTTATCATTAAGTAAGGAGATTTTATTATTTTATTATATCTAGAAATTTGATCAAAAGTTTTTTGTGTTATTTCTATATTTGGGGCTTTACATTCAATAATGATATATGGTTTATTCTTCTGTAAAGAAACAAGAATATCCAATCTTTTATTAAGATTATGAATTCGAAAAGGAACTTCCACTTTAAAGTTAAAATTTTTATAATTTTTCATTTTTTTTAATAAAAAAATTATATATTGTCTAGTAGCTTCTTCTTTTGTAAAAGAGAAAAATTTCCTTCTAATCATGCAAAATATATAAGTTTTATTTTTAATTTTCTTTAAACATAAATGCTTTACGAAAAAATTATAAATGGATATATCCGAAATCATTTTCCTAATCTAAAAAATTAGGAAATAATTACAAAATTTTTAGAAAAAAAATTTCATATTATATAATGGAAAATTGTGTTATTATAGGATCTGGTCCCGCAGGATATACAGCTGCTATATATGCAGCACGTGCAGATATAAAACCTGTCCTCTTTACAGGAAATATACCTGGTGGACAATTAACTACTACAACTAATGTAGATAATTATCCTGGATTTCCTGAGGGAATTAGTGGAAATAAACTTGTGAATAGAATAAAAAAACAAGCAATTCGTTTTAATACTAAAATTATTGATAAAACTATAACTGAAGTACGCTTATCTAATCAAAGGGGAGGAATTCATCGTATTATTGTGGATAAAAAAAACATAATAGAAAGTAAGGGTGTTATTATAGCTACAGGTTCTAGTCCTAAATTTTTAGGAATAGATGGAGAAAATAAATTAATTGGATTAGGAATTTCTTTTTGTGCTACTTGTGATGGATTTTTTCATAAAGGAAAAGATGTAGCCATAGTAGGAGGAGGAGATACAGCATTAGAAGAAGCTAGTTTTTTATCAAAAATCTGTAGAAAAGTCTATTTAGTGATTAGGAAAAAAAGTTTCAAAGCTTCTAAAATTCTTCAGAATAGAATTTTGAAGAAAAAAAATATAATTATATTTTTTTGTTCTCAAATAACAAAAATTATTGGAAATAATTTTTTAGAAGGAATTCAAATATTACAAAATAAAACTAATAAAATATTTTCAATAAGCGGATTATTTATTGCTATAGGACATAATCCGAATACAGAATTATTTAAAAATCAATTAAAATTGGATGAAAAAGGATATATTCTTGTCAAAAATGGAAGTACAGCTACTAATAAACCAGGAGTTTTTTCAGCTGGAGATGTACAAGATTCTGTATATCGTCAAGCCATAACTTCTGCAGGAACAGGTTGTATGGCCGCTATAGATTTAGAAAAATATTTATTTTTTCTTTCATAAGGAAATGAAATATTTTATTTTTTTCTATGTATGAAAAAAGACGATAAATTTCTACATTTTTTAGCATCTCATGCTAAAAATTACGGTTTTGTTTTTCCATCTAGTGAAATTTATGGAGGGATAAATTCTATATATGATTATGGACAATATGGTGTAGAATTAAAAAATAATATAAAGGAATATTGGTGGAAATCAATGACTTTACTTCATGAAAATATAGTAGGATTAGATTCTTCTATACTCATGCATCCTGATATTTGGAAAGCTTCTGGACATATTGAAAAATTTAATGAATTGCTTATTGATAATAAAGATTCTAAAAAAAGGTACAAACCTGAATTATTAATTCATAAAAGAATAAATTATTTATTTGATAAATATAATCATAAGAAAAAAAAAGATGAAATATTGTATAGAATGTATAAATCTTTAAAAAGAAATGATTTATTAGATATTCGTCTTTTAATTGATGAACTAAATATTTCCGATCCAATATGTGGATCTAAAAATTGGACAAATATTCGTTTATTTAATATGATGTTTAAAATTCCAGAAAAAAAATTGGATTTATTTCTTCGTCCAGAAACAGCTCAAGGTATATTTTCTAATTTTTCAAATGTAAAAAAATCAGGAAGAATGAAAATCCCATTTGGGATTGCTCAAATAGGTAAATCATTTAGAAATGAGATTGTAGCAAGACAATTTATATTTAGAATGCGTGAATTTGAACAAATGGAAATGCAATTTTTTATTTTACCAGAAGAAGAAAAAAAATGGTATGAGTATTGGAAAAAAATTAGATTAAAATGGCATTTAGAATTCAAATTAGGAAAAGATAAATACAAATTAAAAAATCACATAAATTTAGCACATTATTCCAGCTCAGGAACGGATATAGAATTTAATTTTCCTTTCGGCTTTAAAGAAATAGAAGGAATACATTCTCGTAGAGATTTTGATTTAAAAAGACATGGATTTTTTTCAAAAAAAAAGTTAAGATTTTTTGTAGACCATTTTCCTTCAAAAAATTATATTCCTTATGTCATAGAAACATCGTTAGGCCTAGACCGTCTTTTTTTAGCCATTTTTTCTTCTTCTCTTAAAATTGAAAAATTAGAAAATGGAAAAGAACGTGTTGTATTAAAAATTCCTCCATATTTATCACCAATTAAAGCCGGTATATTTCCATTGGTTTCGAAAAATGGTCTTCCTGAAATTGCTAAGAAAATATTTAATGAAATTAAAATTGATCATAAATTAATTTATGATCAAAAAGAATCAATTGGAAAATTATATCGTAGACAAGATGCTATTGGAACTCCTATTTGTTTTACTATAGATTATGATACAATAGAAAATAATACGGTAACCATGAGACATAGGGATACTATGAAACAGAAACGAGTTCATATAACTAAAATATCTGAAGAAATAGAAAAAGAAACAGGATTGAAAAATATTTTAAGAAAATTGTCTAATGATTTAGTAAATTAGATTGATATCTCTTATTTTTGCTCCTAACTTATCTTTTAATAAATTTTCTATTTTTTTCATTATTTTATGAATAGTAATATCGGTTAGAGTTCCTACGTTACTCTCAAAAAAGAAACTTATCGTATAAGATTTTTTTTCTTTCGGTAAATTTTTTCCTTCATAAAAATCATATATTTTAATTTTTTTAATTAGATCTTTTTCTTCTTTTTTTATGAATTGATGTATCATTTCAAATGTAATAGATTTATCTACTAATATAGATAAATCTCTTTTTGAGATAGGATATTTAGAATAAGGAATAAATATTATTTTATTTTTTTGAATAATAGAAATTAGGTATTCCCAATCTATTTCTGCATAAAAAATATTTTTATTATCTGATATGTTTTCTTTTAATTTTCCTAATTCTATTAAATTTTTATTTTTGTATCTGATGAAAATACTTTTTATTAAAAATGGGTGAAATGAGTTTATTTGAGTATAATTTTGTATACCTATTCTTTGAAAAATTTGTTCTATAACACCTTTTAAGTCAAAGAAAGAAGAAAAATTATAAATTTTTTCATTTTTTTTTATTTTTTCTGATATAGCTATACTAAGAAAAGTTTTTTCTAATAATTGACTATTATTTTTATAATATATTTTTCCTATTTCAAAAAATTTCATTTTTTCATTCTCTTTTTCTCTATAAGAATTAAATTTTATACAATCTAAAAATCCGAACAACAAACTGGATCGCATAGATTTATTATCATATTTATTAATAGAATTTAATATTTTAATTTCCTCTATATGAAGAAATTTATTTAATAGAGAAGTATTTTTACTTGTTCTTATTATAGGAGAATTTATAATTTCTTGGAATCCATAATTAACTAATTGACTAAAAATAATTTTCTGTATTTCTTCTTCTGTTTTATATAAGTAATTATTAGTAGGTATTGGATATTTTTGTTTCTTATTAGAAATACGGATTTTTTCTAATCCATAAATACGTAATATTTCTTCTATTAAATCTATTTCTCTTTGTACATCTATTCTATAAGGAGGAACAAGAACTAATAATGATTTATTTTTTTCTGATAAAATGATTATTTCAAGTAAAAATAAAATTTTTTTGATTTTTCTATTTGAAATAGTCTTTCCTAGAATATCTTTAATTTTACTATAACGTAGTTCTATTTTACAATGATTTATCGGACATGGATAAAAATCGACTATATCAGAACGAATTTGACAATTCGTTATCTGTTTGATTAGAGTATAAGTTCTTTGTAAGGCTTTTACAATCATATTTGGATCTATTCCTCTTTCTAATCTAAATCTAGAGTTTGTATTTATCATATGCCTGATTCCAATATTACGTATATATGTAGGGTTAAAATATACGCTTCCTAAGAAAATATTTTTAGTTTTTGTATTAATGTTTAAATCAATATTATTTATTATTCCTGCTATTGATAAAGGTTTTTTTTGATCATAAATTATCAAATCTTTTTTACTTAGTTCTCTTTTTCTGTTGTCTTCAGAATTGAAAAATAAATTTTTTTGTCCATTTTTTATTAGAAAAGTGTTCCCTTCTATTTTATCTGCATCAAAAACATGTATAGGTATACCTAATTCAAACGTAACAAAATGGATAATATCTATGATATTATTTACAGGTTTTATTCCTATAGATTTTAATCTTTTGTGAATCCAAGAAGGAGATTTTTCTATTTTTATTTTGGAAAGAATTAATCCTGAGTACCTTTTACATTCATTATTTTTTTCAAAAAAAATTTTAAAACTATATTTATTTATATTTTTTTTTGAAAAATTATTTATTTTTGGTTTTATTAAATTAGTTTTATATCCTCTAAATTTTAAAAATGCGTATAGATCTCGAGCTATTCCATAATAACTCATAGCATCAGAACGATTAGGTGTTATTTCTAGATCTAGAAGATAATCTTCTATTTCTGTATTTTTTATTATGTTCTTTACATTGAGACCTAATTCGGTTAAATAATCTGATATTTTTTCTGCGTTAAGATGAACGTAGATATATTTTTTTAACCAATTAAAAGATATTTTCATATTATAGACATAATCAATATTAGAATTTCTTCTTCTTTAAAAGAAGAAATAGGCCTAAAAATACCTAGTTTATTTGAGTAATATAATTCAAAACAAACGAATTCTTCTTGAATAGAAGATAATGTATCTATTAGAAATAGAGAATTAAATCCAATTTTTATAGATTGATCATCTATAAAATTTTTGTTGTTATATTTATATTCAATTTTTGAAGAACTAGAAACCATAGTATCTTCTTCATAAAGAATTATTTTATTTTTTTTTAAACAAAAACGAATAAAAATTATTTTTTTTTTAGAAAAAATAGATATCCTTTTAATGGAGTTCAAAAAAAAAATACGATTAATAATAAATGATATATCATAACTTTTTTTGGGAAAAACAGAACTATAATTAGGATAATTTTCATTTATTGACCTGCATAAGAAAGTTTTTTTTTGAAAAAAAAATTGAATTATATCAATAATTTGATAAAAAGTAACACTATTTTCTTCATAGGATAAAATATTCTTAAGTATTATTAATGATTTTTTAGGAATAGTAAACTCCATAAGTTCATTAGATTTAATACTATTAAAAGTATATTTTATTAATTTATAAGTATCTGTAGCTATAAAGCTAGCTCCATATGGAGATAATTGAAAAAAAAGACCGTTTTCAATGGATTGAACATCTTCATTTCCTATATAAATTATAGTCTTATTTAAAATTTTTAATAAAATTTTTGATAATAAAGTTGCTTTTAAAAATTTTTTTTCCCTAAAATTTTCTATTTTCGAAATAATTTGATAATTATTTTTTTTATCATATTGATAAATAGGAATGTCATAATTTCCATATTTAGAATAAATAACAAGTTTGTTTCTTTTTTTTTTAAAGAGAAGATTTTCATTTGTAAAAGTTTTTAATAAATTTATCATGAATTTTGTATGTACAGTTACTTTATCTTTAGAAAATTGTTTAACACGTATTTTTATTTTTATTGTAATTAAATTATCTACTGAATTTGAATTCAATATAATTAGGTTATCTCCATTAATTTCTAATGTCAATAAATTATATTCATCGGTGTGAATAATTTTTTCTAGAATATCTAATTCTTGTAAAAGAGAAAAACTAGAAATAAAAAATTGCATATGATTCCTTTTTTTCTTTAAAAAAGAAAATAAATAAATTCATGAAAATAATGTATGTTTTTATAGTAGTAGCGTGAGGGGGAGTTGAACCCCCGACCTCTGGGTTATGAATCCAACGCTCTAACCAACTGAGCTATCACGCCTTTCCTAATAAAAATATTAAATTATGATTTAATATAATAAATATAAGATAAGAATAGAAAGAATAAAAATTAATCTTTTTTCTAAAAAATCTTAGTTAATTTTTTGATATTATGTTTTTTGATTTAAGTAATTACAGAAAAGACTACAAAAAAAATTCCTTAATAGAAACTGAGGTCCCTATGAATCCTTTAGAACTTTTTCATAAGTGGTTTCAAGAAGAAAAAAATATTTCCACTAATAAAGAAAAATATGAAGATTATAATGCTATGTCTCTTTCAACTATAGGAGAAGATGGAGGTCCAGAAACCAGAATTGTTTTATTAAAAATGTATTCTGAAAAAGGTTTTATTTTTTATACAAATTACCGTAGTATTAAGGGACAAGCTATTCAAAAAAGGCCAAAAGTTGGCATATCTTTTTATTGGCCTAATACAGAAAGACAAATTTTAATTAAAGGAAATGTAAGAAAGATATCAAAAGATAAATCAGATAAATATTTTTATAAAAGACCTATAGAGAATCAAATTGGATCTTGGGCATCTAAACAAAGTCGCATTATACCATCTAAAAAATATTTATTAATTCAGTATAAAAAATGGTATTTTTTTTTTAAAAAACATATAATAAAACGTCCTTTTGATTGGGGAGGATATCTTGTTAAACCATATAGAATGGAATTTTGGCAAGGACAACCAAATAGACTTCATGATAGAATAGTTTATTCTTTAGAAAAAAAGAATGATTGGAGTTTGTTCAGATTATCTCCATGAGAATTATATTAAGAAAAATAAAATGAAGGTAAAAATTTTATTTTACCTTCTATATTTTTTTTTAAATATTATAAATTTGTTAAATCTGCTCCTATTTTGAATTTAGCAACTTTTTTTCCTGGAATATAAATTTTTTTACCTGTTCTAGGATTTATCCCATTTCTAGGATTTCTTTTTACAACAGAAAAGGTCCCAAATCCAATTAAGGAAACTTTGTCTCCTTTTTTTAGGGATTCAATAATTGTTTCGATAAATGCATCTGTTACATTTTTAGCTTTTATTTTAGTTATTCCAGTTTTTTCCGCTATGGAATTAACTAATTCTGTTTTGTTCATGACATATAAATTATAATAAAGTTATCAATTATTAATTTTAGCAAATATATAAAGATTTATTGTGGAAAAAAGAGATTTTCAATATAAAAATCTTCGTCTTATAGAACAAATAGATTTTCTTTTATTTTAATTCCATTAATTAAGTTTTTAATATTCATTTTTTTTCTTCCTTCTATTTGTGCTTCCATAATAAATATAAAACCATTTGTAACAGAAACTTTCATTTCTTGTGAAGAAAGAAAAACTAATCCTATTGGATGGTTATGTTTTTCTCGTAATTTTTTGACAAAAAAAATTTTTAGTCTGACAAATTTATTGTTATTATAAGATAAATAAGTCCACGCAGTTGGAGAAGGACTTAATCCTCTTATTTTATTATAAATATCATCTATAGATGACTCTTTCCAAAAGATTTTGCAATCTTTTGTTGATATTTTTGGTGCATTTTTCAATAATGAAAATTTGGTTTTATTTTGGGGTATAGACTTAATTTTTTTTTGAATAATTCCTTCCAATGTTTTTATAATCATAGGGCCACTAATTTTTTTCAATCTTTTTTCAAGATCTCCAGCTGTATCTTCTTTTTTTATTTGAATTTCTTTTTGTAAGAGGATATTACCAGAATCTATTTGATTAGATATGAAAAAAGTAGTTAATCCTGTTTTATTTTCTCCGTTCATAATAGCCCAGTTTATTGGAGCTGCACCTTTATACTGTGGAAGAAGAGAAGCATGTAAATTAAAAGTCCCCATTTTTGGATAAGACCAAATTTTTTTTGGCAAAATTTTAAAGGATACAACAATTTGTATGTCTGCGTTCCATTTTTTTATTTCTTGAAAAAAAGAAGAATCTATTAAATTTTTTGGTTGTAATATAGGAATACGATTTTTTATTGCATATTTTTTTATAGGGGATAAATTCTTTTTTTTACCCTTAATTTTTATATTATCAGGAGAAGTTACTATTCCTATTATGTTATATTCTTGATCAAATAATTCTTTTAAAGAAAAAAAAGAAAAAAATGAGGATCCTATGAATACAATTTTAGGAAACTTTTTCATAATTTATTTATGTTTTGTTTGATTTTAATTAAAATTCACTAATTTTATCTTTTATAAAAAAAAGTTCATTAATTGTCAAAATTAATTCATAATAAAATATAATATGTATTGGACTTTAGAATTAGCCTCTCATTTAGAAGACGCTCCTTGGCCAGCTACAAAAGAAGAGTTAATTGATTTTGCTATTCGTACTGGGGCTCCATTAGAAGTAGTAGAAAATCTTCAAAAATTAGAAAATGGAGAAGGAGAAGTTTTTGAGTCCATAGAAGATATATGGGCTGATTATCCACGTGATGACGAAGATTTTTATTGGAATAGAGATGAATATGAACTTTAATATGTGAGAAATATTTACATTTTAATCAATCATATTATTTATTGATGAGTTTTTTTAGAACTGTCTTAAAAAAGATATTTTGGAATAAAAATGAAAAAGATCTTCATGAAATCAAAAAGTTTGTAATTCATATAAAAGAAGAAGAGAAAAATATATCGATTTTATCGGATGATGAGTTAAGAAATAAAACTAAGGAATTTAAAGATCTTATCATGAATTCTACTAAAAAATTTTATGATGAAGAAAAATATTTTCTAAAAAAAATAAAAGAAAAATCATATTCTTCTGTGAAATCTTTAGAGATAATTTATTCAACAATAGAAAAAATACAGGAAGAATGTTATCAAACAGAACAAAAGATTTTAATAAATCTTTTATCAAAAGCTTTTGCTGTAATCAAGGAAACAGCTAAACGTTTTAAAGAAAAAAAACAATTAATTGTCAAATCCACCATTTTTGATCAAAAAATATCGAGAAAAAAACCTTATGTTCTATTAAAAAAAGATAAGGCAATTTGGAATAATAAATGGGATGCGTATGGAAAACCGATCACATGGGATATGGTTCATTATAATGTTCAATTAATGGGTGGAGTTGTTTTACATCAAGGAAAAATAGCAGAGATGGCTACAGGAGAAGGAAAGACTTTTGTTGCTACTTTATCTGCTTATTTAAATGCATTATCTGGTAGAGGAGTACACATTGTTACAGTCAATAATTATTTATCAAAAAGAGATTCAAGTTGGATGGCTCCTTTGATAGAATTTCACGGATTGACAGTAGACTGTATAGATCATTATCTATCTTCTGATGTATATATGCGTAGAAAAGCTTATCAAGCGGATATTATTTATGGAACAAATAATGAATTTGGTTTTGATTATTTACGTGATAATATGGCTTGTTCTAAAACAGAATTAGTTCAAAGAGATTTGAATTATGCTATTATAGATGAAATAGATTCTGTATTAATAGATGAAGCTCGTACTCCTTTAATTATTTCAGGTCCAGTGGATCCTCATAAGGATAATAAAGAAGAATTTAAGCTTTTGAGAAAAAAAGTGGAAAATATTGTAAATAAACAACATATAAAAGTTACAAAACTATTTCAAGAATCTAAAAATTTTATAAAATCTGAAGATAAAGAAAAAGGTAGTTTTAAACTACTTCAAGTATACCGTGGTTTACCTAAAAAAAAATTCCTGATTAAATTTTTAAGTGAGGATAAAAATCGTTTAATACTACAAAAAGTAGAAAGTCAGTATTTACAAGATAACGGAAGAGAGATGCATAAAGTGGATAAGGATCTCTATTTCGTGATTGATGAAAAGAATAATACTGTAGAATTAACGGATAAAGGGTTCGAATTTTTATCTAAAAATGTAGAAGATCCAAATTTTTTCGTTTTACCTGACATAAATTTGGAAATGACTGAATTAGAAAAAAATAATTTTTCTAAAGAAATAGAAATCAAAAAAAAAGAAAAACTTCTAAAAAATTTTACTACAAAAACACAAAGAATACACACTATAAATCAACTACTTAAAGCTTATACATTATTTGAAAGAGATGTAGATTATGTTGTTTTAGAGAATAAAGTTAAAATAGTAGACGAACAAACTGGTCGTATTATGGAAGGAAGGCGTTATTCAGATGGTCTCCATCAAGCAATAGAAGCTAAAGAAAAAGTAAATATAGAATCTTCTAGTCAAACTTTTGCTACTATTACTTTACAAAATTATTTCAGAATGTATAAAAAAATTTCTGGTATGACCGGAACAGCAGAAACTGAATCCGGAGAATTTTGGCATATCTACAAATTAGATGTAGTAGTTATTCCTACACATAGACCAATAAAAAGAATTGATTTACAGGATTTTGTATTTAAAACAAAACGAGAAAAATATAATTCACTTATAGAAAAAATTATCTTTTTATCCAAAAAGGAAAAAAGGCCTATACTTGTTGGAACGACCTCTGTAGAGGTGTCTGAGTTTCTTAGTAGAGCTTTAAAATTTAGGAAAATAGAACATAATGTTTTAAATGCTAAATTACACGATAAAGAAGCTGAAATTATAGAAAAAGCAGGATATCCAGGTTCTGTTACTATAGCAACCAATATGGCTGGTAGAGGTACTGATATTAAATTATCAAAAGAAGTCGTTGAATATGGAGGTTTAGCTGTATTAGGTACTGAAAGACATGATTCTAGAAGGGTTGATAATCAATTAAGAGGACGTTCTGGACGTCAAGGGGATCCAGGAAGTTCTCAATTTTACGTATCTCTAGAAGATAGTTTAATGCGTTTATTTATTGATTCAGAAAGATTATCTAATTTAATGGATCGATTTGGACACAAAGAAGGTGATATTATTCAACACCCTTTATTAACAAAATCTATAGAAAGAGCACAAAAAAAAATAGAAGATAATAATTTTAGTATGCGGAAACGTCTATTGGATTATGACGATGTGATCAATAAACAAAGGGTATTTATTTATAAAAAACGAAGAAATGCTCTGTATGGAGAAGGATTAAATTTAGATATTTCTAATATGATTTATGTTTTATTAGATCATATGATTTTTGTTAATAAATATTTTAATGATTTTAAAAATTTGGAATATGAATTTTATCAAGTTTTTGGAATAGAATTTCCAATAAAAGAAAATGATTTTTTTTTATATAAAGAACGTGATTCTATCAATCAACTTTATGAGTTATTGATAGATTTATATGTGAAAAAAAAAGAGAAAATAGTTTCTAAAGACATTTTTCCTCTTACTTCAAAGATTATAAATGGAAAAGGAGATAATATAGATTATAAAATTCAAGTAATGTTTACAGATGGAAAAATTAATATAGTTTCTGTCTCTAGTTTAATGGATGTTTATAATAGTGGTGGATTTTCATTATTATCAATATTTGAAAGAAAAACTATATTGTATTTTTTAGATGACAAATGGAAAGAGCATTTACGTGAAATGGATAGTTTACGATATTCAGTTCAAAATGCTGTTTTTGAACAAAAAGATCCTCTGATTGTTTATAAGCAAAATGCTTTTAATTTATTTCAAGAAATAGTCTATGAAATTAATAAAGATGTTATCTCTTTTTTGCTAAAATCTGAAATGATAAAGGATGATGTTTTTTGTATTCCAAATGATAATATGATAAGTTCTGATTTACTGAAAGTAAAAATAAAAAGTGGAAAAAAATTAGGAAGAAATAATAGAATTAATATTCGTCATTTAATTACAGGAGAAACTAAAAATATAAAATTTAAACAGGTGAATTTTTTTTTAGAAAAAGGAGAATGGGTTATAAATGATGATATATACTAATACGATTTTTTTAATTACAAATAAAACGTATATTTTTTTTTACAGTTTTTATCATAGTGATGTGTTATTTTAGTGTGAGTTTATGGTCTATAAAAAAGAACTATGATAATGTTCAAAATATTCCATATAATACATTTGGCGTAGTTTTGGGGACTTCTAAATATTTATATGGAGGAGGAATAAATGCTTATTTTAAGTATAGAATAGATGCAGCTTATTTTCTTTTTCATCGTAAGAAAATAAGTTATATTATTGTTAGTGGAGATAATAGAGAAAAGAATTATAACGAACCTAGAATGATGAAGAAGGAATTAATAAATAAAGGAATTCCATCCTCTTTTATATACGAGGATTTTTCTGGAATTTGTACTTTACTTTCTGTATTAAGAGTTGGTAAAATTTTTCATCAAAAAAAATTTACTATTATTTCTCAAAAATTTCATAATGAAAGAGCTGTTTTTATTGGAAATTGTTTAGGATTAGATGTGATAGGTTTTAATGCAAAAAGTTTATCCTTTGATTACAAAATACAATTTAGAGAAATTCTAGCAAGAATTAAAGCTATATGGGATATTTTTATTTATTTATTGTCAAGAAATATAGGATAAATATTTTTTGAATATTTTTGAGTTATTAGATTTTTTAGTATTAATTTCTAAAAGGGAAGGTTTTTTAGTTTTATTCCAAAAAAAATTCAAACTCCTTTTTAAAGAAAAGTGGTTGGATACTATATTATAATTCCAATTATGCATTTCACATATTTTTTTTGCAGTAAAAAAATGTTTTGTTTCGAAAAAATTGAGAATATTTTTAGGAATTTTATTTTCTAAAAGAAATCTAAAAATATTTCCTCCTCCATTATTTATTAGTATAATTCTAAAATGATTTGGAATATAATTATTCCATAAAGCATTACTATCGTAATAAAAACTTATATCTCCAATAATTAAAGTTACTCTTTTTTGACTATTAACGGAATAACCAATAGCTGTAGAAACACTTCCCTCTATTCCTGAAGTACCTCTATTGCAATAAGATTGTATTGAATATTTTTTTTGATCAAAAAGTTGATAATATCGTATAATTGTACTATTACCTAACTGTAAAATAGAATTATTAGGAATGGATTTGAAGATTGAAAATAGAACTTTAAGATCTGAAAAACTTTTTTCTTTTCTTAAAAAAAAATTGTTTTTTTTTCTTCTTTTTTTTCTTACATTTTCCCATTTATATCTATAATTTGATAAATATAAATTTTTTTTGTTATAAAATTTTTGGAAAAATATTTCCGGTTTTATTTTCCAATAAGTAGTCAATCTATAATAAGTATCTGGATATTTTTCGAAAGAATCACCAATATGCCAGTGATATAAAGGAGGATTTTTTCGTAAAAGAAATTTTATTTTTTTGGAAATAATATTTTCACCAATAGTTAATAATATATTAGGTTTTAATGAATTCCATTCTGTATCACTCATATTGAAAATAAGTTGATCTATGCATGAAAAAAACAATTTTCCTGATATATGGGATGTTGTTTCAGTAAATATCACTACAGTAGGATCTGTGCTAATTTTTTTTAAAATATTTTCCAATTTTTTGTCTTCTTTATATAAACCTAATAAAATCATCTTTTTTTTAGATTTATTCCATATGAATTTTTCTTTTTTATAATATTTAGGTTTTTCTAAATGATTTTTTATAGTATGGATAATTTTAGGTTGTACATTTAAATAATTTGTTGTTTCATAAAGAGGCTCTGAAAATGGAATATTAATATGAATAGGTTTTTTTTTCTCTATACATCTATTAATTGATTCATTAATCAACCTATTATTATACCATAATCCTAAATTTGATTCATCTTCTGTTAATTGAATAGATATTTCTACATGATTTTGAAAAATTTTCTCTTGATGAATAGTTTGTCCTTCACCAACATCTATAATTTCTTTTGGACGATCTGCTGTTATAAAAATAAGTGGAATATTTTGATAAAAAGCTTCTGTCACTGCAGGATAATAGTTAACTGTAGCAGATCCAGAAGTGGAACTAAGAACTACTGGTCTTTTTATTTTTTGTGCTATTCCTAAAGCAAAAAAACCAGCACAACGTTCGTCTACAATACTATAAGTTTTGAAAGATACGTTTTGGGTAAAATGAATGATAATTGGAGCATTTCTAGAACCTGGAGAAATAACTACATGATAAATAGATTTAGCTCTCATAATTTCTCCTAGAGATTGGACAATTTTTTTTTTAGAATACATTTTTCATAAAAATCAAATTAATCCACCATTAACATTTAAAACAGAACCAGTAATATAATTAGATAAATCAGAAGCAAGAAATAAACAACAATTTGCTACATCTTGAGGAATTCCTGGTCTTTTTAAAGGAATATCTTCGATCCATTTTTCTTTTATCTTATAGTGAAGAAGAGAATTCATTCTAGTATCTATATATCCAGGAGAAATAACATTACAACGAATATTTCTTTTTCCTAATTCTTTAGCTATTGATTTAGTGAATCCTACAATACCAGCTTTCGATGCAGCATAATTTGATTGTCCATAGTTTCCTATTTTTCCTATGATAGAACTCATATTAATAATACTTCCTTTTTTCATCTTCATCATAGGATGAATAACATGTTTAGTCATATTAAAAATAGAATATAAATTAGTTTTAATAACCGTATCCCAATCATTTTCATTCATTTTAAATAGTAAATTATCTTTTATGATTCCGGCATTATTCACTAGTATATCAATACGACCATGTTTATCTACAATCCTTTGAATAAATATTTTAGAATCATCTAAATTCTGTAGATTTATTTTATATGATTCTGCATTACCTCCTAATTCTTCACTTAATTGTTTAGCTTTTTTTTTAGATGAAAAAAAAGTAAATATGACATATGCTCCATGTTGTACAAATGTTTTAACTATTGATCTTCCTATATCACCAGAACCTCCTGTTATTATTGCTAATTTACCATTTAAGAGTTTCATACATGATTTTATTATAAAATTTTAATATGAAATTAATTTGTTTTTCAATATTTTCATAAGTATTGTCTATTTCTACAGAATTTATTGATTGTTTAAGTGGAGAAATTTTTCTAGAAAGATCCATATTGTCTCTATAAAGTAAGTTTTTTTTTACATTTTCATAGGATATTTTTTTTCCTTGTTTTTGATAATCTTGATATCTTCTGTAAGATCGAACGTCTATTGATCCTCTCATAAAAATTTTTAATTCTGATTTTGGTAAAATTTTATATCCTATATCTCTTCCTTCCATTATAATTCCTTTTTGATTTACAAATTTTTTTTGTATAATCATTAATTTTTCACGAATTTCTGGAATTCTAGCTAAAAAACTTACTTTATCCGATACTTCTACAGATCGTATTTCAGATTGAATATTTTCTTCATTTAAAAAGATTTCTGTTTGATTAGTTATTTCATTCCATTTAAATTGAAGATTTATGTTTTTTAATATAGGAAGAAAATTTTGAATATTCCATAAATCACTATTAAAAACTTTATTTCTAATAGCTAATAAAGTAATAGATCTATACATGGCTCCTGTATCTATATAAGAATATCCTAACTTTTTAGAAAGTTTTTTAGCTAAACTACTCTTTCCAGAAGAAGAAAATCCATCTATAGCTATAGATATTTTTTTATTCATATTTTTAATTCGTATTTATACGACAATAGTTTATAATAAAGTTTGACAACTAGAAAATCTGTAGAAGATTCTTCTTCATTTGGTAAAAGTTCAACAATATCAAATCCTACAACTCTTTTTTTGTTAAAAACCATTTTTAAGAATTTTAGTGTTTTATACCAAGATAAACCTCCTGGTTCAGGAGTTCCTGTGGAAGGAGCTATACTTGGATCAAAAACATCTATGTCTATGCTTATAAATACATTTTTTGATAATTTTTGAATAGCTTCTTCCATCCAAAATTCATTTTGATAAATTTCATGATAATAAAAAATGTTTCCATTTTGTATGTATTTTTTTTCTGTAATATCCATACTTCTAATTCCTACTTGTATTAGAGGGTATTTTTTAGAAGCTTCATACATAGAGCAAGCATGATTATAAGGAGACCCCTTATAAATAGGTCGTAAATCTGTATGCGCATCCATATGAAGGATACTCATATTTGTATATTTTTCTCCAAAAGCTTGAATTCCTCCTATGGATATAGAATGTTCACCTCCTATGAAAGTTACAAACTTATCTTTTGATAGATATTTTTTTGCAGTTTCGTAAACTTTTTTAATCATTTTTTCAGAAGAAATGGAAGAATTTACAATAGAAGGAACTATAAAAATACCTCTTTTATATACCTCCGAATCAGTTTCTATATCATATAATTCCATATGTCTGGACGCTGAAAGAAAAGCTTCAGGTCCATTTTTAGATCCTATTTTCCATGTAACTGTATGATCATATGGAACTAAAATAAGTATAGTTTTAGATTTTTCGAGTATTGCGTATTTTTCAGGTATTCCTGCAAAAGTTGGATTTTTCATCATCAATTAATAACCCAATATTTTTAATATTTCTTTAGGTCTCTGAGAATGTCTAAATATTCTATATATTAATTTTTTTCGATCATTATAATCTATTAAAATATGAATAGGTTGCGGTATTAAACAGTGGTGAACTCCTCCATATCCGCTTATTGTATCTTGGTATGCTCCTGTATTAAAAAAACCAATGTAAAGTGGAGCTTCTTCACGAAAACAAGGAAGATAAATAGCATTCATATGTTGCTCAGAATTGTAGTAGTCGTCACTATCACATGTTAAACCTCCTAAAAAAACTCTTTCATAAGAATCGTTCCAACGATTAATTGCCATCATAATAAATCTACGACTAATTGCCCATGTATCAGGAAGTGTAGTCATAAAAGAACTGTCTATCATATTCCATTTTTCTCTATCATTTTGCTTTTTTTGACTAAGTATTTTATAAATAATGCCTCCACTTTCTCCTACTGTGTAAGCACCAAATTCTGTGTATATATGAGGTTCTGATATGTTTTCTTCTTGACAAAATTTTTTTATTTGATAAACGATTTCATTTGTCATATATTCATAATTGTATTTAAAAGACATAGATGTTTTAATAGGAAAACCTCCGCCTATATTTAAAATATCCAATTCAGGTGCTAAATTTTTTAATTTAGCATAAATATGTAAACATTTAAAAAGTTCGTTCCAATAATAAGCGGTGTCTTTTATTCCAGTGTTAATAAAGAAATGAAGCATTTTGAGTTCAAATTTTGGATTATTTTTTATTTTATTTAAGTAAAAAACAATAATATCCTTATATCCTATCCCTAAACGAGAAGTATAAAATTCAAATTTAGGTTCTTCTTCAGATGCTATTCGTATTCCTAATTTAAAAGGATAATGTATAAAAAAATTCAATTTTTCTAGTTCATCGTAATTATCTAATATAGGAATGGTATTAGAAAAACCGTTATTAATTAATTCTGATATATTTTCTATGTAATTATGAGTTTTGAATCCGTTACAAATCACTTCAACATTTTTATTCATTTTTCCTTTTTGATAAAGATTTTTAACAATTTCTATATCATATGCATATGAAGTTTCTATACTAATATTATTTTTTAATGCTTCTTCCAATACAAAAGAAAAATGAGAACTTTTAGTACAATAACAATAAGTATATTTATTATTATATTGATTTGAAAAAATGGCTTTTTCAAACCATTTTTTAGCTTTCTGTATATTTTGAGATATTTTTGGTAAATAAGTAAATTTTAACGGAGTTCCATATTTTTGTATAATATCCATTAATGGAATTCCATGAAATTCTAAAAAATTATTTTTAATTCTAAATTCTTCCGTAGGGAAATCAAAAGTTTGATCTATCAGATCATAATAACGAATTTTCATAGAAAGATTAATAAAAATTTAATTTTATGGTTAATAAATTTTTCCTTTTTTATTGTAAATTAAAAATTTTTTTAAAAAAATATCTATTTCTCCATTCATTACAGAGTGAATGTTGGATGTCTCATGACCTGTACGTAAGTCTTTTACTAGTTTATAAGGATGCATGATATAATTTCGTATTTGAGATCCCCATTCTATTTTTTTTTTATCAGATTCTATTTGATTTTTTTTTTCGTTTTTTTTTTTGATTTCTATTTCAAATAATCTAGATTTTAGAAGTTGTAAGGCTTTTTTTCTGTTTTGTATTTGCGAACGAGTTTCTGTATTCTCAATAATTATACCGGTGGGATTATGACGTAATCTAACTCCTGTTTCTACTTTATTGACATTTTGTCCTCCAGATCCACCAGAACGAAAAGTATCCCATTGTAGATCGGAGTCTTTTATATAAATATTTGTATTTTTGTCTACCAGAGGATAAACATAAACAGAAGAAAATGAGGTATGACGTTTTGAATTGTTATCAAATGGGGAGATACGTATTAATCGATGAACACCATTTTCTCCTTTTAGATATCCAAAAGCATACATTCCACTAATCTCTAAAGTAACGGTTTTTAATCCTGCTATATCTCCAGGAATATGATGAATATTTTTAACAGAAAAATCTTTCTTTTCAGACCATATGATATACATTCTCATTAACATAGAAGTCCATTCACAACTTTCCGTTCCTCCTGCTCCAGAAGAGATTTGTAAAACAGCATGAAGAATATCTTCTTTATCCGAAAATAAATTCTTTAATTCCATGTTATAGAGTAATTTTTTAGTTTTACCTAATTGAATTTGAAGTTCCTTTTCAAGGTCTTCTTCTTTAGAAAGTGAAAATAAAATTTCTAATTCTTCTAAAGCGTTTTTTAATTGATAAAAATTATTCATACATGTTTTCATGGCATGTAAGCGTTTTGTATAACCTTGAGCGTTTCTTATTTTTTTCCAAAAATTAGGATTTGAAATTTTTTCTTGTTCCTTTTCTATAAACTTTTTTATATTTTCTATGTCAAGAATTTCTTTTAGTTTGTGAATTCTATCTGAAATTGATTGTATTTCTTCTTTTTTTATCATCCTACTGATTTTCATAAAAAATATTTATTTTGCTTATGTAAGTTTTTTTTTATATTTCGAAATATGTAAAAAAATAAGTATGAATTTCAATAAATTAACTATAAAAACTAAAGAAATAATACAAGAAGCACAAAATATTGCTATTAATAACAATCAAACATTAATAGAAAATTCTCATATTTTAAAAGCAATTCTATATAAGAAAGAAAATATTATTTCTTTTTTTTTGAAAAGATTAAATATTGACCGTCAAATAGTTATTAATGCAATAGACAGATTAATATCTTGTTATCCTAGAGTTATTAGTGGTAAAATTCAATCTCAACAACATTTAAGTCATCAAGTAATAAAAATGTTAAATATAGCGAAAAATTATGCAAAAAAGATAAGAGACGAATTTATTTCTATTGAACATATTTTTTATGGTATTTTTATGACGGATGATCAAATTTCTCAATTATTAAAATATCAAGGAATTACAGAAAATAAAATAAAAAATTTGATCGAAGATATTAGAAAAAAAAATGGAAATATTATTTTACAAACAGAGGAAAATAATGTATACAATTCTTTAGAAAAATATGCAAAAAATCTTAATGAATGGGCTTTAAATGGAAAATTGGATCCTGTTATTGGACGTGATGAAGAAATACGTAGAGTTTTACAAATTTTATCTAGAAGAACAAAAAATAATCCTATTCTTATTGGAGAAGCGGGTGTAGGAAAAACTGCGATTGCTGAAGGTTTAGCTCATAGAATTATTAATCGTGATATTCCGGATAATTTAAAAAAGAAAAAAATTTTTTCTTTAGATATGGCATCTCTTATTGCTGGAGCTAAATATAAAGGAGAATTTGAAGAACGTCTAAAATCTGTAGTAAAAGAAGTCTCTTCTTCTGATGGAGAAATAATATTATTTATTGATGAAATACATACATTGGTAGGAGCTGGTAGAGTCGAAGGATCTATGGATGCCGCAAATATTTTGAAACCAGCATTGGCAAGAGGAGAACTTCGTGCTATAGGAGCTACAACATTAAATGAGTATCAAAAATATTTTAGAGTAGATAAAGCATTAGAAAGAAGATTTCAACAAGTTTATGTTGATGAACCTTCTATATGCGATGCTATATCTATATTACGTGGAATAAAAGAAAAATATGAAAGTTATCATAAAGTTAGAATAAAAGATGAATCCATTATTGCTTCGGTAGAATTATCTAATCGTTATATTAACGAACGATTTTTACCTGATAAAGCAATTGATCTTATAGATGAAGCAGCCTCAAAACTTAGAATAGAAATAGATTCCGAACCAGAAGAATTAGATGTATTGCATAGAAAAATTATGCAAAAAGAAATACAAATAGAAGCTATAAAGAGAGAAAACGATGAAAAAAAATTGATTTTATTAAAAGAAGAATTATCTAAACTAAATGAAGAAAGAAATTTATTACAATTACAATGGAAAAAAGAAAAAGATTTAGTAGATGGTATACAAAAATCTAAAGAAAAAATAGAAAATTTTAAGTTTGAAGCGGAACAAGCAGAAAGATCAGGAAATTATGGAAAAGTAGCAGAATTAAGATATGGAAAAATTAAAGAAGAAGAGAATAAAGTTAAATTTTATGAAATAGAATTAAAAAAACAGGAAAATGAAGGAAAAAAAATGATTCAAGAAGAAGTATCAAAAGAAGATATAGCTCTTGTTATATCCAAGTGGACAGGAATTCCAATTACTAAAATGTTGCAAAGTGAAAGAGAAAAATTATTATTTTTAGAAAAGGAATTACACAAGAGGATTATAGGTCAAAATGAAGCAATAGAATCTGTATCAAACGCAATTAGACGTTCTAGAACAGGACTTCAAGATGAAAAAAAACCTATAGGATCTTTTCTTTTTATGGGGAGTACAGGAGTTGGAAAAACAGAATTAGCAAAAACATTAGCTGAATATTTATTTGACGATGAAAATCATATAGTACGTATAGATATGAGTGAATTTCAAGAACGCCATTCTATTAGTAAACTTATAGGTTCTCCTCCTGGATATATCGGATATGAAGAAAGCGGACAATTGACAGAAGCAATCCGTCATAAACCTTATTCTGTTATTTTATTAGACGAAATAGAAAAAGCTAATTTGGATATATTTAATATACTTTTACAAGTATTAGATGATGGAAGATTAACTGATAATAAAGGTCGTACAGTTAATTTTACTAATACAATTATAATAATGACTTCAAATATAGGTTCAGACATTATTCAAAAATATTTAGATGAAAAAACCACATTTAATAAAATCGAAAACACAAAAAAAATTTTAATTGATTTATTAAAAAATAAAGTAAGACCTGAATTTATTAATAGAATTGATGAGATTATTTTGTTTAAACCTTTATCTAGAAAAGAAATTAAAGATATTGTAAGATTACAAATGAAAAAATTTGGAAAATTATTATCGAATAGAAATATTCAAATAAAGGCAACTAATGAAGTTATAGATTTTTTGTCAAAAAAGGGTTATGATCCTCATTTTGGAGCAAGACCTTTAAAAAGGGTTATACAACATGAGATATTAAATAATCTTTCTAAAGAAATATTACAGGGAAAAATCCATGATAATAATCATATTTTAGTTGATTTTTTTAAAGAAAAAGGAATTGTATTTAGAAAAACAGAATCCATAGATATAAAATAAATAAAAGTGATTCATAAATCTGGATTTGTTAATATTATAGGATTACCTAATGTAGGAAAATCTACATTAATGAATTCTCTTGTTGGTAAAAATATATCTATAATTACAAATAAACCACAAACAACTCGTCATAGAATATTAGGAATAGTTGATAAAACTAATTTTCAAATTATTTTTTCTGATACACCTGGTTTAATTATAAAACCAGCATATCCTATGCAAAAAATTATGATGAAATATGTAGAAAAATCATTAGATGGATCTGATATTATCTTATTTATAACAGAAATAGGAAAATTAAATGTATTCAATAAGTATTCATTTTTTTTAAATTATATGAAGAAAAATAAAAATTTTATTGTTTTGATTAACAAGATGGATAGACTTGGAAAAGAATATGATGAAAGTTTATTGTATAAAACAATAGATTATTGGAATGATATTTTTCCTAAATCAGAAATATTACCAATATCAGCATTAAAAAATATAAATATAGATTTATTAATGAATAAAATATCAGGTTTGTTAGATGAACACCCTCCTTTTTATCCTAAAGGATGGTTGAGTAATAGATCAGAACGTTTTTTTGTTAATGAAATAATAAGAGAAAAAATATTTTCAATATACAAAAAAGAAATTCCTTATTCTGTAGAGATAATAACAGACGACTTTAAAGAAAATCATATATGCATATGCATATATTCTTCTATATATGTAGAAAGAATTTCTCAAAAATTTATTTTAATTGGATCTAAAGGAAGATATATAAAAAAATTAATCAATTTATCGAAAAAAGGAATAGAATTTTTTTTTCATAAAAAAGTCATTTTAAAATTGAATGTAAAAGTATGTAAAAATTGGAGATCAGATTATCAAAAATTAAAAAATTTTGGTTATTAAATTTATTCAAATTTTACAATAAAAAAATTTTTTTTTCCAAATTGGAAAAGAATATATTTTTTTCTAATCATATCTTTTTCTTGAATAAGAATGTTTTTTTTTATGGATTTTTTGTTTATAAAAATAGAATTAGCTTTTAAAGCTTTATTTGCTTTGTTTTTAGAGGAAAAAAAATTGACCTTTTTTAAAAGGTCTAACAGAAATATTCCTTTTTTTAATTCTTTATGAGATACAAGTAAATGTGGTATATTTTCGTATATGGAAAATAATTTTCTTTCATCTAAAGTAAATAGTTTTTTATCTATATATTTTTTACAGAATAAAATATTAGTTATCTCTATTACTTTTTTATAAACTTTTTTTCCATGAATCCACTTGATTATTTCTGATGCAACTTTTTTTTGTAAAGATCTTTTTTCAGGGTTTTCTCTATGTTTCAGAATATATTTTTCTATACTTTCCTTGGAATAAAAAGTATAAATTTTAATAAAATTTTCTATTTCTGTATCGGATATATTCATCCAAAATTGATAAAAAAGGAAGGGGGATGTTCGTTTTTCATCTAACCATATGTTCTCTCCTTTTTCACTTTTTCCAAATTTTACTCCATTAGATTTTGTTATTAATGGAAAAGTAATACCATATGCTTTTTTTCCTGTCTCTTTTCTAATTATCTCTATTCCAGTGATTATGTTTCCCCATTGGTCTGATCCACCTACTTGCAATAGACAATTTTTCTTCATATTTAAATATAAAAAATCATATCCTTGAATAAGAGAATAAGTCAATTCAGTGAAAGACATTCCGTGATTTATCCGTTTTTTTACAGAGTCTTTAGATATCATATTATTTACTGTAATATGTTTTCCTACATTTCGTATAAATTCTAAAAGTGAAATTTTTTTTATCCAATTTATATTATTTAATAGTTCAAACTCTACCGAGTAAAAACCTAACAATTTAGATAATTGTTTTTTTATAGATTCTATATTCTTTTGTATAGTCTCTTGATTAAGAAATAATCTCTGATTCTTTCTTTCTGATGGATCTCCTATCATTCCTGTAGCTCCTCCTATTATTACCAAAAGTTTATGTCCCATTTTTTGAAAATGGATTAATATGATAATAGGGAGCAAACTTCCTAAGTGTAAAGAATCTGATGTTGGATCAAAACCAAGATATATAGTCGTCCTTTTTTTTAATTCTTTTTCTACACCAGGAACTTTATTTGTTATTAAACCTCTCCATGATAGTTCATCAATAATATTTTTCTTCATGTGAAAAATTAAGAATAATTATACATGATTTTAATTTTTTTTATTTTTGTATGAATTTTTTCATGATGATTAGAAAAATTATACTATATAATTTTATAATTACTTTTTTTGCATGTATTCATATCCTTTTTTATTTTTTACTTGAAAACAATTTCAATGTATTAAAAATATATATTTTCTTATTACCAATAAGTAGTTTTTTTTTCTTTTTTTCTTTATTATCTATAACTAAGAATAAATATAGTCTATATTTTATATCTATTTTTTTTAACTATTTTATAAATATTTATATATTTTTTTATTTAGATTTTGACAATTTAAACCAAAGATTTATTCACTTTATTTTTTCCTATTTTATAATTCTTTTTTTTAAAACATATTTCTTATATATAAAGTAATTTTATTCATGATTTTTTTTTGTACAATGTACAGATCGTCCATTTGAATAAAAAACTTGTATGTTGATTTAATTTTTTGATCCAAATTTTCATCTAATCCACTTTCGTAACAAGCAATTAAATGTAATAGTCTTGAAAAACATTGTAGATCTTTACGTAAGTTTTTTTCTTTACTTTCCATAATTTTTACTAAATATAGAATAGTGTTTCGATAGTCTCCACTTCCAAAATACAAACAAGCTATTTTATAATAAAGAATCATAATGTAATGATTATCTAGACGATTAAAAATTTGATTAAATTCTCTAATTAAGGATGGTATTATTTTTTTGATTCCCTCTGAAAAAGAACCTTCCATATAATGTTTATTTATACGATTCGTATACTTATACATAAAAATCAATGTCTTGGTATTTCCATTCAAAATAACTTTATTATTTTGTACTTCTTTCTCGAATTCTTTTAAAAATTTGGTAAATTTAGAATAATGATTGAGATAAAATAAAGTATTTAATAAATAATGATACCCTTTTAAATAGCTTACAGGAGTTATTTTTTTTGTTTTTTCGTTATTTTTAAATAATTTAATCCATTTGTAAGAAGACCTGTAGCACATTAAAAAATCTTGTCGTATATAATGGTACCAAACTTGAGCTTGATACAGAAATAATTTTTCGTAAAAACTAAGTTTTTTTAAGTCGTATTTTGGAATATTAGTTCTAAAATAAGTTTCTATAAAGATTTTATCTTTTTCATTTCTTGCATAACCTACTTTTAGATATAAACCATATAATTCTAAAGATAAATTGGATAAAGAATTACTACATTGTACATGTTCTATTAATTCTTTAGATTTTATGGATAATTCTGTAGATTTAGAATAAAGACTTCTTGTTATATGTTGAGATTCTATCATTTTTTCAAATTCTATTAATTCTAAAAGTATAGTATTAGATTCAATATTTTTAGCTATTTTTTTAGCTTTTTCTAAAAATTTTAAACTTTGTTTGTACAAACCTTTATTGTACAATACTTTAGAAAAATCTATAAGTTCACGTATCTTAATGTCTTCACTCTCTTTAAAATACTGATTTCTAATACTAGTTAAAATTTGTTTGTACAAATAAGCTTTGACGTTGGATAATTGTATTTTACTTATAGAAGTTTTTTCTAAAATTTTTTTTTCATTATACAAATTCATCTTTTTCATAACATCAAAAAGTTTGAGGAATTTTGATTTATTATTTTTTTTTATACGACTCACGTAAAGTTTAAAAACTCTTTTTTCTGACTTTGATAAAGATTGAATTAATAGAAAAAGATTATCTATTTTATTAGAATTTAACATTGTAATTACATTCTTATATTCAATTTGATTAACAATTTATTATAAAATAGTTTATTTAATTATAAATTGTAGATATATGCATTCTTCTATTTCCTTTTTTTTTGGAAAAGAATAGTTTTGTTTGGAAAATAGATCCAAATTATTCAACAAAGAAGAAAGAGAAGAGAGTATGGATATGGAAAAGAAAAAAATAAAGATTTTTGATACAACATTACGTGATGGAGAACAAGTTCCAGGATGTAAGTTAAATACTCAAAAAAAATTGAAAATAGCTAAAAAATTAGAATTATTAGGAGTAGATGTTATTGAAGCCGGGTTTCCTATATCCAGCCCAGGAGATTATTACTCTGTTCAAGAAATTTCTAAATCTATTTCAGAACCTATTATTTGTGCATTATCTAGAGCTTTAGAAAAAGATATAGAAATAGCAGGTGATTCTTTAAAATATGCAAAAAAATCTAGAATTCACACAGGGATAGGAACATCTGATTGTCATATTCGTTATAAATTTAACAGTACTAGAGAAAAAATTATGGAAAGAGCTATACTATCTGTTAGATATGCAAAAAAATTTGTAGAAGATGTAGAATTTTATGCAGAAGATGCAGGACGTACAGATAATATATTTCTTGCTAAAATTTGTGAATATGTTATAAAAAATGGAGCAACAGTTATTAATATACCGGATACAACAGGATATTGTTTACCGGAAGAATATGGTGAAAAAATTCGTTTTCTTATGGAAAATGTTCATGGAATTCACAAGATAGAATTGTCTACTCATTGTCATAATGATTTAGGTTTAGCTACTGCTAATTCTTTATCAGGGATTATGAATGGAGCTAAACAAGTAGAATGTACAATCAATGGAATAGGAGAAAGAGCTGGAAATACTTCTTTAGAAGAAATAGTGATGATTATCAATCAAAATCCAAATCTAAATTTATTTACAAACATAAAAACAAAACTTATTTTTCAAACAAGTGATTTAGTATCGAAATGTACTGGAATGAAAGTTCAAGCTAATAAAGCTATTGTAGGTATCAATGCTTTTTCTCATTCATCAGGAATTCACCAAGATGGTATTCTTAAAAAAAGAGAAACTTATGAAAGTATTAATCCAAAGGATGTAGGTTCTCATGATTTTTCTATTGTTTTAACTGCAAGAAGTGGACGTGCGGCTTTAGCTTATCGTTATCAAAAATTGGGATACTTCTTAAACAAGAATTCTTTAGAATTAGTTTATTCCATTTTTTTAAATTATGCAGATAAAAAGAAAGAAATAGTTGATAAAGAATTAGAGATAATTTTAAAAGAGGCTAATCTTGAGAAAGATAAATTATTTCATCATGAAAATGATCATAGTATAGTAGAAAAAAATAAGCTAAATGTTGTATAGTTTTTATGTCAATAAAAATATCAAAATCATTATTCGATAAGATTTGGGAATCTCATGTAGTAAAAAAATTATCTAATGAGATAGATGTTCTGTATATAGATAGACATTATATACATGAAGTGACTAGTCCTCAAGCTTTTTTAGAAATAGAAAAAAAAGGAATTCCTGTTTTTCGTCCAAAAAAAATCATAGCGACAGCAGATCATAATGTTCCTACCATAAATCAAGATTTGCCTATTTCAGATCCTTTATCTAGAAAACAAGTAGATTTATTAATAAATAATTGCAGAAAATATGGAATAGAATTGTTTGAATTAGGAAATAAAAATCATGGAATTGTTCATGTTATTGGTCCTGAATTAGGATTAACCTTACCGGGAATGACTATTGTTTGTGGAGATAGCCACACTTCTACTCACGGAGCTTTTGGTTGTGTTGCTTTTGGAATAGGGACAAGTCAAGTATCCATGGTACTAGCTAGTCAATGTTTATTATTGAGTAAACCTAAAAAAATGAGAATTCATTTGAAAGGAAGGTTTTTAAAAAAAGGAGTGACTCCAAAAGATATTATTTTATACATAATTTCTAAATTAGGAGTAGATGTAGGAATTGGTCATTTTATAGAGTATACAGGTTATGTTATTCGTAAAATGAGTATGGAAGGAAGAATGACTATTTGTAATATGAGTATAGAGATGGGATCTAAAGGAGGATTAATAGCTCCAGATGAAATAACTTTTAATTACATTAGTAGATGTACTACATCTATCTATCCTTTTTTAAAAGGAAAAAATCTTGCTATCAAAAAACATTTTAACTATTTAAAGACAGATGATGATGCTGTATTTGATAAAGAATACATTTTATCTTCCGAAGATATTGAACCTATGATAACTTATGGTACGACGCCTGGTATGGGGATGAAAATACATCATTTTATTCCAAAAATTAATGATAATCATCAAAAAAAAAGATCTTTAGATTATATGGGTTTTAAATCTGGAGAATCTTTAATTGGAAAAAAAGTTAATTATATTTTTATAGGTAGTTGTACAAATTCTAGAATAGAAGATATTAGAATGGTGGCGTCCATAGTAAAAGGAAAAAAGAAAGCTAAACATGTAAAAGTTATGGTTGTACCTGGTTCACAAAATGTTATTAAACAAGCAAAAAAAGAAGGATTAGATAAAATTTTAGAAAATGCTGGATTTGAATTTCGTCAACCAGGATGTTCCGCTTGTTTAGGAATGAATGAAGATAAAATTCCTATGGGGGAATACTGTGTTTCTACATCTAATAGAAATTTTGAAGGAAGACAGGGGACAGGTGTTCGTACTTTATTAGTAAGTCCTTTGACTGCTTCAATTATAGCGATTAAAGGAAGAATTGTGGATATTAGAAAATATATTTCCTGATGAAAAAATTTACCGTAATAACTAGTAAAGTAGTTCCTTTATTGATGGAAGATGTTGATACAGATCAAATTATTCCATCTCGTTTTTTAAAAGAAACAAGAAGAGAAAAATGTATGGAAAATGTTTTTAGAGATTGGCGTTATGGAAAAGATGGATTTATTAACAAAAATTTTGTTTTAAATAATCCTATATTTTCAGGAGAAATTCTTTTATCAGGAAGAAATTTTGGTTGTGGTTCTAGTAGAGAACATGCTGTTTGGGCTATCTATGATTATGGATTTAGGGTAGTTATATCTAGTTTTTTTGCTGATATTTTTAAAGAAAATGCATTAAATAACGGATTACTTGTTATAGAGATTTCTGATAAATTTCTGAAAAAATTATTTTATACAATTTATAAAGAACCTAATACGAATATTAAGGTGGATTTAATCCAACAAGTTGTTAAAATAGTAAACACAAAATATTTTGAAAAATTTAGCATTTCTACATACAAAAAAATTTGTTTTATCAATGGTTATGATGACATTGATTTTTTAATTTCTATGAGAAAAGAAATAGAACATTTTGAAAATAAAAGAAATATTAATTGAAGATGAAAAAAAATATTGTTGTAATGGAAGGGGATGGAATAGGACCGGAAGTAATTAAACAAACGTTAAAAGTTTTGAATTCTATCCAAAATAGATTTGATCATGATTTTTCTTATAAAAAAGTTTTATCAGGAGTTAAATCTATAGAAAAATTAGGAGATCCTATGCCAAAAAAAACACTAAAAGAATGTTTAAAATCTGATGCTATTTTACTTGGATCTATAGGAGATCCAAAATATGATCATTATAATACAAGAAGAGGAATGAGACCAGAAGATGGTTTGTTGAAACTTAGAAAAGAAATGGGGTTATATTGTAATATTCGTCCTATAATTAATTATTCAATAATTGATAAATCACCTATAAAAAAAGAAAAATTAAAAGGAATAAATTTTGTTATTTATAGAGAATTAACAGGTGGAATCTATTTTGGAAAAAAAGGTGTTTATATAAATGAAAGAAATGAAAAAGTAGCTTATGATCATTGTATATATTCTACAAAAGAAATTGAACGTATTGGAAAAAAGGCTTTTGAGGCAGCACGTATGCGTCGAAAAAAAATAACTTTAGTAGACAAAGCAAACGTCTTAGAAACTTCTAGGTTATGGCGTGAAGTAATAAAAAGAATTGGGTTAAGTTGTTATCCAGATGTAAAATTAGAATTTTTGTATATAGATCATGCAATTATGAAAATTCTTCTTAATCCTATAAAATTTGACGTTATTTTAACAGATAACATGTTTGGAGATATTTTATCAGATGGAGCGAGTGTAATTACAGGTTCTTTAGGTTTGTTACCTTCTGCTTCTATAGGAAAAAATAATTCTTTGTTTGAGCCTGTTCATGGATCTTATCCTGAAGCTAAAGGAAAAAATATAGCAAATCCGTTAGGATCTATTCTTTCAGCATCTATGATGTTAGAACATTTCGGATTGAATAAAGAAAAAAAAATTGTTGAAAAAGCAGTAAAAAGCTCTATGGAAGAGAAAATATGTACATCAGATTTAATGACAAATGAAAAATGTTCTTACACGACTGAAGAAGTAGGGGATTACATAGAAAAATATATTAAAATTCATTGTTGATTTTTTTTTCTATAATTGGAATATGAGGATCTAATATTTCTGTAATTTTATTCACTAAATACGGAAGAAAAAACTCTTTATATTTATCATAAGTGATATCCACTTCTTTTTTTCTATAAAAAAAATTAACAGGTTTTATGAAAATAGAATTCTTTTTTTCTTTCTCAAGTGAAATATTAGCTATGATTGGTGGTTTTTTTTTTTGATGATTGGTTTGAAACCATAAATAAATGTATATGAGCAATTGCATTGTATTTCCATGATTTGGATCATGAAATATGTTTTCAATATTTTTAATTGTAACATGGGTTTTTTTTTCTCTAGACAAACCTGTTTTATAATCAAGTATCCGTGTTATTCCATTACATTCATCAATACGATCTATAATTCCGTATAAATTTACTTTTTTATATCCAATATCTAATTGAGTTGACATACTAAATTCGACTTCTTTGATAAGAATTTTATATCCTTTGTAAAATATTTTTTCTTCCCATGATATAAAATTTTCTATATAATTCTTTATGATGTGGTAGAATAGTAAATTTTCACCTTCTAATGAAAAATTTTTAATTGTTTTTGAAACAACTTTTTTTATTATTTCTTCATAATCTTTTTTCATTTTTTTAATAAGATTAGAAGTTATCAACTTCCATTTAATAGGATGATATAATATTTTTAGAATTTCATGTATAATTTTACCTATTTTTTGTTTAGTAGAAATTTTTTCTTCTTGTAATCCAAGTATTTTTTGATAATAAAAAAGTAGTGGATTGTAATTGTACAAAAGAATCGAAGTTGGAGATAAACCTTTATTTGTTAAGTAAGATAAACGTTTTAATATAGAATTTGTTTTTTTTATTACGATGGTAATTTTTTTATTATAAAGTTCTATAATAGGTGTTTTTTTAGATTCCTTTTTTATAGAAAAATTGGAATTCATTTCTATTTGATGGATAAAACGACTCTTTTCTCCTGAATTTAGTTCGTCAGCTTGATCCTTATAAATCAAAAAAACATTTTTAAAATTTTCCAATAATCTCATAAAATATGAATAAGAAAATTTATCATTTTCTTCGGAAAATAAAAATTTTTTACGTATGTCAATAGGAATAAAAGAATTATCTGTTTTATTATTGGACGGAGGAATGATTCCTTCATTGACAGAAGTTATAATTGTTGTTTCAAAATTTTCAAAAAAAGAATCTAAAAAACTTATTGAATATAAACTTTCTGGATTTTTTTTTCTATAGAAAATTTTTTCTTTTTTTATAAAAAATTTATAAATATTAAATAAGTCTTGAATTTTAAAATATTTATGTCCTATTTTTCTTGTTAAAATTTTAATTTTCTGCATATAAATCTCCAAACCAGAAAGAAATTTCAATTCTAACATATATTTTTCCGTGTTTATATAGAAAAAATTATTAAAAATTCTAATAAATTTAACCAATCCAAGAATGCTTTTTTTTATATCATGAGTATTTATTTGAAAAATAATATTTAAATCATTTTTTAAAAAAAATTGATTTATTTCTTTTCTTGTAAAAAAATGGATATTTTCTATGTTAAATTTTTTTATAAAAGAAGACTGTTGTTCTTGAAAAAAAAACTTCTTAATATATCCATCTGATAATATTCTTAGTATATCTTTTTTAGAAAAATTTTTGAATTCTTCTTTTTTTAATAAAAATTGAAAAATGTAATAAAAAGTAGAATGAATAGGAAGATTTTTAATTGGATAATTAATAGATACGGATAAATTTATTCCAAGATTTTTCTTAAAAAAAGATAAAAGTGGAAAAATTAAATAATTGTCTCCAAGTATTAGAATAATTTTTGATAAACTATGTCCTTTTTTTATTAATTTATGAACTATTTTTTCTACAATTTTAACTTGTTCTATTTCTTTAGTCACACTAATGATTTTAATATTATTCAGATTAGTATTATTTTTTTTATTGATTGAATTACCGTGTAGATTATATAATTCTATAAAATTTTTATCTAATTCAATAATTTTTTTAATAAAAATTTCTTCATATTTCGCAAGTAAATGAAATTTTGTTCTTACTATAATAATTTTTGTATCTAATTTATTTTTTTGAACGAAATCTTGTAAACGATCGAAAGCCTTTCTAAATATCATTCCATGATATCCTTTTTTTTTCCTAAAAAGATGAGAAGTTAGTAGTTTATAATATTTGTATATTTCTTCCCAAAAAAGATTTTTTTCTTTGTATTTTTTTCTGATAGGATTAAGATTCCATTTTTTTATTTTTTCTGTAGAAATCATATAAGAAAAAAAATATTCAATATTTATTAAATTATAATCAATCTCTTGAAAATCATCAAGGATATTAGGACCCCATTTAAAAAAATTATGAAAATTTTTTGCTAAGAGGTTTTTTTCTTTTTTTAACATATAAAACCAAGAGAAAAGAATGTAAGATTTAGGAAAAAAAGATAGACCTGATATTTCTTCCATTAATTTTTCCATGGTAAAAAATTTAGTAGTTTTTCTATTAAATTTTTTTTTTATATTTTCCATTAGAATTTTATCGGAAGTCACCAAAATTAGTTTTTTGGTTAAAAAATTTTTTGATAAAAATTTTTGAATAAAAAAATCTATTTCATTTTTCAAAATATGAAAGTTTATACTGAACCATTTTTTTGAAAAAAATTTTTTATTTTAATTCTATCTTTATTAATCTGATTAATTAAATCATGATGTGTTTTGAATTTTTTTTCTTCACGGATTAATTGAGCAATTAAAACATCTATTTTTTCTCCATAAATATTTTGATGAAAATTAAAAATATGTACTTCTATTTTTATTTCATGACTAATCTTATTAATAGTTGGACAAATACCTATATTCATCATTCCTTGATAAATTTTTTTGTAAAGATTAATTTTTACGGCATATACTCCTTTTTTTGGTATTAATTTTTTTTTATCTACCTGAATATTAGCGGTTGGAAATTTTAATAATCTTCCTAATCCTTTTCCTTTTATCACATAACCAGAAAGAGTATAAAAATAACCTAAAGCTTCATTAGCCCATCTTATGTTCCCTTTTAAAAGAGATTGACGTATAGAAGTCGAGCTTATGATTCTTCTTTTTAATTTATATGGATGAACTTGGTAAAGTTTATATCCATAAATATGAGAATATTTTTTTAATAAATGAGAAGATCCATCTCTATTTCTACCAAAATGTGAATCATATCCAGTAATAATTTTTTTTACTTTTAATTTGGAGCACAAAATATTTTTCATAAAATATTTTGTGCTTAATCTTGAAAATCCTATGGTAAAAGGATGAATAATTAAATGTTCAATTCCTGTTTTTTGTAAATGATATATTCTTTCAGAAAAAGTATTTAGATACAAAAATCGATTATCTGGATTTAATATTTCTTTTGGATGAGGTTTGAATGTCAATACAACAGAACTATATTTACCTTCTTTTTTTGCTTGATAAATTAAATTTTGAATCAATTTTTGATGTCCTCTATGAACACCATCAAAAAAACCAAGAGTGAAAACACATGGTAGTAAGGAAGAAAATTCATCAATAAATGAATAAATTTTCAAAATATTTTTCTTTTTTTTCTCTTACCTTTACATCTCAATTAAGATTAAATATAAATAAAATTGTAAATTTTATAATCTTTTTTTTTAAATTCCTGTATCAATGGATCAAAAAAAATCAAAAGGAAAAATAACTAGAATTGTAGGACCTGTTATAGATGTTTCATTTGAAAATAAATCCGACCTTCCTAATATTTACGATGCTTTATCCGTAAAAATATCCAAATGGAGTAAAATTATATTAGAAGTTCAACAACATGTAGGGGAATACAGTGTCCGTTGTATATCTATGGATATAACAGATAGAATACGAAGAGGTCAGGAAGCAGAAAATCTAGGAGTTCCTATAAGTATGCCTATAGGTGAAGAAATAAATGGTCGTATTTTCAATGTTTTAGGAGATCCTATAGATGGATTATGGAGTTTAGAAAAAACTAAAAAGAAACCTATTCATAGACCATCACCAAGATTTCAAGATTTATCTACGGATACAGAAATATTATATACCGGAATTAAAGTCATAGATTTAATATGTCCATATCCAAAAGGAGGAAAAATAGGATTATTTGGAGGGGCTGGAGTAGGAAAAACAGTACTTATACAAGAATTAATAAATAATGTAGCAAAAGGGCATGGAGGACGTTCTGTTTTTGCTGGAGTTGGTGAAAGGACTAGAGAAGGAAATGATTTACTACGAGAAATGTTGGAATCTGGAATTGTAAAATATGGAGATTCTTTCATGAAGTCCATGAAAAAAGGAAATTGGGATATTTCTAAAGTAGATAAAAATGCCTTAAAAGAATCTAAGGCCGCTTTTGTTTTTGGACAAATGAACGAACCTCCTGGAGCAAGAGCTAGGGTTGCTTTATCTGGATTAACTTTAGCAGAATATTATAGAGATTTATCTATTGGAGAAAAAAAAGGACAAGATGTCTTATTTTTTATAGATAATATATTTAGATTTACTCAAGCAGGATCAGAAGTTTCAGCTTTATTAGGTAGAATTCCATCATCTGTAGGTTATCAACCTACCTTATCGTCTGAAATGGGAATTTTACAGGAGAGGATTACATCTACTAAAAATGGTTCTATTACTTCAGTTCAGGCTGTTTATGTTCCTGCAGATGATTTAACAGATCCGGCTCCAGCTATTACGTTTTCACATTTAGATTCTACGACAGTTCTTTCAAGAAAAATAGCTTCTTTAGGTATTTATCCCGCTATAGATCCTTTAGATTCTACTTCTAGAATTTTATCTATAGATTCTATAGGAAAAGATCATTATAATTGTGCATTACGTGTAAAAGAAATTTTACAGAAGTATAATTCTTTACAAGATATAATTGCTATTCTAGGAATAGATGAATTAAGTGAAGAAGATAAATTAGTAGTTTCTCGTGCTAGACGTATTCAACGTTTTTTTTCACAACCTTTTCATGTTGCGAAGCAATTTACGGGAATTAAAGGAGAATTTGTAGAAATAGAAGATATAATTAAAGGTTTCAATATGATAATGAACGGAGAATTGGATATGTATCCAGAAATGGCCTTTAATTTAAAAGGAAAAATAGAGGAAGTAATAGAAACTGGAAAGGAAATGTTATCGTCATAAGTATGGAAGTAACAATTATTAATTTAGAAAAATTTTTAATAAAAAAAGAATTTGTTATTTCTATTATAGCTCCTGGATTAAATGGTTATTTTCAAATATTAGAAAATCATATAACACTGATTTCTTTATTAGGAAAAGGTATTTTAACCTTGAAAAAGGTAGACAATATAAAATTTACAATTAGTATAAAATGTGGAATTATGCAAGTAGAAAAAAATATTGTATTTATTATTTTATAGTTTTTAATTTTAATTGATTCAAAAGATTTTGAATTAATGATTATCTGTAATAATATTCATATATTCTTTTCGGTTTTTAAATATTTTAATAGCATGAAAAATAGCTTCTTCAAAAGAATTTTCATTAGCTATTCCTTTTTTAGCTATGTCATAAGCAACTCCATGATCTGGTGATGTACGTATACGAGATAATCCTGCTGTAAAATTAACGCCTTCATTAAAGGTTAATGTTTTAAAAGGTATTAAACCTTGATCGTGATACATAGCTAAAGTCGCATCAAAATTACGGTAGTTTTGATTACCGAAGAAACTATCTGGAGGATAAGGACCAAAGACTAATAATCCTTTTTCTTTAAATAAACAATCGATAGCTGGTTTTATTTTTTTTTTTTCTTCATCTCCAATTAATCCACAATCACTTGAATGAGGATTGCATCCTAAAACTGCAATTTTAGGTTTTTCTATAGAAAAATCAACTATTAAAGATTTATGTAAAATTTTAATTGATTTTATAATCTTTTTTTTGTTAATTTCATGAGTAACATTTTTTAATGGTATATGGTTAGTAACCAATGCTATTTTTATAGAATCATGAATCATCATCATTAAAGCTTCTCCATCTAAAATTTTTTGCAAATATTCCGTATGTCCAAAAAAAGAAAAATGCTTATCATTCATCCATTTTTTATTAACAGGAGCAGTAACAAGAACATCTATTTCTCCTTTTTTTAAAGCATATGATGCTTTTTTTAAAGAAAGAATAGGGTATTTTCCTGAATTTTTGTTAAGATTAATTAAATCAAATCTAATATTATTTTCCTCCCATACATTTAATACATTTATTTTTCGATCTACAATTTCCTTAAAATTTTTTATTTCTGTTATGTGATTTATATCAATATTTAGGATTTTTTTGTAAAAAAAACATAATTCGTAAGAACCAAATAATATTGGAGTAAAGAAATCTAACATTCTTTTATTTCCACATACTTTTAAAAAAATTTCCATTCCTATTCCATTAAGATCTCCAGTAGAAAAACCTACTATAATTTTATTTTTACTATAATTCATTATTTAAATTTTTATTAAAATGAGAGCTGGTATTTTTGAAAAAAATTTATGAAAATAATATTTTAGGTTCTCCAGATAATATTTTTTTGTCAGCATATTTTCTATATACAGAAAAGTGTTTGATGAATTTTTTTACAAGATTTTCTACTTGTTTTTGATACATTTTTTTATTTTTCCATATATTTTTTGGATTTAACATTTCTGAGGGGACTCCTGGACATGATCTAGGTATTTGAAAATTAAAAATAGGATATATATCGTAACAATTTTTAGTAAAAAAACCATTTAAAGCTTGTTGAACGAGTTTTCTTGTATATTTTAATTTAATACGTATTCCTATATTACCTATACCTACTTCTGATATTAATCCTGTATTTAGCATCCATACATTTATGGATGGATTATTTAACAATTTTTCTATCAACATTTTTGTATATTTAACGGGATGTAAAGGCATGAATGGGGCTCCGAAACAGGAAGAGAATGTAGCCATAGGTTCTTTTATATCTAATTCTGTACCAGCTACTTTTGAAGTATATCCTAATAAAAAATAATAAGCAGATTGTTCTTTATTTAATTTAGAGATGGGTGGTAATACCCCAAAAGCATCATAAGTAAGAAAAAAAATGTTTTTTATGTTGGAAGATATAGATTTCTTTTCTATATTTTCTATAAAATCAATTGGATAACTCATTCTCATATTTTGTGTGATAGAATCATTAAAAAAATCAACTTCATTTGTTCCTTTTTTGAAAACTACATTTTCTAACATGGCTCCTTTTTTTATGGCTTTGTAAATCATAGGTTCTTGTTCTTTAGTTATCCCTAATATTTTTGCATAACAACCTCCTTCAAAATTGAAAATAATATTATCAGAAGTCCATCCGTGTTCGTCATCTCCTATTAATCTTCTATTATAATCGTTAGATAACGTAGTTTTTCCAGTTCCGGATAATCCAAAAAAAAGAGCTATATCTTTCTTAGAAAAACCAATATTTGCGGCACAATGCATAGGAAATACATTTTTATATGTAGGAAGTATAAAATTTAAAACAGAAAAAAAAGATTTTTTTATTTCTCCTGTATATCCTGATCCTCCTATCAGGACTATTTTTTTTTCAAAATTTAAAATAGAAAAATTTTCTTTACGTGTTCCATCCGTTTTTGGATCAGCTTGAAAACCTGGGATGCAAAAAAGTAACCAATCTGGTGATATTTTTTGTTTTTGGTTATTATTAAATATTCTGAAAAAGAGATTGTGCACAAATAAATCAGACCAAGGATACTCACTAATAGAACGAATATTTAATTGATAACGTTTATCTGAACAAAGATAACCCTCTCTTACATATATTTCTTTTCCAGATAGATATTTAACTATTTTTTGATATAATTTGTCAAATTTTTTTGGATCAAAAGACTGATTAAATTTTTCATCCCACCAAACTTTTTTTTCTGTAATAAAATCTCTTACAATATATCGATCTTTAGGAGATCGTCCAGTAAATGTTCCCGTTTTCACAGTTAATACTCCTGAACTGGTTTCCAAACCCATACCATTTTTTATCACTATATTTTGCAATTCTTCGGGGGTTAATTGATTCTTGTTGGAAGAATTCAAAATTCCATAATTTTCTAAAAAAAGAGAACTCATAATCTTAATCTACTATTGTTATACGTGTGATTATTTAATTGCTGTTACCATAAAAATGCAAATTTATAAAAGTTTACTAATTTTGTATCATAAAATAAAATAAAAATTATGATTTTATGTCTGATCTTGCATCAAGAGTTAAAGCACTAATCATCGAAAAATTGAGTGTTGAAGAAAAAGATATTCATTTAACCTCTAGTTTTACTAATGATTTAGGTGCAGATTCGTTAGATATTGTGGAACTAATTATGGAATTTGAAAAAGAATTTAATATTAGTATTTCTGATGAAAAAGCAGAAAAAATTACCACTGTAAGTGAATCTATACAGGCTATAGAAGATCTTTTAAATGAAAAAAACAAACAAAAATAAAAATTAATAATTATTCGATGAATAAATTATTAAATAGAGTAGTAATTACTGGAATTGGTTCAATTACTCCAATAGGTAATAATGTAGAAAAATTTTGGAATTCTCTTAAAAATGGAAATAATGGGGTTGGTCCTATTACTTATTTTGATACTAAAAAACATAAAACAAAATTTGCTTGTGAATTAAAGAATTATGATCCAAATGTTTTTTTTAATAAGAAAGATAAAAAAAAAATAGATCCTTGTGCACAGTATGGTATTGTGGCTTCTTACGAAGCTATAGAAAATAGTGGAATAATTTTTTCTAAAGAAAAAAGAGAACGTATTGGAGTTATATGGGGTTCTGGAATTGGTGGATTATTAAATTTAGAAAAATCTATATCAGATTATGTAAATAGTGGAGAAAAACCTAGATTTAGTCCTTTTTTTATTCCTAAAATGCTTATAGATATTACTGCAGGTTTTATATCTATGAATTATGGACTTCATGGACCGAATTACGCTACTGTATCCGCTTGTGCTTCTTCATCTAACGCAATAGTAGATGCATATCATTTAATATGTTTAGGAAAAGCTGATGTTATGGTAACTGGGGGTTCTGAAGCCCCTATAACAAAAAGTGGAGTTGGAGGATTTAATGCATTACATGCTTTATCAACTAGAAATGAAGATTACAGAACAGCATCACGTCCTTTTGACAAGAATAGGGATGGTTTTGTATTAGGAGAAGGAGCTGGATGTCTTGTACTTGAGGAATACAAACATGCAAAAAAAAGAGGAGCATATATTTATGCAGAAATAGGAGGAGTAGGAATGTCTGGTGATGCTTATCATATTACAACACCACATCCGGAAGGAAAAGGTGTTGTCATTGCTATGAAAACAGCCCTAAAAGATGCAGGGATAAAATATAACGAAGTAGACCATATAAATGCTCATGGGACTTCTACTATTTTAGGTGATTTAGCTGAAATGAAAGCCATTCAAGAAGTTTTTAAAGAAAAAACATACGATATCTCCATTAATTCTACAAAGTCTATGACTGGGCATTTATTAGGAGCTGCAGGGGCTATAGAAGCTATTGCATCAATACTTCCTTTAAGTAAAGGATTGATTCCTCCAACTATTAACTTGTTTCAAGTGGATAAAAAAATAGATCAAAGAATTAGTTTTACTCCAAATAAGGCAATAAAAAGAGAAATTAATATTAGTATATGTAATACTTTTGGTTTTGGAGGACATAATGTTTGTCTTTTATTTAAAAAAATAGATGTCATCTGAAGATACTACTTTTAAAAAAAGAGAATTTTCTATTTTAGTTAGTAGATTAGAAAAAATATTGGGTTTTTTACCAAAAAATAAAAAACTTTTAAAAGATGTATTCATTTATAGTTTTTATCATACAAAAAAAAAAACTTTGAATAAAAACTATTTTTTAGATTTTCAAAGATTAGAGTTTTTAGGAGATGCAGTATTAAACTCTATTATTTCACATTTTTTATGTGAAAAATTTCCAGAAAAAAAAGAAGGAGAATTAACTAAAGTTAGATCTCAAATAGTTTGTAGGAGAAAACTAAATGAAATATCTAAAAAGATGACTCTTACGGAAGTTATTTTTCAAAAAAATCAATCTATTATATCTGATAATATATTGGGTAATACTTTAGAAGCTTTAATAGGTTATATTTATTTAGAAATAGGATATAAAGGTTGTCAAAAGTTTGTGTATAACAAAATATTAAATTATCATGTGAATATTTCAAAATTGCAAAAGGAAATTTTTAGTTATAAAGTATGGGTGATAGAATGGTCTCAGAAAAATAAATTTATTTTAAAATTCAATACTTTTAGGGATGAAAAAAAAACTAAAAATGAAGAAGAGAATAAACATCTTATTACTTATTTTTCTGAAATGACCATATACCAATATGGTATAAAAACAATAGGAAGAGGTCTTTCAAAAAAAAATTCAGAAGAGATGGCTGCTAAAAATGCCTATTTCATTATCCAAAAAAAAAGTAAAAAAAATACTGAATTATAATTATGTTTATAAAGAAATTTTCTTATGTGAGAAGAGGTTCAGGGCATCCATTAATATTACTTCATGGTTTAATGGGGAAATTAAGTAATTTTAATGCTCTTCTAGATTTTTTTCCAAAAAAAGGATATCAAGTTATAATACCTAGATTACCTCTTTATAAGATGCCTTTGTTACTTACAAATATTTATAGTTTATCTAAATATGTTATTAATCTATTAATAGAAATAGAAATAGAAAAGGCTACCTTAATAGGTAATTCACTTGGTGGACATATAGCTTTGATTATAGCTAAAAACAGGATGGATTTAGTACATTCAATTGTACTTACAGGAAGTTCAGGTTTATTTGAAAGAGCTTTTGGAGATGCTATTCCAAAAAGGGAAAATTATGAATATATTAGAAAAAAATCTCAAGAAGTATTTTATGATCCTAGAATAGCAACCAAAGAATTAGTAGATGAAGTTTTTCATATTGTAAATGATAAAAAAAAGGGAATAAAAACTTTATATATAGCAAAAAGTTCTATGAAATATAATATGTCTAAAGATTTATCTGTTATTCGACAACCTATTTGTTTAATTTGGGGGAGGCAAGATCATGTTACTCCACCAGAAGTAGCTAAAGAATTTCACAGATTATTGCCTCATTCAGAGTTATATTGGATAGATAAATGTGGACATGTACCCATGATGGAACATCCAAAAAGATTTATAAACATTCTAGAAAAATGGCTATCAAAATTTGATTTTAATCGTGAAAATTTATTCTGTAGAATTTAAAGGAAGTAAGGTTAACATCAATCAATGTTTATTTTCTAGTTTTCCTGAATATGCTTTTGCCGGACGTTCTAATGTTGGAAAATCTAGTTTAATTAATTTTCTTACCAATCGAAAGAAAATAGCGATAGTCTCTTCCTTACCTGGAAGAACAAAGTATATTCATCCTTTTTTAATTAATAAAAAATGGTATTTAATTGATCTACCTGGATACGGATTTACTTTTCATCATACAAGAAAAAAGAACTTAATTATAGATTATATATACAAGAGAAATAATTTACTTTGTTTATTTTTGTTGATAGATTGTAGGTTTCTTTTGCAAGAAATAGACTTATATTTTATACGAAAATTACAAATGTATAAAATAAGATTCTGTATTGTTTTCACAAAAATAGATAAATTAAATAAAAACATTTTAAATAAAAATATAAACTCCTGTAAAAAAAAAATAGAGGAAGAATTTTTTTTGAATATTGAATATTTTCAAGTGTCGGTAACAAAAAAATATGGAAGAAAGAGTATTTTGCAATATATTAAAAATATTCTTTTTTCTTATAAAGAAAAACTAAGAATTCCCAATTCATAAGATTTTAATCCAAAACCAAAAATTGTACCTACACAAACGGAAGATAAAAATGATTTTTTTCTAAAAGATTCTCTTGAATGAATGTTTGATATATGAATTTCTACAACTGGAGTAGAAATAGATTTAATAGCATCTGCAATTCCTAAAGATGTATGAGTATAGGCCCCTGCATTAAGAATGATTCCATCTGATTGAAAACCTATGATATGTAAAATATCTATAATTTTTCCTTCATGATTACTTTGATAATAAGTAATTTCTATATTGGAAAATATTTTTTTCTTTTTTATTTTATTTAGGTAATCCATGAATTTTTCAGTTCCGTATAAATTAGGTTCCCTACTTCCTATTAGATTTAAATTTGGTCCGTTAATTATGTTTATTTTTTTTTTCATGAAATAAATTTTTTTATTTTTTTTTCTACTTCTTTTTTATCTATAAAACGCCATCGTCCTATTTTAATATCTTTTTTATTAAATCCTCCAAAATTAATTCTATCCAGCTGAATTACTTTATAAGTAAGTTTTTTAAACAAACGTCGGATTACCTTATTCCATCCTATATGTAATCCTATTTTTATTCTGTTTTTTTTAGATAAAATAAAATCTATTTTCACTTTTCCTTCACTTAAATAAATTTTTTCTCTTCTGATTTTGTCTAAATCTTGAGGATTTATTGTTTTATTTAATAATACATGATATATTTTTTGTACTTTATATTTTGGATGAGTTAATATTTCAGTTATTAAACCATCATTAGTAAGAAGTAAAACTCCTGTTGTTAAACGATCCAGTCTTCCTACAGGATAAATTCTATAGTTGGAAAAATGAGGAACTAAATTCATAACTGTTTTTCTATTAAGTGGATCTCGTGTAGAAGTAATATAACCCTTAGGTTTATTAAGAATGATATACATATTTTCTTTTTTTTTAATACGATTTCCATTAAATTTTATATTATCGTTTATATTTACTTTTGTTCCTAATTTTGATATTATTCTTCCGTTGACTTCTATAGAACCTGATTGAATTAATTTATCTGCTTCTCTTCTAGATGAAATACCAGAATTTGCTAAGTAATGATTTAATCTTATAATTTTTTTTTCTTCTTTTTTTTTCATTTCTTTGTCTGAAATATAAATCTAAAAACGAAAAAGAATTTCTTTTACGTATTTTCTTAATTCTAACTTAGATAAAGTTTCATAATTTTTAGTAAAACCTAATATAAAACCACCACCTCCAGAACCACATAATTTTAAATAGTAATTATTTGTTAATATACCTTTTTCCCAAATTTCTAAAAAGTTTATTGGTATCATTAGACGGAAATGATGAAAAACCCAAGTAGAAAGTAATTTTACATTTTTTAAAAGAGAATGGTAATTTTCTTTTAAAAATGCATTAATACAGGTTTCATTATATTTAATAAATTCTTCTTTTAATCTTCTTTTAAAATTCTCACATTTGAATTTTTCTTCAAAAAATTCTACCATGGATGATGTTTTTCTAGGGGAACCAGAATCTATTAAAAAAATAGCGCCTTTTCCTTTAAAATTTTTTTTTTTATAATTTTTTTTTATAAAGGATATATTTTTTTTTGAATGAATGAGTAAAGGATGATTCAAATAACAAATGAGAGGATCTAGTCCAGAGCTTTTTCCATGAAAAAAAGATTCCATTTGACTAAATATATTCTTTAAAGTTATTACGTGTTTTTTTTTATCTAATTTATTTTTAGCATATTTATCGTAAATAGAAGCTACTAAAGCCCCTGAACTTCCTATTCCGTATCCTTGAGGTATATTCGAATGAAAGGATATTCCTTTTTTAATATCTTGATCTAATCTGATTAGATCTAATTTTGCTAAATCTTTTTTTTTTCTTTCTAAAAGAAGTAAAAAATTGTAATATTTTTCTAATTCTAAATTAGAATTTGTAAATTCTTTCTTAATGGGAGTAGTAAAGGTGGTAGATAAGTTATGATTAGGTTCATTTAACTGCAAAGCCCCCTTATAAAAAGGGTAAGGAAAAGAAAGTCCACTGGAATTTTCTATTATTCCATATTCTCCAAATAAGAGAATTTTTGAAGGAAAAAAAAACTTCTTCATTTTTTTATGAAAACAAATTTAATTAAAAAACTAAAAATGACAAGAATAATGAAAATAGCTTTATATGGACAAAAGTTTGGAAAACAAAATATACCATATATCAGTCAATTCATTAATTATGTATCTAATCATTCAATAGATATTTATATTGAAAAATCATTTTTTAATATTTTATCTTCTTTTGAAGAATTTAAAAATCTAAATTTTCCTATTTTTTCCAATTATAAAGAATTGACTAAAGATTTTAATCTAATGTTTACTTTTGGAGGAGATGGAACTATTTTATCTGCTATTCCTTTTATTAGAGATTCTGGAATACCTATTGTTGGTGTAAATACAGGGAATTTGGGTTTTTTAGCAACCTTTAATAAAGATGTTTTTATTAAAAAAATAGATAAAATTTTTCATGAAAAATTTTATTTAATACCAAGAAGCTTGTTATGGTTAGAAACTTCTATCATGTATGATGAAGATCTTTCTTTTTTCAATTTTGCGTTGAATGAAGTTGTCATATTAAGAAAAGAAACCGTTTCCATGATAACTATAGATACATATATAGATGACGAATTTTTAACTTCTTATTGGTCTGATGGATTAATTATTTCTACTCCAACTGGTTCTACTGGATATTCATTAAGTTGTGGAGGCCCTATTATTACACCTGAAAATAATAATTTTGTTTTAACTCCTATCTCTCCACATAATTTATTTTCTCGCCCATTAATTATTTCTGATCATCATAGATTACATATAAAAGTGCATAGTCGTGTTAAGTATTATTCTTTATCTATGGATACTAGATTAATTTCTTTAGAAAAGAAGAATGAATTATATATCAAAAAAGCTCCTTTTTATATTTATTTGCTCCAAGAAGGTAATCATACATATTATAAAACATTAAGAGAAAAATTATTGTGGGGTATGGATCAAAGAAATTGATAAAATTAAAATAAAAAAGAAAAATCTTTTTATATATATTTGTGTCAATTACGATTATCTGTTTTTTTTTTGAATGAAAAAATTTTTGGATAAGAACAAAATAGATTTTAATAATCTACCTCATCATGTTGCAATTATAATGGATGGAAATGGACGTTGGGCTAAAAAGAGAGGACAAATGAGAACATATGGACATGAAAATGCTATACAGTCTGTAAAAGAAACTGTCAATGGATGTAAAGAATTAGGAATTCCATATATTACATTATATGTCTTTTCCTCAGAAAATTGGAATCGTCCAAAAAAAGAAATAGAGGATTTAACTTGTTTATTTTATTCTAATATTAGAAATTTTTTTGAAGAAATTCATGATAGTAATGTAAAAATTATTACTATAGGAGAAATAGAAAAATTTTCTGAAAAAATACAAAAAGAATTATTCTTTTTGCGAAAAAAAACAAGAAATAATACTTCTATTACATTGATTTTAGCATTAAGCTATGGAGCTAGAGAAGAGATTTTAAGAGCAACAAAAACTATAGCAAAAAAAGTGAGTCAAGGATATTTATCTTTAGATGAAATTAATGCTTTTTCTTTTAATAATTTTTTATATACTAAAGAAATACCAGATGTAGATCTTATTATAAGAACAAGTGGAGAACAAAGAATTAGTAATTTTTTACTTTGGCAATCTGCATATGCAGAATTATATTTTACGAATATTTTATGGCCTGATTTTCGTAAAAAAGATTTATATGAAGCTATAATAAATTATCAGAAAAGGAACCGTCGTTTTGGAAAAGTTGAATAAAAGAAGTAGAAATATTCTTCTATACTTATTTATTATTTTTTTTCCAAGTTTATCGTTTTCTATAACGGAAAATTGGAATGAAATGAATAAAAATGAAAAAACATCAACTTTTACAGTTAGAAATATATATGTAATAGGGAAAACTAAATATGATCATCATTTCATTTCTGATTTTTTTAATATTTTTCCAGGTGATAAAATATTTTTACCCGGAAAAAAAGTAGATGAAACTATTAGAAAACTTTGGAAAAAAAATCTTTTTAAAAAAATATCAGTTTATAAAAAAAATAGATCAAAAAATGAAATAGATTTATTTTTTAATTTGGAAGATCTTCCGGAGATTCATAAAATTAATATTGAAGGAAGTGGAATAGAACTTCATAAGTTTCCTATCATTGAAAAGATAAAATCAGGAGACAAAATATCCGAAGATATAATTCAAAATATTCGGAATGAGATTATAAATTTTTATATCCAAAAAGGATATTATGAAATATCTATCACGAATGTTATAAAAGTGGATAATCATAAAAACATATTAAACCTACATATAAATAAAGGTAAAAAAATTGAAATAAATAATATTTTTTTTCATGGTAATCATTATTTAACAGATAATGCTTTATTAAGAATTATGGAAAAAACAAGAAAAAAAAATTTTTTTTCTTGTTTTTCTATAAGAAAAAAATTTGTTTATATATATGAAAATATAAAAGAGGATTTAAAAAACATTAAATATAAGTATATATCAATGGGTTTTTTAGATGCAAAAGCAATTTTAGATTCTGTTTGTAAAAATGATAATGATAATTATTTTAAACTAAAGATTAAAATAATTGAAGGAAAAAAATATTATTTAGATGATGTTAATTTTGTAGGAAATACTGTAGTAAAAACAGATATTTTGAAAAAGATTTTATCTTACAAAAAAGGTGATATTTATAACAAAATAGGAATAGAAAACAATATTTTTGATATTGAAAAAAAGACATCTAAAAATAACATTACTTCATATTATTTGAATTTAGGATTTTTATTGGTAAAAATAGTTCCTATAGAGAGATTAATAGATGATAATAAAATCTCTTTAGAGATACAGATAAAAGAGAATAAACCAGTATTTATTAACAAAGTGCATATAGTAGGAAATACTTTGACTAAAGATCATGTTATCAGACGTGAACTAAATACTTATCCAGGTGATCTATTTTCTCCTATAAAAATAAAGAATAGTTTATTTCGTTTAGAAAATTTGAATTTATTTGATAATAAAAAAACATATCCATATCTACAATTAAATAACGATAATACTCTAGATGTAGAGTGGCGTATTTCGGAAAAAAATACAAATCAAATTCAATTAAATGGAGGTTATGGAAAAGATAAATTTCTTGGAAATTTTCAATTAAATATTGGAAATTTTTCTATTAGTGATTTATTTAGAATGAAATCATGGAAACCTATACCCCAAGGAGATGGACAGAATCTTATATTATCCTTTCAATTCGGAAAAAATACTCAATCTTATGGTCTTTCTTTTACAGAACCTTGGTTTAGTATAATAGATAAAGTAAATCCAACATCATTGACTTTGAATATGAATTATTCAAATAATAAAAAGAAAACTGATGATCTTTTTCTATTATATAAAACATTTTCTCACGAAAATATAACAAATATTGAAGGTTTTTTAAAAAAGAAAGAGTTTTCCATTAATTTAAATAAACCTTTATTTTTTATAGATTCGTATTCTAAAATAATGTTATCTATTGATTATAATCAATTTTATTATGATCATCATTTATTTCCAAACTTAAATAATGGTAATGGTCTAAAAATAAATAATTTAAATTATTTAATAGCTTTCCAAAGATTTTCAAATTATCCTGATTTTATTTTTCCGATTACAGGATCCAAAATACAATTTGAAAGTAAATTTACTCTTCCATATTCTACTATATCAATGTTTTTTAAAATTAAAAAAGATAAAAATATAAAAAAATCATTATCCGAATGGATGGAATTTTTTAAAGTTAAAATAACTTATTCTTTGTATAAAGAAATTTTGAATAAAACAGTTTTAAAAATAGGTGAAGAATTAGGAGTTATTGGTAAATATAGTATTAATAAGAAACTCTTTCATTTTCAAAAATTTTCTATGGGAGGAATTAAAAATGACTTGTTTAGTAAAAAGAAAATAGAAGAAGATCATATTTCCTTAAGAGGTTATTCTAATATTGGAAATGATTCTATAACACCTGGTGATGGAGGAATCATTTATAATAAGTCAGTTTTTGAAATTCGTTATTTAATTAAAGAGTATGCTAATGTCTGCAAATTTTGGATTCTATCTTTTATAGAAGGAGGTAGTATTAGTGATTCTTATAAAAAATTTAATCCATTAAAAATGAATAATAAATCTTTTGGTTTTGGATTTCGTCTTTTTTGGTTACCTATAGGTCCTTTTGGAATTGATGTAGGTTATCCTATAGTAGGAAAAAGTTCTTTTTATGAAAAAGAAAAATATAAAATACATTTTATTATCGGTCAAAATTAATTTACATTATAACGGTTATAAATAAATATTATATGAAAAAAAATAGAGTTATTTATTGTTTATTATTTTTTTTGTTTGTTATATTAGGAAATATTACTTTTTCTAAAGCTAAAAATTGCAATCAAAAAATTGTTTGTTTGAATAGTTTGATTCTTATAGAAAAAATGCCAGAATTTTCTAATGCTCAAAAAGAACTGGAAAAATTAAGTAAAAATCATGAGGAGACACTTGAAAAACTAGCAAAAGAATTTCATAAAAAATCCGAAAAATTTCAAAAAAACAAAAATCTAATACTAAAAAAAGAATTAGAAATTTTGCAGGCTAAAGCTAAAGCATATCAAAAAAAAGCTGAAGATGATTTATCTAAAAAACAAAATAATTTGTTAAATCCTATCTATAAAAAAATAGAAAATGCTATTAACAAAGTTCTTGAAAAAGATCAAACAATTACACGAGTAGATGATTGTAGTCCTGGGAAAGGAGTTTTGGTTAATAGAGGTATAGATATTACTGAAGAAGTAAAAAAGGAATTAGGTATTTCATAAAAATAAAAATGCATTGTGAATAATGTGGTATCTCCCGGAATTGAACCGGGGACACAAGGATTTTCAGTCCTTTGCTCTACCAACTGAGCTAAGATACCATTTTCACAAAAATACAAAAAATAATAAGTAAAAGATTAAAAATTATTATCAGTATAATATTGGTTTTTTCTTTCATATCTTGTTCTACTTTAGTTAAAAAAAGACAAGAAGTTCCCAATAAAAAAAATAATAAGCCTCATAGGACTTTTACTAAAATAAGGATTTCTTACAAAGAAAATGGAAATATCCGATTTTTTATTGATTCTCCAATAATGGAAGAATATTCTTTTTATACTTTATTTCCAAATGGAATAAAACTCTTCCTTTTTTATGAGGGTAAAAAAAAGTATATATATCTTAGTGCAAATTGGGTAAAATTAACAAAGGAAATCTTTTATAACTTTAAGGGTCAAGTTATTGTTATGAATTCTAATGGAGATTTTTTAAAAACGGAAGAAATTTTTTGGAACAAAAAATCTAGAAAAATATTTAATAATATACCTACAATTATATATTGTAATGATGGTATTTTATTACATGCTAAAAATGGAATAGAAGCATCTGAAGATCTTAAAAAGATTAATATAAAAAATATTAGTGGTATTATTCCCATTGAATAGAAAAAATTCCTATTTATGTTTTTTCATATTAGTATAGTTTTAATTACTATACTTCTTTCTTCTTTTTTTTCTGGAATGGAAATGGCTTTAATTTCTTCTAATTTATTCCAAATAGAAATAGAAAAAAAGAAAGGATCTTTTCGATCTAAACTTCTTTCTAAAAGTATAAAAAAATCTAAGGAATTTATAATAACTATGCTAATAGGAAATACAATATCTTTAGTTATCTATGGAATTCATATGGAAAAATTGTTTTTAATTCTATTAAATGAATGGTTTTTTATTCAAAAAACTACTTTTTGTATCCTTTTTTTAGAAACGGTAATTTCCGCAACTATTATTCTTATTATTGGTGAATTTTTTCCTAAAATGATATTTAGTGTATATCCTAATGAATTGTTAAGTTTATTTATTGTTCCAGTATATATTATCAATACAGCACTTTCTCCTGTAACAAATTTTATTATCTATATTTCTAGTTTTTTTTTAAAAATTTTGGGAGAAAAAGAAGAAAATAACCAAAAAATATTTGATAAAGAAGATTTGATTTATTTTTTATCAGATAAAATAGGAAATAATATTCACGGAATAGTGGAATCAGAAGTAGAAATCTTTCATAAAGCTTTAGAATTTTCTGAAAAAAAAGCACGAGAATGTATGCTTCCTAGAAAAGAAATGATTTCTTCTAATATTTACACTTCTAATATTGATCAAATACGTCATATTCTTACGAAAAAAGGGATTTCTAAAATTTTGATATATCAAAATAATATTGATAATATTATAGGATATATTCATTATTTAGAAATTTTAAAAAAACCAATTAATATCAATCATTCTATAATTCAACCTGTAGAATTTGTGCATGTGACTACACCAGTAAGAAAAATAATGGATCTTCTCATTAAGAAGAAAAAAAGTATAGCAGTTGTGTTGGATGAGTATGGAGGAACGGCAGGTATGATAACAATAGAAGATATACTGGAAGAATTTCTTGGAGATATAAAAGATGAACATGACGAAATGAAATTTATAGAAAATCAATTAAATGACAACGAATTTTTGTTCTCTGCTAGATTGGAAATTGATTTTCTTAATGCTAAATATAATTTAGAACTACCTAGTTCTGATGAATATGAAACATTAGGTGGTTTAATAGTTTATCATACAGGATATATACCTAAATGCAAAGAAAAAATAAAGATTAATGATATTTTGTATATTGAAATAAAAAAAGTTTCAAAAAATAAAATAGAAGAAGTTTTTCTTCAAAAAAAGAATTTATAAATGAGTTTTTTAGAAAAAATAAGAAAAAATACATGGATTTTATTCTTTTTTATAGGAATATCCATGTTATCTTTTATATTAGATCCACATATATTGTTAAAATTTTTTACCGAAAAGTCCAATATAATTGGAAAGGTAAATGGAGAAAATATATCCGTAAAAGAATACACTAATTGTTTTCAATTTTTAAAACAATTCCGTAAAGGAGAATCAGATTATGATATAAAAAAAGATACTTGGAATTTATTAATTCATGAAAAATTATTGAATGAACAGGCTATAAAAGTAGGAATACAGAGTAATAAAGAAGATTTTTTGAATACTTTATCTAAACAGTCTATATATAGTTATATTCCTGAATTTCAGGATAAATATGGTTTTTTAGATATAAAAAAATTTCAATTATACTTAAATAGATTGGAAAGTCCATCCAATTATTACAATCCTCAACTTGAAGTAGAAAAAAAAATATGGTTTTATGAAAAAGAAAATATTCCAAAAAGAATCGTATCAAAAAAATATATAGAAATGTTAATGTATGGATTAAATACTTCTTCAGTAGAAGCGGAATTAAATTTTAAAGGAAAAGAATTATTTTCTATTGTAGATTATGTTTTTATACCTTATTCAGAAATAGAACGTAAGTATAATTTATTTACTATTGAAAATAAAAAAATTAAAAATTTTGTTCAAAAACATAAATTTATCTATAAAAAAGAAAATTTAAGGAGTCTCAGTTTTATTATTTTTAAATCTATACCGTCTTTAGATGATGAAATAAAAATGAAGAAGAAAATGGAAGAATTGTTCCATAAATTAAAATTAACTAATCAAAACTTGGTTTTCGTATCAAATCAATCTGAAAAAGATTTTGATTCAAATTTTTATCTTAAAAAAGATCTTCCTATAATGTTACAAAACTTTATAAAAAAGGATAAAAAAATTGGAAGTATGTTTGGTCCATTTAAAAATGGAAATCAATATATGATAGCGAAACTTATTGGAAAAGAAATGATATCTAATTATGTTTTGTCTAGTCATATATTAATCTCCCATGAAGATGCTATACGTTCTTCCAATAATAGAAATAAAAAAGAAGCTAAAAAAATAGCTAATGAAATATATAACGATCTAAAAAAAAACCCCTACAAATTTGATTTTTTTTTGAAAAAAAAATCTGATGATTTTCTTAATACGAAAAAAAATAAAGGAAGTTTGGGATGGTTGAGATATGAAGATCAAAATAATATTGGAAAATATAATATTTTTCATTCTAAAAATAAAATTGGGATGATAGGTCTTACTGAAACAAAATTCGGTTATCATATTCTAAGAATAGATAATAAGAGCAAACCTGAACCAGCTTATCAGTTTGCTTTAATAGTTAAAACTCTTTTTCCATCTAAAAACACGGAAGATTTACTTTATAATGAAGTAAAATTTTTTTTGAAAAAAAATAAAAATTATAGTTTAAATATATTTCTTAATAATGCAAGAAAAAAAGGATATGATACAATCCTTTTAAAGGATGTAAAATCGACTCAATGGGATATAAATGAATTTAATACAGAAGTAGATAAAGAAATTTTAAATTGGTCTTTTGAAAAAAAGAGAAAGGAGGGAGATACTCATATTTTTTCTAATCATAATAAAAATTATATCATAGCATATCTTTCAAAGATTAAAAAGAAAGGTTATTTAATGGAAGAAATAAAAAATAATTTGATTCCTTTCTTGAGAAAAGAAAGAATAAAAAACATTTTATCAAATACGGTAAAAAAAAACATAGAATTAGAAGAAGTTTCTTCTATTTTTTCTAAAAGAATAAAAAAAGGATATAAAATAAATTTTCATGATTCTATCATTAATGGTTTTAAAGAACCTAAAGTTGTTGGATTTTCTTTATCCTTAAAAAAAAATAAAACATCTAAACCTATATTTGGAGAAAAAGGAATTTTTTTTATTAGACCGATAAAACATATTTCTTCCTATAAAAAACCATCTTATTTTTCTCATGAAATAGAGATATCAAATACTTATTTGAGGAAAAAAATATTGGAAAATTTAGGTAAGGTCTTAATAAAAAAATCAAAAATAAAAGATTATAGAAAAGATTTTTAATGACGTTTAATAGAAGATTTAACTTCTTATTTTTTCTCTTTTTTTCTATTTTTATCTATTATATTATCTATAATATTATTTTTCCTTATTTCATTCTTAATTTTATTTTTTGCAGATTTTAAAAATCTTATTCCTTCTCCTATTTCTCTAGCTATATATGGTATTTTTTTCGGTCCAAAAATAATAATAGCTATTATAATAATAAAAAAGCTTTCTTCAAGACTAATAAATAAAAAATTTATCATTTTTTTTCTACTTTTTAGAAAAATCATATATTATAGATGAAGCTATAAATATAGAAGAATAGGTTCCAATCATTACTCCGAAAAACAAAGCTAACATAAAACTATGAAGAGTCTGACCTCCAAATAAAAAAATAATAGTTATCACTAATATTGTGATAAATGAAGTTTTCATTGTTCTTGTTAAAGAATTATTAATTCCATTATTTATAATTTCTTTCATTGAAAAACTGGATCCCATATTATATTGATAATTCCTAATTTTATCGTATAAAACAACTGTATCATTAATTGAATAACCTATAATAGTTAATATAGCAGCAATAAACGTTTGATTTACTTCAAAAAAAAGAGGAAACCTTTTATGAAAAAATGAAAATAAACCAAATATAATTATTGTATCGTGAAGAAGAGAAATAATAGCACTAAAACTAAATTCCCATTTTTTAAATCTGATAAGTAGGTAAATAAAAATTCCTAATAAGGATAGGATTATTGAAAAAAAAGAATTTTTAATTATTTTATCAGAGATTATAGGATCTACTTTTTCGTAAAAAAGTAATCCTATAGATTTATTTTTTTCGTTATTTTGAAAATGACGAAAATCTATGGAAGTAAAAAAATATGGTTTTAATGAAAAAAATATTTTTTTTAGGATTTCTTGATCTACCTTTCTATCTTCATTTTCTATTCTAGATTTTGTTATTATTTTTAGCTGATTTTTATCTCCAAAAGAGAAAACTTTTATAGATAAAATACTTTTTTCTTTTTCTGAAAATTTTTTGGATAAAATAGAAGATATCTCATTTGGAGAAACTTCACGATCAAAACGAATAACATAAGAACATCCACCTACAAAATCTATTCCAAAATTTAATCCTTGATAATAAATAGATGTTAAACTGAATAGAATACTAACCATAGAAATGGTATAAAAAAATTTTCTTTTGGATAAAAAATCCCATTGAAAAAAAAATTTTTTTTTATAATTGGAAACTCTAAAAAAAATTTTTTTATAATTTAAATGATTTTCTAAGAAAGATTTGCATAAACATACAGAAGAAAAAAAAGAAGTAAATATTCCTATAATTAAAGAAATGGAAAAACTTTTAATAGGACCTATTCCAAAAAAAAATAGGATTAAACCACACAATAAAGTAGTTACTTGACTATCTATAATAGAAGATAAAGATCCTTTAAATTGATAGCTATTATGTATTGCTTGACGAATAGAAAATCCATTTTTTAAATCTTCTTTAATTTTTTCATAAATAAGAATACAAGCGTCCATAGACATAGCTAAAGTTAGTATAATACCTGCTATTCCAGAAAATGTTAATACAGAATTAATGGAAATAAGTATTCCAAATATGAATATCAAATTAAAAATTAACGATATATTAGCATATATTCCCGGAATTGAATAATAATAAAACATACAAATGAATATGAAAAATATAGAAATAATGAAGGATATCATTCCTTTTTTGATTGTATCTTTTCCTAAAGAAGGACCAATCATCTCTGACTGAATTATTTTTATCGAAGTAGGTAATTTTCCTCCATTTAATATATTGATCAAATCATTTGATTCTTGTAAAGAAAAATTTCCAGATATTTGTGATATACCATTCTTTATCACAGATTTTACAATTGGAGCAGTATAAACTAAGTGATCAAGAACTATCGCTATACCCTTTTCAAGGTTTTTTTCAGTAAAAAGACTCCAATTTTTAGCTCCTTCTCGATCCATTTGAATATTTACAAAAATTTCATTAAATGGACCAAAAGATTTATAAGCATTAACAATCATATTTTCTTTTATAGAATAATCTTCACTTTCATTATTTTTAACAGCAAACAATTGTGCATATTTATTTTTATCCTTTATATATTCTTTATATCCCCATAAAAATTTTATATTTTTTAGATTATATGGTAATAAATCTATAAATTCTGTAGAATTTAAAAAATTTGTAACATTGTTTTTGTCCTCTCTTTTAACTAATCCTACTATAATGTTATCCAATTCTATATTTTTAATATTTAATTTTTCTATAAAAGATTTTTCTTTATTGTTTTTTTTTATAGAATAAAAATTATTGATTTTTTCAAAAAATGGAAAAATCTCCTTTAAATTAACAATTTCAAAAAATTGTAATTCAGCTTTTCTTTGTAAAATGTTTTTTATTCTATTTATATCTTTTATTCCGGATAATTCTATTAAAATTCTATTAGTTTTTTTTATTCTTTGTATATTAGGTTGAACGTCTCCCAATTGATTTATTCTGTATCTAAGAATGTTAGATGTATTATCAATAGAAGATTCTATTTTATTTCTGATAATTTTTTCTGTTTCTTTATCAGAACGATCAGAGTTTATTTCATTTAAATAAAATTTTTTTGAAAATAAATCAGTGAAGGAAGAATGACTTTTCATTATTTTCTTTTCCCTATGAAAAAAATTTAAAAAATAAGAAAAGTAATTAATATTTTGGTTTTTCTTTTTTTCTTTATCTGCATTTTCTAATGCTCTTAAAAAAATAGGATCCTGAGAATTATTAGAAAATTTTTTCAATAAATCTTTTTCAGATATTTCTATCATCATGCTTATTCCTCCTTTTAAATCTAAACCAAGATTTAAAGTTTTATTGTTTCTAACTTTTTCATATTTATATCTTTCCTTAGAATAATTTTTTTTTTTTCTGAAAAATTCTACATTTGAAATATTTAAACTAAAAGAAATATAGTATAAACAGATTATAGTGAGGAAAAATGCTATAAAAATTGTAAAAAAATTTATTATTCGCATTTTATCTTCATAGTTTTAAGTAGTAAAAATAAAAAAATTTTTCTTAAAAAAATCTGATTATTATGAAATAAATAATGAAGGATATTATTTTCAATTCTATTCTAGATATAGCAAAACATCCCATTCTTTCTATTTCTATTATTGTAAATTTATTTTTCATAGAAAGTATTTTATCTATAGATAATGCGATTATACTATCTTCTTTTGCTATAGGATTAAAAAAGGAAGAAAGAAAAAAAGCTTTTAAATATGGTATTATTGGAGCCTATTTATTTAGAGGAATAACACTTGCATTTGCTTCTATTTTAATAAAAATTTGGTGGTTGAAACCATTAGGAGGTTTATATTTAATTTATCTTGGATTAAGATTTTTTTTAGAAAAAAAAATTTTTTTTTCTAAAAAGAAAGAAAGAAAAAATACTAATTCTTTTTGGTTTGTTATTTTTTCCATGGAATTGATGGATTTAGTTTTTTCAATTGATAATATTTTTTCTTCCGTTGCTTTATCAGAAAATATTATCCTCATTTTTTTAGGAGTTTCTATAAGTATTTTAACTATGAGATTTTTTGTTCAAAAATTTATTAAGCTTATAGAAAATATTCCTAGTTTAAAAAAGTCAACTTGTATTGTTATTTTATTGTTAGGAATAAAACTTTTGATTTCTTCTTTTGAGAAAAAAAAACCTATATATTTTATATTTAGATATGTAGAATGTTTTTTCCCTTATATTACTGTAGTTATATTCTTTTTTCCAATTATTATGTCCTATATTTATCATAATAAAAAAGAGTTAAATTAATATAAAAACTGGATCTTCTAATATTTCTTTTAAAGAATGAAGAAAATTACTACCAGTAGATCCATCTATAATTCTATGATCACAAGATAAAGTAAGTTTCATAACTTTTCCTATTTTAATTTTTGAATCTATCACAATAGGTTTTTCTAATATGGAACCTATTGAAAGAATAGATGAATTAGGTATATTAATTATAGAAGTAAAAAATTCTATTCCATACATTCCTAAATTGGAAACAGTAAATGTACTATTTTCTATTTCTTTTTCTTTAATTTTTTTTAACTTAGAACGTAAAGCTTTATCTTTTATTTCTTTAGATATTTGTAGTAATGATTTTTGGTCTGTTTGATAAATAACTGGAACAATTAATCCTTCTTTAACAGATACTGCAACACCAATATTGATGTGAGAGTGATATACAATTTTTTCTTCTTTCCATGAAGAATTTATATGAGGATTTTTTTTTAAAGAAAGAGCGACAGCTTTAATAATAATATCATTGAATGATATTTTGTCTTCTTTGGATAATTTTTCGTTTATTTCCTGTCTTAATTGAATCATTTTTCCTACATTTATTTCGATAAATAAATAATAATGAGGGGCCGTAAATTTAGAATAAGTCAAATGTTCAGCAATTTTCTTTCTCATAGAAGAAATTTCTACATTTTTTTCATTTTTATGTATATCAATGTCTTTTTTTACTATTCTACCTTTATCCCCACTTCCTCTAATTTTATCAATAGATAATCCTATTTTTTTTGCCATTTTTTTTGCTAATGGAGAGATAAAAATCCTATTTTTTTCTTTATTTTCTTCTTGATTGATAACTTGATCATTTTTTTTTATAATAAGATGACTGATATCTTCATTTTTATCACCAATTATAGCTAGTATATCATTAACACGTGTTTTTTCTCCTTCTTTTGCTCCAATAAAAAGTAGATATCCACTAACGTCAACTTCAAAATCTTGTATAGCTTTATCCGTTTCTATTTCTGCTAAAATATCCCCTTCTGAAACTATTTCTCCTATTTTTTTATTCCATTTAACTACAATTCCTTCTTCCATTGTGTCGCTTAATTGGGGCATAGATATTATTTCCGCCATTATTTTTAAGGTGTTTTATTAATTAGGAAATTATAACTTTTTTTTATCCTAAAAAAAAGGATAATCAAGATTCATGATAATAAACAAAATCATACATTTTACTTAAAGAAGGAGTATCCGATCTCTCTGCAAAATCTACACAAAGATCTACTTCTTCTTTTATTTTATTTTCAATAGAATTTAATATATCTACAGTTTCCCATTTATTTTTTAAAATGAGTTTTTTTAATTTTAAAATAGGATCTTTTTTTTTATAAAAAAGGACTTCTTCTTTACTACGATAGGATTCAGCATCAGACATAGAATGTCCTCTATATCTATAAGTTCTTACTTCAAGAAAAGTTGATCCATTTCCTTTTCTTGCTCTTTCAATAGCTTTATAAGAAGCTATTGCTACCTCTTTAGGGTCCATTCCATTGACAGGAAAAGAAGGCATCCCATATGAATGTCCAATTTTATATAAATCTTCTATATTGGTACTTCTTTTTACGGATGTTCCCATTGCATATTGATTATTTTCACATATAAAAACAACAGGAAGTTTCCACAACATAGCCATGTTAAACGTCTCATGTAAAGAACCTTGTCTAATAGCTCCATCACCCATCAGTGTAAGTGTGACAGCATCTCTATCAAAATATTTATCAGCAAAAGCTATACCTGCACCTAATGGTATTTGTCCTCCTACTATTCCATGTCCTCCATAAAAACGATGTTTTTTACTAAAAATATGCATAGATCCACCCATACCATAAGAAGTTCCTGTTACTTTTCCTAAAAGTTCGGCCATAACTTTTTTTGGATCAACTCCCATAGAAATGGGTAATATATGACATCTATAAGCTGTAATTATTTTATCTTTCGACATATCCATAGCATGTGTTAAACCAGCAGGAATGGATTCTTGACCATTATATAAATGAAGAAATCCTCTAATTTTTCTTTTTAAGTATAAGGAACGACATTTGTCCTCAAATTTTCTCCAAAAAAACATATTTTTAAACCACTTTATATAGGTTTTTGTGGTAATTTCCTTCATATTAAGGGAAAATTTTATGAATCAATATAAAAACAAATACAAATTTAATCTTTAAGATAGAAACCTACAAAAAGAATTAAAGAAAATGAATTAAACTTTCTAATGTGTTTTTTCTAGAACCTTTAATTAAAATAAAATCAGTCTTTATAGGATGTTTTTTAATCCATTGAATGAAAATTTTTTTATTATAAAATTTCTTTATCTTATCATATTTATTTTTGCTTATTTGAAAAAATCTTTCACCAATCAGAAATATTTTTTCAATATTGCTTTTCTCTAAAAAAGAAATAATTTTAACATGTTCATATGAAGAAGAACTTCCTAATTCTAACATATCCCCTAAAATCGCTATTTTATTACCCTTTATTTTATTAAAAGAAATGAGCGATTCTACCATACTACTAGGATTTGCATTATAACAATCTAAAATAATCTTTATGTTTTTTTTCTCTAAAATTTGAGAACGATAATTATTTGGATAATATTCTTTTATAGCTTTTTTTATCTTTTTTAAAGAAACTTTAAAATAAATACCAATAGTTATAGCGGATGCTATGTTATATAAATTATAAGAACCAAATAATGGAGATTCTATTTTTACATTACGAACCCGTAAAAATGATTTTAAGTTAGTTTTTTTCCATAAATATGTAATTTTTACATTTGAATCTCCTTTTTCTGAAAAAGTATATCTATCCATACCTAAGCTATGAGTCAATTGAATAGGATCATCTTCATTTACAAAAACTTTTTTTTTATTCTCTTTAAGAAATTCATATAATTCTAATTTTCCTCTAATTACTCCTTTTATATTTTTGAAACCATCAAGATGAGCTTTTCCAAAATTAGTTATGTATCCATAATCTGGATAAATAATGGAACACATTTTATAGATTTCTTTTTCTTTATTAGCACCAATTTCTATAACAGAAATTTGTGTTTTTTTAGACATAGATAATATGGTTAAAGGAATTCCTATGTGATTATTAAAATTTTGTTTAGTATAATGAACTGTTTTATATTTTTTAGAAAGAATAGTTTTTATTAATTCTTTTGTTGTTGTTTTTCCATTACTTCCTGTTATAACAATAATAGGAATATGTAAAAGTTTCAATCTATGATAATAAGCTAATTTTTGCAAATAGGATAAAGTATCTTTGACAAGAAGGATATTTTTTGTTTGATGAACAAAGTATTTTTTATTATCTATTATTGCTATTGAAGCTCCATTTAAAATAGCCTCATGAGCAAATTGATTACCATCAAAATTTTTTCCTTTTAAAGCAAAAAAAATAGAACCATTTTTTATATTATTACTGTTTATTTCCACACCTGAAGAAACAGTATAAATTTTATATAAATCTTTTATTTTCATACAAAAGTTATTTCTTAAATAGAATGACTAAATTTCTTAAAGAAGATCTTTTTCAAGTATCAATTTTAAATTATTGATGTTAGTAATAATTGTCCTTTTTTGATCTTTAATATAAGAAATATAACCTGTTTCTTCTGAAATAACAATGCAAACTGCATCTGTTTTCTCAGATAGGCCAAAAGCGGCTCTATGACGAAGACCTAAACGGGAAGGAATTTCCTTATTATAGGATACAGGAAGAATAGCTCTTGTTCTTACTATTTTATTACCTATAACTACTACTGCCCCATCATGTAATGGACTATTTTTATAGAATATACTTTCCAGAATAGGAATATTTACTTTTGCATCTATCTCATCTCCATTTTGAATAAATTCTTTTATATTTTGGTATAATTGTATCACAATTAATACTCCTGTTTTATCTCCTGAAAAAATGGCACAAGCTTTTATTATACTATCTATAGTTTCAGTTTTAACAGAAGGAATTATAGGTCTTACAAGAAGGGAAAAAATAAATTTTCCAAATAAAATTTTACTTCCAACTATAAGAAGAAATTTTCTTATTTCTGGTTGAAATAAAATAATTAAAGCTAAAAATCCACCTTTAAAAAAAGCACTCATAACTATACTAAGAAGTTTCATTTTATATGCTTCTACTATTTTCCAAAAAATAAAAGTGGATATTATACCATAAAAAATATTTAAAGCTACTGTTCTGTAAACTAATCTATAAATTTGTAATAGAATAATAGCGACTAAAAAAATATCTAAAATATCAATGAAAGAAATTTTCAAAAAAATATAATAATCAAAAAAGGACTAAAAGTAACCTACATTTTTTTTTCCTAAAAAAAAGTAGATAAATCAATTAATTTTATGATTTTTGATAAACTCGAATAAGTTTTATGCATTCTATCGCTTCTTTAACATCATGAACACGTAATATTTTAGCTCCATTTAATAAAGCTAAAGAATGAACAACAGAAGAAGCATTCAATGCTTCTTCTGTTGTTATTTTTAGTATATTTCTAATCATAGATTTTCTGGAAATACCTACTAAAATTACATGATCCTTAAAACCTAAAAGAGATAAATTTTTTAATAATTGATAATTTTGTTTTAATGTTTTACCAAAACCAAATCCAGGATCTAATATTATATCATTAACTCCATATTTTTTTAAAAAGAAAATTTTTCTAGAAAAAAATAAATTTATTTTTAAAAGTGTATTATCTTCTCTGCATTTTCTATTGTTAATTTCTCCCATCATATTATTATGACTTAATATATATGGTATTCTTAATTTAGATAATAAAGGAAACATTTGTTTGTCTATATCTCCTCCGGAAATATCGTTTATAATTAAGGCTCCTTCTTCTACTGCTATCTTAGCTACTTCACTATGAAAAGTATCTATAGATATTATAGATTTTGGAAATTCTTTTAAAATGGAACGAATAGTAGGTATCACTCTTCTTATCTCCTCTTCTTTTGTTGGATAACTTTTAGACCATGGACGGGTAGAACAACCACCAATATCTATAAAATCAGAACCATGACTTAATAAATGTTCAACATGTCGTAATATTTCTTTCTCTGATTTAAACTTTCCTCCATCATAAAAAGAATCAGGAGTTATATTAACAATTCCCATGATTTTTGGAACATGAAAAAATAATAAAGAACCACCACAATTAATTGTCATTCAAAAAATATTTTTATTTTAAATATAAATGAAAAGATATGAATCATATTTCTATTGATTTAATCATGGAAAAATGTGAAAAAATTTTTAAACAAAAATTAAATAATTACGATTTATCATGGAAATGTATAAATGTTTCTTCCATAGTAGATCAAATTTTCATGAAAATTATTCGTATTCAAAATATTCAAAAAAAAGGATATCAAAAAGTAGAAGAAGAAAAAATAATGGATACACACATGGATATAATCAATTATATATTGATTATTTTAATCAAAAAATATACAGATTATAAAAAATCTATTTCTCATTATGATGTTATTAAAATTTATTCACGTGAATTCTATAAAATAAAATTATTATATAATAAAAAAAATTGGATTTATTCATTTTCGATAGAAGATATTGTGAATAATATTTTTTTATTGAAAAAAAAGGAAAAAATTAATTCTAAAGAATTAAAAATTTTTTGTTTAAAGATGTTAAATGTAACTTTGACCTATTTAAAAAAAAACATATTTTAAATATTTAAAATATTAATTAAATATTAGTTGGAAATGTTTTTTGATTTATTTATAACAAATAAATGAGGAAAAAAATTGTAATTGCGAATTGGAAGATGAATCATGATTTTTATGAGACTACTTCTTTTTTAAAAAATTTATTAAAAAAGGTTTTTGAAAAAAATATTTATAAAAAAAAAGATATTATAATAGCTCCATCTTTTCCTTTTTTACATATTTCCAATCAAATCTTACAAGGGACACATTTAAGTATCTCTGCACAAAATATATCCCAAAGAGAAAAAGGATCTTATACTGGTGAAGTGTCTGCTTCTATGTTAAAATCTATAGGAATACAAAAAGTTATATTAGGACACAGTGAACGAAAAAAGTTTTTTCATGAAACCAATTCTATTTTTGTAGAAAAAATAAAAATAGCATTAAAATATGGTTTTCAAATTATTTTTTGTATAGGAGAAAATTCTATTGAAAAAGAAAAGAATGAACAGTTTATAACTGTTAAAAAACAATTAGAAGAAACTGTTTTCCATTTTTATGAAATGAGTAAATTTATTATAGCTTATGAACCTATATGGGCTATTGGAACTGGAAAGACTGCTACACCTAAAGAAGCTCAAGAAATGCATTTGTACATTCGAACTATGTTTAGAGAGAAATATGGAGAAAATATATCCAAAAATATATCTATCTTATATGGAGGAAGTATAAACGATATGAATGCAGGTCATCTGTTTTCTCAAGAGGATATTGATGGAGGTCTTGTAGGTAATTCATCACTTCAAGTAAAAAAGTTTTTGAAAATTATACATTCCTAAATTTTTTATTATTTGTTTATTATTCGGCCTCGTAGCTTAATTTGGATAGAGCATCTGACTACGGATCAGAAGGTTTATGGGTTCGAATCCCATCGAGGTCTCGTCTTGTTTTTATTATTATCCTAAATAAGGTTTTAGTATTTTACTTCTAGATGAATGTTTTAATCTTTTAAGAGCTATACTTTCAATTTGTCTTACTCTTTCTCTTGTTAAATCACAAGATTGACCGACTTCTTCTAAAGTCATTGGAGGTGATCCATTTAATCCAAAATGTAAAATGATAACACGACGTTCTCTTTCACTTAAAGTTTCTAAAATTCTACGTATGTCTTTACGAAGAGATTCTTTTTCTAAATGTTCATCTGGGCGAGGTGACTCGTCTGATCTTACTAAATCATATAAATTTGAATCTTCCCCTTCTATTAAAGGAGCATCCATGGAAACATGTCTCCCTGAATTTTTAATGGAATCTTCTACATCTTTTTCATTCATATTTAAATGTTCTGCTATTTCTCTTGCAGAAGGAGTTCTTTGTAGATCTTGCTCTAATTTAGCTAGAGTTTTAAGTATTTTATTTAATAAAGCTAATTTGTTGGTTGGTTGACGAATAGAACGTGATTGTTCTGCTATAGCTTGTAATATTGCTTGTCTGATCCACCAAACAACATAAGAGATACATTTAAAACCTCTTGTTTCATCAAATCGTAATATACCTTTTATTAAACCTAGGTTCCCTTCATTAATTAAATCACATAAACTTAATCCCTGATTTTGATATTGTTTTGCTACAGAAACAACGAAACGTAAATTTGCATTTACTAGTTTTTCTATTGCAGAGGAATCTCCTTCTCTCGCTTTACGTGCATATTCAACTTCTTCTTCTGGAGTGAGCAAAGGAATTTTACCTATTTCATGGAGGTATTTATCTAATGATTCAGATTCACGATTTGTTACTTGTTTCGTAATTTTAAGTTGTCTCATATTTTTTCTTCTTTTTTTTTGATCATTCTAGCTAGGACTCTTTAGGACGAGGAAAAAGTATCTTTCTAGAAAGTTTCATCTTCTTATTTTTTTCATCAAAACCAATTAGTTTTACTTCAATAAAATCACCAATGTTTAATTCATCTTCTACTTTATTTAATCTTTTCCATCCTATTTCAGAAATATGAAGTAACCCTTCTACTCCTTTAGATATTTCTACAAAAGCCCCAAAATCTTTTATAGATTTTACTTTTGCTTTATAAACTTTACCAAGTTCAGGAATGAAAATAAGTTCATTGATTTTATCAATGGCTTTCCTCATTTTTTGAATATCTTTTCCTATAATTTCAATAAAACCCATTCCTTCCTTTTCTTCAATTAATATACTTGTATCCGTAAGAAATTGTATTTCTTGAATTACTCTTCCTCCAGGACCAATAACAGAACCTATGTAATTTTTCGGAATATTAAAAGTATATATTTTAGGAGCATTAGGTTTTAATTGATTTCTATATTTTGGTAAAGTTTCTAGCATCTTATTTAGTATAAATATTCGTCCTTCTAAAGCTTGATTTAAAATTTTACTCAAAAGATTCTCAGTCAATACTTTATTTTTTTTTATATCCATTTGACATGCTGTTATTCCACGTTTAGTTCCAGCTATTTTAAAATCAAGAATTCCAAAATTATCTTCGTCTCCAATAATATCGGATAAAATAACTTTTTTTTCTTTATCTGAAAATAAACCCATAGAGATACCAGAAACAGGATTTTCAATAGCTATTCCAGCATCCATTAATGCTAAGCTAGCAGCACAAACTGTTGCCATTGAAGAAGACCCATTAGATTCTAGAATATCGGATACGACACGAATTGTATATGGATTTTTTTGAGGTATTACGTTTTTTAATGCACGTTGTGCTAAATTTCCATGTCCTATTTCACGTCTAGAAATTCCTCGTACTTGACGTATTTCTCCTGTAGAGAAAGGAGGAAAATTATAGTGAAGATAAAATTTTTCATAATCTTCCATAATCACATTATCTATTTTATTAGCATCAGAAGATGATCCTAATGTTATCGTTGTTAACGATTGAGTTTCTCCTCTAGAAAATAAAGCAGAACCATGTACTCCTGGTAGATAATCTACTATACTAGATATAGAACGTATTTGTTTGTTTTTTCTTCCATCTATCCTTAAACCTTCCTTTAAAATCATATGTTGAATCACTTTTTTTTTAATTTTTTCAAAACAATGATCCAAAAAAAAATCATTTTTTTCTCTTATTTCCAGAGATAATTTTTCTTTAAAGTTTTTTAGAATAATACTCTCTCGATAAAAACGTGTTTTCTTATCCAAAAAATTTTTATAAAGATTGTAAATTTTTTCATAAGAAAAAGAAAATAATTTTTTTTTCAGAATTTTTTTATCTAAAGGATAATCCTTTTTTTTTTCTTCAAAAAAAGAATTTTTTTTTTGAAAAATTTCTTTAACCAATCTTTTTTGAGCTTTTATTTGAAGTTTTATAGCTTGATGAGCTTTTTTTATAGCGTATAAAAGTTCATTTTCAGGGACTTCTTTCATTTCTCCTTCTATCATAATAATAGCTTCATTAGAAGCTCCTACAATTAAATCTATATCTGCTTTTTTTAATTGATCCAAACTTGGATTTATGATAAAATTTCCATTTACACGTATAATACGAATTCCTGATATAGGACCGTCAAATGGAATTCCTGATAAAAATAAAGCTGTAGAAGCAACTAATCCAGCTAGTCCATCAGGTAAAACTGTTTGATCATATGATAAAAGAGAAATCATAACCTGTATTTCGTAACGAAAATGTTCAGGAAAAGAAGGTCTTAAAATTCTATCCACTAATCTCATGATTAAAATTTCTTCATCAGAAGGTTTTCCTTCTCTTTTCAAGTATCCACCAGGAATTTTTCCAATGGAAGAATATTTTTCTCTGTAATCTACAGTTAGTGGCAAAAAATTAATGTCGTTTTTCATGTCTTTAGAAACTACTACAGTTGCTAACAAAACGGTATTTTTCATGCGTACAACAGCTGAACCATCAGCCTGTCTAGCTATCTGTCCTGTTTCTATAATAATAGAACGACCATCTTCTAATGATATAGTTTCTTTTATTGTATCTGGCATATTTTTATTTTCATGAATGAAAAAAAATAAAGATTTTTACTTTTTAGAATAGAGAAAAATATAAATGAATGAAAAGAATAATCATTTTCTTAATTTTAAAATCTTAATAATTTTTTTATAATTATTTATATTCTTTTTTTCTATATATTTTAGAAGTTTTTTTCTCTTTCCTACTAATCTTACAAGAGATTTTTCTGTATTAAAATCTTTTTTATTTTTTTTAAGATGATTACTTAAATGATTTATTCTCAAAGTAAACAAAGCAATCTGAACCTCTGAAGCACCTGTATCCAGTACAGAAGAACCATATGTTTTGAATATTTCTTTTTTTTTATCTTTAGTTAAATACATACATAATGTAATATAATCTTGTTTGATTAGATAATAAAGTTAAAAATATTTTTCTAATATGTATTTATTTTATTTTTAGAATAGATTCTATATATTTTCTATTGTTATACAAACGTGGTATTTTATTTTGACCGCCTAATTTTTTATGTTTTTTTAACCAATCATAAAACAAACCATTTCTAGCTACTTGTATGATTGGAGGACGTAAAATAAGATTTTTATATCTTTTAATTTCATAATCTGAGTTTAGTGATTTTAATTCATGATCTAAAGTATCTCTAAATAAACATAAGTCTCTGGGTTCTTTTTTAAATTCTATAATCCATTCATGAGCTCCAGTGTGTTTTTGATCCATGTAAACAGGTCCTGCTGTATATTCATGAATAATAGAATTTGTTTTAATACAAGTTTTGTTTATAGCTTTTTCTGCATTTTCTATAATTAATTCTTCTCCAAAAGAATTAATATAATGAGTAGTTCTCCCTGAAATAGATATTCTATATGGAGATAAGCTGGTAAATTTAATTGTATCTCCAATTATATATCTCCATAATCCAGAATTTGTAGATATCACTAATGCATAATTTTTTTTTAATTCAACTTTTTCTATAGGAATAATGTTTGGATAAGGATTATGTAATTCTTTTATAGGAATAAACTCATAAAAAATACCATGATCTAATAAAAGTAAAAGATCTTCTACTTTTTTTTGATCTTGTACAGCAAAAAAACCTTCTGAAGCACTGTAAACATCGTAATAATTGATAGAATCATTATAAAATAATTCATTGTACTGTTTGATATATGGTTTTAAATGTACACCTCCATGAAATATAACTTCTACATTTGGCCATATTTCATTAATTTTTTTTTTGTTATATTCTTTCAATATTTGATTCAAAAAAATTAAAAGCCAAGAACATACTCCAAATAAAAGACGAACATCTTCATGTGCAGTTTCTTTAACAAGTGTTTTCAACTTTTTTTCCCATTCACTTATTAATGCTATTTCTTTTTTAGGTATACTAATATATTCCGCCCAAAAAGGAAGATTTTTAATTAAAATAGAGGATAGATCTCCATAAAATGTATTATAATTTTTATATAATTCATGACTTCCTCCTAAACGTAAAGATTTTCCAAATAAAATTTTAGTTTCTGGATGATTATGAAGATAAATTGATAACATATCTTTTCCTGCTTTGTAATGACATTTCTGCATAGAAATATTTGTGACGGGAATATATTTACTTTTTTTATGAGTGGTTCCAGAGGAACGAGCAAACCATTTTATTTTACCGGGCCATAATACATTTTTTTCACCTTTTCTTATTCTTTTAACTAAAGGATATAAATCTATATACTCACATATTGGAATTCTTTCAGAGAATTGTTGATATTTTTTAATATCTATAAAACCATATTTTTTTCCAAATTCTGTATTTTTTGCATGGTTAATTAAATTATGGATTAATCTATACTGTATCTCTATTGGAGTTTTCATGATAGATTCTATTCGTTTTATTCTTTTTTTGATGAATGTAGATATTATACATCCATATATATTTTTCATTATCAAATTATTTTATTTTTTTGGGATAAATAAATAGAAACAATTCCAAATGTTAATTTTTTTATATGAACAGGATGAAAACCATGAAAAATTAATAATTTGTTCATTTTTTTTCCACAAAATGGAAACAATTGAATAGATTTACGTAAATATTGATAAGCAATATCATTTTTCGAAAAAAAACTTCCTATTTTAGGAAGAATAAAATTAGAATAAAATTGATAAATATTTTTAATAAAAAAATTTGATGGTTTAGAAAATTCTAAAATTTCTAGGATTCCCATAGGTTTAAGAATTCTATATATTTCTTTAAAAGAAGAATGAAAAAATTGAAAATTTCTTACACCAAAAGATATCGTAATTAAGTCAAAAGTACTATCCTCAAAAGGAATTTTATGTGAAAATCCTTGAACAAATTTGATTTGTTTTTCTAAAGAATGATCCTTAATTTTATTTTTTGCTATTTTCAACATTTCTTTAGAAGGATCTAAACCTATAATAAAAGCATGATGAAAACATTTAGCTAATGAGATAGCTAAATCTCCAGTACCCGTAGCTAAATCTAATATTTTTTGTATATTATTTTTGTTTTTTTTGTTGATAAAATTGAAATTATTCAATATTTTTATGACTTCTTTTCTCCAAAAAATATCTATTCCAAAAGATAGAAAATGATTAATAAAATCATATTTAGGTGAAATATGATCAAACATTTTTGTTAATTCTTTTTCTTTAGATTCTTTAGAAAAAAATAGAGGATTTTTGTTCATATTTATATATATTTAATTTACCGAAGAAAAACGATTTTTTTGGTAAAAAAGAAAAAAATTTTTTCATAACATAATAGAAAAAATGATTAGATCAATCATTACAGGTACTGGGCATTATTTACCAAATAGTAAAATAAAAAATTATCATTTTTTAAAAAACACGTTTTACAATGAAAAAGGTTTAAAAATTGAAATAAGGAATGAAGAAATTATTAAAAAATTTCAAAAAATTACAGAAATTCAGGAAAGGAGATATGTCAATAATTTTTTGTTAAATTCTGATATAGCTACTATAGCAGCAAAAAGAGCTTTAACTAAAGCCAAAATTTATAAAGAAAAAATAGATTATATAATATCCGCTCATAATTATGGAGATATCCATCCTGTATCTCTTCAATCAGATATTATGCCTTCTATAGCTGCTAGAGTTAAGAATAAACTGGAAATAAAAAATAAGAGATGTCGTCCTTATGATATGATCTTCGGTTGTACAGGTTGGATAGAAGGAATGATTTTAGCAGATAAACTTTTACGTTCAAAGTATGCAAAAAATATACTGATTACAAGTTCAGAAACTTTATCTAAAGTTCTAGATCCTCACGATAGAAATTCTATGATTTTTTCAGATGGAGCAGGTGCCGCTGTTTTATCAGCTATAGAAATAAAAGGAGAAAATAATGGAATTATTTATTATGATACACAGTGTAATAATAATGAAGAAATTCATTATTTATCCAACGGTCCATCTTTAAATCCTCATTATAAAAAATCGTCAATTAATATTAGAATGAATGGAAGACGTATTTATGAATACGCATTAACTGAAGTTCCTAATATGTTAAAAAGCATATTAGATCATGCTAATTTACATCTTAAGGATATAAAAAAAATACTGATACATCAAGCTAATGCTAAAATGGATTATGCAATCTTAAAAAGATTGTTGAAATTATATAATTATTCATCTTTGAATGAAAGAATTTATAAAAAATTAATGCCTATGACTATTCAAAAATTTGGAAATTCATCTGTAGCTACAGTTCCGACGTTATTAGATTTAATTCTTCATGGAAAATTGCCATCTCATGAAATTAAACCTGGAGATACGATAATTATGGCCTCATTAGGTGCAGGTATGAATATTAATGGTATGATTTATAGATTTCCTAAAAATAAAAGATAAAATGAAAAAAAAAATACATCCTGAAAATTATAGACCTGTTGTTTTTAAAGATATTAATAACGAAAAAATATTGATTTGTAGATCTACTGTTAAGACTAAAGAAACTATTAAAATAAAAGGAGTTGTTTATCCATTATATAAAATGGAAATATCTAGTTATTCTCATCCTTTTTTTACTGGAGAAAAGAGATTTGTAGGAAAAACAGGACCAGCTGAAAAATTTAGAAAAAAATATGAAAAATATAATAAAAATAAAAAAAGTAAATAATTCTTAATGGAAAATTTTTTTATTTTATATGATGGATTTACAGAATGGAAAAAATTACTTCCTATTACATTTACTCGACCTATTTCAGAAATTCGTTTAGGTATTTTTACCATAAAAGAAAGGTGGAAAAAATATTTAAGAAGAAAGGCTTTTGTTTTTACTCTTCCATTTCTTTCGAAGAAATATGGAAAAATGAATATAATAAATGAAGAATTAAAAGATGTGTTATTCATAAATTCTTCATTTATACCGAATGAAGAATTAATTCAATTAATTTTTAAACTTAATAGTAATGAAGCTATACTGTTTAATAAAAAGATAGTAGCTATACGAAAAGATTTTTTTCCAATAGAATCTTATTCTACAACTATTATGCATATTGAAAATATGCATGCTTTAAAAAAAGTATATTATATTAATAAAATACTTGAAATTCAATATCCATGGGATCTTTTTTTAAAAAATGAAATTGTATTAAATCAAGATTTTTTTTTTCTGACGAAAGGGAGAAAATCTTTTTCATTGTTTGGAAATAATCATATTCTTTCTAAGAAAAGTATCTTCTTAGAAGAAGATATGATAGCTGAAAATATTGTATTAAACGCAAAATTAGGACCAATTTATATTGATACTGGAGTTCAAATAATGGAAGGTACTATAATTAAAGGACCGGTAGCTATCTGTAATAGCTCTATATTAAACATGGGAACAAGAATATATGGAGCAACAACTATTGGTCCATTTTGTAAAGTTGGAGGAGAAATAATGAATTCTATTATACTTTCTTATTCTAATAAAGCTCACGATGGATTTTTAGGAAATACTATATTAGGTGAATGGTGTAACTTAGGAGCCGGTACTAATATTTCCAATTTGAGAAATGATTATTCTAATGTCTCCATTTGGGATTATGAAAAAAAAATCTTTTTACCTGTTAATCTTCAATTTTTAGGAATGATAATGGGAGATTATTCTAAATCATCTATTAATACTCAATTTAATACAGGTACTATGGTTGGTGTCAATGCAAATGTTTTTGGATATGGGTTTCCACCTAGAAACATTCCTTCTTTTTCATTTGGAGGAATACAAGATAGAAAAACAATTCCTTTTCAAAAAGTTTGTGAAATGGCAGATATGATAATGAAAAGAAGGAAAATATCTTTTTCTATTTTAGAAAAAGACATTTTAAAACATTTATATACTTCGATAGATAAAGATATAACTTTTTTTAAAGAAGAAATAAAGTAGATGATTTTTGTTCTTTGTAAATTTAGATAATAAATAAAATATAATGCTGAAACATAATTTAGGTTATCCAAGAATAGGAATACGTAGGGAATTGAAAAAGGCTTGTGAAGCCTATTGGAGTTCTAAAATAGATTATCAAGAATTGTTTAATGTTGGAAGAAAAATTCGTCAAATAAATTGGATTGATCAAGAAAAATTTGGTTTAGATTTAATTCCATGTAATGATTTTAGTTTTTATGATCATGTTTTAGATATGTCTCTATTATTGGGTTCTATACCAGATTATTTTTTTTCTATTCCAGAAGGTGAAGAAAATATAAATATTTATTTTTCTATGGCTAGAGGATTTCAAAAAAAAGGATTGGATCTAAAAGCTATGGAAATGACGAAATGGTTTAATACTAATTATCATTATATAGTTCCAGAGTTCAAAAAAGACCAAAAGTTTTATATTCATTCTAATAAAATATTTTCTGAATTTGAAGAAGCAAAGAGTATAATAAAAGTCATTCCAAAACCTGTATTGATTGGTCCTATTACTTATCTTTTTTTAGGTAAAGAAAAAGATAAGTCTTTTCACAGAATGGATTTAATTGATAATATCCTTTCTGTTTACATAAAAATTATTCAAAAATTAATAGATAAAGGAGCAACTTGGATACAAATAGATGAACCTGTATTAGTTTTAGATTTATCTACAAAAGAAAAAGAAGCTTTTCTGTATGCATATCAAAAAATATCTAATTTATTTTTTAATAAAATAAATATTTTATTAACCTCTTATTTTGATGGAGTTGCAGAAACAATTCATCTTTTTAGAGATATCTCTATACAAGCTTTACATATTGACATAGTTGAAAAACCAAAACAATTAGACGATATTCTTCCATTTTTTATGGATAAAAAAATGATATTATCATTGGGTTTAATAGATGGAAGAAATATTTGGAAAAATAACTATAGTGAATCAATTAAATATATTAAAAAATCAATAGATGCTCTAGGAGAAAAAAGAGTTATGATTGCTCCTAATTGTTCTCTTTTACACGTCCCTATAGATTTAAATGAAGAATATTCTATTCACTCAGACATAAAGAATAAAATGTCTTTTGCAAAACAAAAAATTTGCGAATTAAATGATTTAAATAGTATCATAAAAGGATCTAAAAATATTTTAATGGAAAATATTCACTCCTTGGAGGAATCACAAAAATCTTTAATCATTCATGATCATAAAATAAAGGAAAGAGTTCTTCAAGTGGAAGAAAAATATTTAAGAAGAAAAAACATTTTCAACATACGTCAAAAAAAACAGAATAATAAATTTAATTTACCATTATTTCCTACTACGACCATAGGTTCTTTTCCTCAAACAAAGAAAATTAGATCCTTAAGAAATCAGTATAAAAGGAAAGAATTAAGTAAAAAAGAATATGAAAAAAAAATTCAATATTTTATAGTAGATCTTATTAAAAAACAAGAAAATCTTGGTTTAGATGTATTGGTACATGGAGAGTTTGAGAGAAATGATATGGTAGAATTTTTTTCAGATAAATTAAAAGGTTTTCTTTCTACTGAAAATGGATGGGTTCAAAGTTATGGAAGTCGTTGTGTAAAACCTCCTGTAATTTATGGAGATGTAAAAAGACTTCATGAAATGACTTTAGATTGGATCCGTTTTTCTCAAACTAAAACAAAAAAACCAATTAAGGGTATGTTAACTGGTCCTGTGACTATATTAAAATGGTCTTTTGTAAGAAATGATCAAGCCATTTCAAATACAGCTTATCAAATCGCTTTAGCAATAAGAGATGAAGTTCAGTCATTAGAAAATGCTGGTATTCAAATTATTCAGATAGATGAACCAGCTATAAGAGAGGGGCTTCCATTAAAAAAGAAAGATTGGATATCTTATTTTGATTGGTCTATTAAGGCTTTTCGTCTTTCTTCAAGTGGAGTAAATGATGAAACACAAATTCATACGCACATGTGTTATAGCGAATTTAATGATATCTTGGAGCATATATCTAATATGGATGCAGATGTGATTACAATGGAAACATCTAGATCTAGAATGGAATTATTAAAAGCTTTTTCGGAATTTTCTTATCCTAATGGAATTGGACCGGGAGTGTATGATATTCATTCTCCAAGAATACCTTCTGTAAAAGAGATGTTTGATTTAATTAAAGAAGCTTCTAAAAATATACCAATTCGAAATTTATGGATTAATCCAGATTGTGGTTTAAAAACTAGAAAATGGGAAGAAGTTATTCCTTCTTTAAAGAATATGATAAAAGCTGCTAAATTAGCTAGAAGAAAAATTATAGATATCTAGAAAATAAATTAGGTTGTATATAAAATTAAAATGAAGTTACAGGATAAAGAAGAAAAAATTAAGAAAGAATTTTTTCTTCTCAAAAATTGGGAAGAAAAATATGAATATCTTATAGATTTGGGTAAAAAACTTCCAAAAAAATCAGATATTTTTAGATCTGAAGATAAATTGATTAATGGTTGTCAATCTAAAGTTTGGCTAGAAGCTAAATTAAAAGGGAAATTTGTTTTTTTTGAAGCAGATAGTGATGCTTTATTAACCAGAGGAATGGTTTATATTATGATAAATATTTATTCAGGACTTCTTCCTGATGAAATTATTTCTGCAAAATCAGACTTTATTTATGAAATGGGTTTTACCACTTTTTTATCTCCAATCCGTGCTAATGGAATACTTTTATTATTTAAAAAAATAAAATTATATGCGATAGTATTAAATGCTAAAATAGCTATGAATTTTAATAAAAAATAATATGATATTTCAAACTATTAATCCTGTAGATAACCATATAATAAATACTTATTCTTTTATCAATAATCAAGATATTAAAGAAAAGTTGTTCTTGTCTGATAAAGCTTATAGCATCTGGAGTAATGATTCTTTTTCTTACAGAAGAAAAAAAATATTCCAATTATCTAAGTCTATGAAACATATTATAGATATAATAGCTTATTTAATTACCCAAGAAATGGGAAAACCTATTAGTCAATCACGTATAGAAGTAGATAAATGTATAAAATTATGTGAATATTATTCTAATTTAGAAGAGTCTATTTTTTTACAAAAAATATCTGCTTCTGAATACGAAAAATCATATGTTAAATATGAGTCTATAGGTGTATTATTAGGAATAATGCCTTGGAATTATCCTATATGGCAAACCATAAGATTTGCTATTCCTAATATTTTATTAGGAAATGTAGTCATACTTAAACCCTCAACTAATACGGCTGGATGTTCTCTTCTTTTAGAAAAAATATTTATTGATTCTGGATTTTTAAAAGGAATATTTCAAATTTTTTTAATAGATATACCTCAGATAGAAATTTTAATATCAAATCCTATTATACGAGGAGTCTCTTTTACTGGTAGTCATACAGCAGGTAGTTACGTAGGATCTTTGTCTGGTAAATATATTAAAAAATCAATTTTAGAATTAGGAGGAAATGATGCTTTTGTAGTAATGAAAGATGTAAGTGATATTAAAGAAACAGCTATCTTAGCTACAAAATCTAGATTAAATAATACTGGACAGACATGTATTTCTGCTAAAAGATTTATAGTTGAGGATGTGATCATAGATGATTTTATAGATCTTGTTATCCAAGAAATGAAAAAATATAATAAAGGAGATTTACATGATGAACAAACAAGAATAGGATATATATCTCGTGTTGATTTATCTGAAAAATTATATAAACAATATCAAGATATTATTTTGAATGGAGGAAAAATTTGTTTGAAAGCAATAAGAGATGAAAATTTTTTTTCTCCTTCTTTATTGAGAATAGAAAATAATAATTTTTCTTTTAACAAAGAAGAATTATTTGGTCCAATAGCTCTAATTTCTTCCTTTTCAAAAGAAAAAGAACTTCTATCTATAGTGAATGATACTTCATACGGTTTAGGAGCTTCCATATGGACAAAAGATTTAGAAAAAGCAGAAAAATTATCCAATAAAATAGAGACTGGAATGGTTTTTATTAATGAGATAGTTAAATCTGATCCTAGATTTCCTTTTGGAGGAACGAAAAAATCTGGATATGGAAGAGAACTTTCTATTTTATCTATTAAAGAATTCACAAATTGTAAAACCATAATTATAAAATCTAAATAATTAAAGAATTCTTCGCATCCTTGCTACTGGAATATTCATTTGATCTCTATATTTAGCGATGGTACGTCTAGCTACTATGTATCCTTTTTTTCTAAAAATATTTGATAATTTTTCGTCAGTAAGTGGTTTTCTTTTATTTTCTTTATAAATAAATTCTCTTAATAATTTCTTTATTTCAATGGAGGAAATCTCTACACCTTTTTTGTTTATCATTTTCTCCGAGAAGAAACTTTTGATTAAAAAAGTACCATATGGTGTATTGACATATTTGCTATTAGCGACACGAGATACAGTAGATATACCTACTCCTATTTTTTGTGATATATTTTTCAGAATCATAGGTTTTATTTTATATGGATCTCCAGTGAAAAAATATTCTTTTTGATAATCCATAATAGCGTTCATGGTCATCATCAATGTATTTTGACGTTTTTTTATAGCATCTACAAACCATTTAGCTGAGTCTATTTTTTGTTTTAGAAAAACAATAGTATTTTCATTTTTTGAAATATTTTTTTTTTTCGAATTTTTATAAGATTTTAACATATCTATATATAAGGATGAAACTTTTAATTCTGGAGTATTTCTATGGTTCAAAGATAACTCTAGTTTTTCATCTGAAATACATATGGTAAAATCTGGTATAAGATGATCCCAATTCTTATTATTATTACTTCCAGAGTAGGTTTTTCCTGGTTTCGGATTTAGTTTTTCTATTTGTTGTATAGCTAATCGTAAGTTTTTTTTTGTTACACTTAATTTGTCTTGTAGTTTTTTGTAATGTTTTTTTGTGAAAATATCGAAGTAATTTTGTATAATATTTTTTGCTAAATTAATTTCATTAGATTTTTTTTTATTTTTTAATTGTAAAAAAAGACATTCTTTCAAATTCCTAGAACCTACTCCTATAGGTTCTAGTTTTTGTATATAATTATATAACAATTTTTCTACTTTTTCGATAGAAACTGTTATTCCAAGTATAAAAAGAATATCATCAGTTATAGATGTTATTTCTCTTCTTATATAACCATCTTCATCTAAATATCCTAACAGAAAATCAGCTATAAGTAAGTCATCTTTTTTTAAACGAAAAGTATGCAATTGACTTTTTAAATATTCTTGAAAAGATATTCCAGAAACAATTGGAATATTTTTTTCGTTATTAAAATGATTGTGTTGAATATGATTTTTAAAATCTGTATTATCTTCTTCGTTATTTAAATATTCCTCTATATTTATTTCAGGAATATCTAAGGATTTATTTTGATCTTCTTCTATATCAAATATATTTTCTTCTGATGTATCAGACTCTTCTGAGATTTCTTCTTCTATTTCTAATGCTGGATTTTCTTCTAATTCTTGTTGAACTTTTTGTTCAAAATCTAAGGTAGACAACTGTACCAGTTTCATAAGTTTAATTTGTTGTGGGGAGAGTTTATGTTGTCCTTTTTGTAAAAGTTTTTGTTTTAACATTTTTTACTTTAAAATTCTGCATGATTCGGAGTTCTTGGAAAAGGAATTACGTCACGAATATTTTTCATTCCTGTAATAAATTGAACTAAACGATCCATACCTAAGCCAAAACCACTATGGGGGACACTACCAAAACGACGTGAATCTAAATACCACCACAATTCATTATGATCTATGTTAATATTTTTTATTCGTTTTAATAATAAATCATAACGTTCTTCTCTTTGAGAACCTCCAATAATCTCTCCTATTTCAGGAAATAAAATATCCATAGCTCTAACTGTTTTTCCATCATCATTTATTCTCATATAAAAAGCTTTAATAGAAGAAGGATAATCAAAAATAATTATAGGAAATTTGAAATATTTTTTTATTAAAAAAAGTTCATGTTCTGATTGTAAATCTAAACCCCAATTAACCGGATGAATAAAATTAACTTTTTTTTTATTAATACTTTTTTCAAGTATATTGATCACTTCTGTGTAAGAAATTCTTATAAATGGATATTTTAATATATTTTCTAATTTTTTTAAAAGTGTAGTTTCCTCTTTTTGATTCCATTTTTTTATATGATCATTTAAAAATAAAAGATCTTCTATACAATTCTCAATTGTATATTGAATAATAAATTTTAGAAAATTTTCTGCTAAATTCATATTTTCTTCTAAATGATAAAAAGCCATTTCTGGTTCTATCATCCAAAATTCAGATAAATGTCGTGAAGTATTGGAATTCTCTGCTCTAAAAACGGGTCCAAAAGTATAAACTTTTCCTAAAGCTAAAGAAGCCATTTCTGCTTCTAATTGTCCAGACACACTAAGATAGGTTTTACACTTAAAAAAATCTTTTTCATTAAGATTTTTTTTTTTATTTTTAGTTGTTACCTGAAACATTTTTCCTGCTCCTTCAGCATTTAAAGTTGTAATAATTGGAGTATGAACGTAAAAAAATCCATTTTTGTGAAAATATTTGTGGATAGAAAAAGAAATATGATGACGTATACGCATAATACTACTAAAAAGATTAGTACGTAATCGTAAATGTGCTTGTGATCGTAATTTTTCTAGACTGTGTTTTTTAGGTTGTAAAATAGTTTTTTGAAATTCTTTTAGATCCACTTCTCCATAGATATTGATATCTAACAACTCTAATTCTATAGACTGTTGTTTACCTAGGCTTTTTTTGACTACTCCTAAAATTTTAACAGAAGTCCCGATAGTTATTTTTTGTATAGTTTCTTTTTCAAGTTTTTTTAATAAAACAATTTGAATATTTTTTATTGTAGATCCATCATTTAACGATATAAAAATAGAATTTCGAAAAGAACGAATCCATCCTTCTACTATAACATTTTTTTTTAAAAAAAAAATTCCTTTCTCTAATAATTCTTTAATCGAATATTTTCTTATTTTCATGAATAGTAAAGTAATTAGTTATATATTTAATATTTCTTTTTCTTTTTCATGAAAAAGAATTTCAATCTTTTGAATATACTCTTTTGTTGTTTTTTGTATATGATTTTCTCCTATTTTTGATAAATCATCAGATAATTTTAATTGTTTTATAGATTGATTATTTTTTTTTCGTACTGTTCTTATTAATATTTTGGATTTTTCTATTTTTGTTTTGATTCTTTTCATCAAATTTATTCTACTTTCTTCCGTAAGAATTGGAAGATGAATATATAATAAATTTCCTTTATTAGTTGGCATAAAACCTAGATTTGCATCTATCACTGCTTTATCTATGTTTGATATAAGCGTACGATCCCAAGGTTCAATGGTAAGATTCATATGATCAACAATGTTTATTGTAGATATTTCAATCATGGGTAAGAAAGTCCCATAACATTTAACTCTTATATTTTCTAAAATAGAAAGGATGGATTGACTACCTAATCTCATACGATGAATTTCTTCTTGAAGTTGGTTCAAAATTTTTTTCATGTTTTTTTTGCAAGACATGAAAACTTTATTTAACTCATCCATTACATAACTTTTTTTATTTGGAAACAATAGTTCCTATTTTTTCTCCAGAAATTACTTTTTTTAAATTTCCTTTTTTATTTATATCAAAAATAATAATAGGTAGATTATTTTCATTTCCCAAAATAAAGGCTGTTTTATCCATTACTTTTATTTCCATTTTATAAGCCATATCAAATGATATACTTGTAAGCTTTTTAGCATATTTATCTTTTTCTGGATCATCTGTATAAATTCCATCTACTCTAGTCCCTTTCAATAAAACATCTGCTTTAATTTCCATAGCACGTAAAACAGCTGCAGTGTCTGTAGTAAAATAAGGATTACCCAAACCTGCCACAAATATTACAACTCTACCCTTTTCAAGGTGATGAATAGCTCTATCTTTTACAAATGGTTCAGCTATCTGATCCATTCTAATTGCTGTTTGTATAGACGTACAAATTCCTAAATTTTCTAAATAAGCTTGAAAAGCTATTCCATTTATAACAGTGGCTAACATCCCCATATAATCTCCGCCTATACGACCTATCATTTTTTTTTTCATATTTTTATTAGATAAACCTCTAAAAATATTACCACCTCCAATTACTATAGCTACTTGACCTCCTATGTCTACAACTTTTTTTACTTCTTCAGCATATTTTTGAAGTGAAGAAGAATGAAAACCAAATTCTTTTTTTCCCATAAGAGCTTCTCCACTTAATTTCAACAATGATCTTTTGTACTTCATGGAAAAATGCCTAATTTTTCATAAGAATTTATGATTTTCTTTATAGAAAGAACAAATGCAGCCGTACGAAGACTTTCAATTCCAAAAGATTTTTTTATATCTAGAATTTTATGAAATCCACTGATCATTGTATCTTCTAATCCACTACGAATTAAATCGATTTCTTTTGGTCCTCTTAAATTTTCTTCTCTTATTGGAATTTTTTTTCTACAAACAGTTTCTATTGATTGTATAAGTTCTGCATTCATATTTTCACTAAAACGTTTTCCCATACGACCATAACGGACATGACTCAAATTCTTTAACCATTCGAAATAAGATACGGTAACACCCCCAGCGTTTAAATAAATATCCGGAACGACAACAATACCTTTTTTTTCTAGAATTTCATCAGCTTCAGGAGTAACAGGACCATTAGCTGCTTCCCCTATAATTTTCGCTTTAATGTGATTAGCATTATTTTTATGTATAACATTTTCTAATGCAGCTGGTATAAGTATATCACATTCTAATTCTAGAGCTTTTTCTGTATTTTCTATATTTTTTGATTCTGGATAATTTAATATAGATCCAGTGTTCTTTAAATGTAAAATAACATTAGATACATTTAATCCATTTTCATTATAAATGGCTCCTTCTCTTTCGGCTAAAGCTACAATAACAGCTCCTGCTTCATGAAAAAATTTAGCTGCATGAAAACCTACATTTCCTAATCCTTGAATGATAACTTTTTTTCCATATAAACCTGCATTTAGTCCAATTGATAACATATATTCCTTCATTTTACATAATTCTCTAATTCCATAAAAAACACCTAATCCTGTGGCTTCTTTTCTTCCCCTAACCCCCCCTTGAGAAATAGGTTTACCTGTAACACAAGCTAAAGCATTAACTTCTCCGGAACTAATAGATAAGAAAGTATCAAAAATCCAACTCATTTCTCTTTCTCCACTACCATAATCAGGAGCTGGAACATCTATTCCTGGACCTATAAAATTTTTTTTTATTAATTCAGAAGTATAACGACGGGTTATTTTTTCCATTTCTTCTACAGAAATAACTTGTGGATCTATTTTAATACCTCCTTTAGCTCCTCCAAATGGAACATCTACTATAGCACATTTATAAGTCATCAATGCGGATAGAGTCATTATTTCATCTTGATTGACTTTTGTACTATATCTAATTCCACCTTTACATGGTAATTTATGATGCGAATGCTGAACCCTGTATGCTTCAATGACTTTTATTTTTTCTCCTATTTTTACAGGGAAATGCATGCTATATATAGAATTACAAGCTTTAATTTGTTCTAAAATGCCAGAAAAACCTTTCTTAATAGAAAGGTATTTAGTCGCTTTATCAAAATTTTTTTCTATACAATTAAAAAAACTATACGTATTATTTTTATTTTTTCTTGACATAAAGAAAATTTTTTATAACATAAATGAAAAAAATTTCAAAAAGACGGTTGAATGTCATACAAATCTACATAAATATATGTAATTGAAGATCCATTAAAAAAATTATTTTCCTATAATATTTATTATTTTATTTTGAATAATAATTATTTTTTTCAATTTTTTTTCTTTTAAAAAGATCTTTACTTTAATATGATTTAGTATTTTTTTTTCTATTTCTTTCTTTTTTAAAGAAACTTCAAACGTTTCTGTAAATTTAAATTTTCCATTTAACATAATTGGATATGTTATTTTATTTTCTAATAAATATTTTTGATCAAAATTAGGAAAGGAATAAAATAAAATTGATTTTTTTTTACCTAATTTCATCCATATTTCTTCTGAAATATGTGGGGTAAATGGAGCTAATAATTGAACCAAAGGTTCCAATATTTTTCTTTTATTACATTTTAGAATAATTAATTTATTTACCATAATCATTAGATAACTAATAGATGTATTAAAGGAAAATGAATTTATTTTTTCTTTTAATTTTTTAATTGTGAAATGTAAAATTTTTAGTTCTTTAAAAGTTGGAGTATTATTACTGATATAAAATGTTTGATTATTGTTATTATGAAATAAACGCCATAATTTATTTAGAAAATTTTTTATTCCATTAATTTTTTCGTCATTCCATGGTTTTGATACCATAATTGGACCAAGAAACATTTCATATACACGAAATACATCGGATCCGAATTTTTTATAGATTGTATCTGGAGTGATTACATTATATTTAGATTTCGACATTTTCTCTAATTTTTTCTTACACAAAAAAACACCCTTTTCTAAAACAAATTCTGCATGGTAGTATTCTGATCTCCATTTTTTGAATTTATTTATATTCAATTCATTATTATGATCAATTAAAGAAATATCTACATATACTTCTTGAAAAGAATCATGAAATTTTTTTCTATTGTTCCTTAATCCAAAAGATACAAATATATTTTTTCCAATAATTTTTAGTATAGATACAGAATGACTTAGAATCATTCCTTGATTTAATATTCTTTGAAAAGGCTCTTCTGATTTAATCCATCCTCTATCTTTTAAAAATTTATTCCAAAATCTTGCATAAATTAAATGACCTGTAGAATGTTCAGATCCTCCTATATATAGGTCTACGTTAATCCAATATTTTTCTTTTCTTTTAGATAAAAAAAAATGAGAATTATTAACATCCATATAACGAAGAAAATACCAACTTGATCCAGCCCAACTAGGCATTGTATTAGTCTCTATTGGAAAAATAGATTGATTATCAATAAGAGTATTGGATACTATTTTCTTGTTTTTTTCGTCCCAAGCCCAATTATTTACTCTTACTAATGGAGATTTTCCATTTTTTGGATGATAATTATTTATTTTAGGTAAAATTAGAGGAAGATTTTCTATAGGTATTGGATTTGGTATATGATTTCTCTTATAATAAATAGGAATTGGTTCCCCCCAATATCTTTGTCTTGAGAAAATAGCATCACGTAATTTATAACTATTCTTTTGAAATCCTATTTTCTTTTTTTCTAAAATTAGGATAATTTTTTTTCTAGCTTCTTTTATATTTAATCCATTTAGAAAATAAGAATTAATAAAAGTTTTTTCTTTTTTTTCATTATTGTTGGTTGTTAATACATCTATTATGTCTAAATGAAATTTTTTAGCAAATGTTTGACATATGTTTTCATGACCAGGAATTCCTATCGTCGATCTAGTTTGATTATCTACATAAAAATTATCACTAATATAAATTGGTATTTTTTTATTTTTAATAAAAGGATGAAAAATATAATTTCCTGTGAAAATACCAGAAATACTTTTCTCTTTTTCTATAAGAGAACTTTGTTCGCAAAACGATTTAACTTTTTCTTTTTGGTATAAAAGAGATATTTTTTCCGAAAATGGATGATCTGTAGATAATATGATAAAAGTCATACCAAATATAATTTCTGGACGTTCAAGAAAAATTTCTATTTTTTTAATTCCATTTATATGAAAAAAAAGATCTAAATAAATAGAAATTCCTGACTTTTTTCCTATCCAATTGTATTGAATTTTTTTTAAAGATTCAGAACATTCAATATCATCTAACCCTTTTAAAAGTCTTTCTGCATAAGAAGAAATTCTTATATGCCATTGTAACATTTTTTTTTTATAAATAGGAAATCCTCCCCTTTGACTTTTCCCATTCTTAATTTCATCATTAGCTAAAACTGTACCTAATTCTGGACACCAATTAACTGTATTTTTACATAAAAAAGCTAAACGATAATTTGAAAGAATAGATTCTTTTTTGTAAGAATTAAATTCTTTCCACATTTGAGAATTAAATTTAAAATTAGTAATTTTGTTATTACTACTACTTGGATTAACACATAAATTTCCATTTTTATTGAATTCTTCAATTAAAAGATTTATAGGTTTAGCTTTATCACTATTTTTATCATACCAAGAATCAAAAATTTGAATAAACATCCATTGAGTCCAACGATAATAATCTGTAGAACTAGTACATAGTTGATTTTTCCAATCAAATGAAAGCCCTATTTTTTCCATTTGATTTTTATATCTTTTTATATTATCTCGAGTCGTTTCATCAGGATTCTTTCCTGTTTGAATTGCATATTGTTCTGCAGGTAGTCCAAAAGAATCAAAACCCATGGGGTAAAGTACATTACAACCTTCTGTTCTCTTATATCTAGCATAGATATCTGAAGCTATATAACCTAAACAATGTCCTACATGAAGTCCATAACCAGAAGGATAAGGAAACATATTTAAAATATAAAATTTTGAAGATAGATTTTTTTTTAAAGAATTTTTTGTTTGGAAAATATTTTTTTTTTTCCAAAATATTTGCCAACGTTTTTCTATTTCACGAAAATTATATTCCATATTGAATTTTATTTATTACGTAATTTTAAATTATTCTATTCTTAATAAGAATATTAATAAGTAAAATTAAAATTTTTTCTATCTTTTAATAAAGGAAAAAGATATGTTTAATCCCCATAAAAATTTTTTAGAAAAAAATTTTAATGAGATTTTTTTAAATAATCAAACTATTAATTATTTAATCAAATTGATTCAAACTTATCCGGATAAGGTTATAGAAATATTTATTTTATTAGAAATAGATAAAGCTACTTCTATTTTCAAAGTTTTAGATTTTCCTGTACAGAAAAAAATAATAGAAAATCTTCCTTCAATTAGAATGATGGATTTTCTAAACAAATTATCAATAGACGATCGTGTTTCTTTTTTAGAAAATTTTCCAGAAAAATCTTTAAAAGATTTAATTAAATATTTGACTCCAGAAGAGAAATGTAAAACATTAGTGTCTTTAGGATATCCTGAAAATAGTGTAGGACGTCTTATGATTCCATATTATCTTGCTGTACAAGAAACTTGGAGTGTACAAGAAGTTTTGGATTATATACGAAAAGAAGGAAAAAATAGTGATGTTATAGAAATTGTATATATAATAAATAAAAAAGGAAAATTAATAGATGATATAAAAATACAGGAATTATTAGTAGTAGATCCAACTACTAAAGTTTCTAGTATAATGGATAAACAATATACTGCAGCATTAAGTGTAACAGAGACTGAAGAAATAGCTACAAAAATATTTTCTATGAATAATAGAGTTTCTCTTCCCGTTATAGATGATCAAAAGATTCTACTTGGAATTGTTACTATAGATGATATTTTATGGGTATCAAATGAAAATTATAGAGAAGATATACAAAAAATGGCAGGTATGGAGGCTTTAAATCAATCCTATTTAAATGTTCCATTATTTAAATTAATGAAAAAAAGAGCAGGATGGTTAATTTTATTATTTATAGGGGAGTTGTTGACAACAACTGTCATGCAATATTTTTCAAGTGCAATAGAAAAAGCTATTGTTTTAGCTTTATTTATTCCACTAGTTGTTTCAAGTGGTGGAAATAGTGGATCTCAAGCTTCTAGTCTCATTATTCAGGCTATGGCTTTAGGAGAAGTAAAAATAAAAGATTGGTGGATTGTCTTACGACGAGAAATAATATGTGGATTTTTTTTAGGTTGTATTTTAGGTTTAACAGGATTCATCCGTATTTTAGCTTGGCATAAAGCTAATTTTTTTAATTATGGACCTCATTGTTTATTAGTTGGATTAACTGTTTTTTTATCTTTAATAGGAGTTGTTTTATGGGGGACTTTTAGTGGTTCTATGTTGCCTTTTATTATTAAGAAATTTGGAGGGGATCCAGCAAGTTCTTCTGCCCCTTTTGTAGCTACATTAGTAGATGTTATTGGTTTAATTATATATTTCTCTATATCTTATATTATTTTTCATGGTACTTTATTGTAATTGTTTCTTAAATAATGTAGTATTTCTTCTAAATCTTTAGGAATTCTACATGTAAAAAGGTGTAATTTATCATTCTTTGGATGAATTAAAGAAAGAGAAACAGCATGTAATGCATGTCTTTTTGAATTTAAAAAATTGAAACATTTTTGAAAAAAGATTCTATAATTATTAGATAATTTTTTTTTCATAAGTATTTTATTTCCACCATATGTTGAGTCATTAAATAATGGATGTCCTAAAAATTTGAAATGAACTCTTATTTGATGTTTTTTTCCTGTTTCTAAATTGCAAGAAACAAATGTCATATATTTAAAACGTTCTAAAACTTTGTAATGAGTTATGGAAAATTTTCCATTAGGAAAATTTTTTTTCTTCAAAGTCATTCTTTTTCTATTTTTAGGATCTCTTCCTATGAAACCACTTATTGTTCCTTCTTTTTTCTGTAAATCTCCCCATACTAATGCTAAATACGTTCTTTTTATTGTTTTAGAAAAAAATTGTTTTAATAAATATTTTTGTGCATACTCATTTTTTGCTAAAACAAGTAAACCTGTTGTTCCTTTATCTATTCGATGAACTAAACCAAATCTATATAATTTATCATTATTTTTTAAATAGTATTTAATTCCATGAATAAGTGTTCCACTTTTATTTCCATATCCTGGATGAACGACCATTCCTTCTCCTTTATTTATAACAAGAATATCATCATCTTCATGATGAATATTTAAATAAATCTCTTCTGCTAAAATATTTTTATATTCTGGATCTAAAATAGAAGGATAATATATTTCAGCTTCCACAATATCAAAAGGTTTTATTTTATAATTTTTTTTGATGGGATATTTATTTACTAATACTTTTCCTAAGTCAGTTGCTTTTTGAATTATATTTCTGCTTGTATTTTGGATAGACTGTGTTAAAAATTTATCAATTCTAACGGAATATTGATTTTTTTTTGCAAAAAATTGAAATTTTTTTATAGTCATTTTGGATTAATTATTCCTTTATTTTGTTTTCCTTCTGTTGGTTTGATTATTCCTTTATTTTGTTTTCCTTCTGTTGGTTTGATTATTCCTTTATTTTGTTTTCCTTCTGTTCTTTTTGGTATGCCTTTATTTTGTTTTCCTTCTGTTGGTTTGATTATTCCTTTATTTTGTTTTTTTT
>NZ_CP059181.1:300000-503456 GCF_014251235.1 Blattabacterium cuenoti | reverse complement strand
TATTTTGTTTTTCTTCTGTTCTTTTTGGTATTCCTTTATTTTGTTTTTCTTCTGTTGGTTTGATTATTCCTTTATTTTGTTTTTCTTCTGTTGGATTAATTATTCCTTTATTTTGCTTTTCTTCTGTTGGTTTGATTATTCCTTTATTTTGCTTTTCTTCTGTTGGTTTGATTATTAAATTATCAAACAATTCTTTTTTCATACTTTTATCAGTCGTTAACCACAAATAAACAGATTGATTTCTATCCTTTATTTTTCCAGGAAAAGGTTTTTGACGATAAATTTTCGCATTTTTTGAAGTAGCATCTGATGGATTATCATAATAAAAATTAATAATATGAAATAATTTGTTTCTTAAAATAAATATAGCTTCAGGTAAAGACATTCCAATAACATTTGGAACAAAAAATTCATTTCCTTTTCCTATTACTAAAGTAATATTATCTTGATATGGCAAAATATATCCGGATGAAATAAATTTTCCTTTATATAAAACTCTTAAAACAATATCTTTCGATAGATCATTAACATATTTTATTTCTTTTACAAATAAGTGATTTTCTTGAACTAATCTAATAGCTATATGTTTATTTTTGTTAACAATATTAGGTAGAACTGTCGTATGATTTTTTTCAGAATTAGCTTGTATATATATATATCTTCCTATTTTAACATGATTACCTGATTCTGGGAAAAAAGATAAAACTTGATTAGGTTCCAATGATGGATCGTAATGAGAAGTATCTATATCATATTTTAATCCTAATTTATTTAAGATATATATAGATTCTTTTAAAGTCATAGAATGAAGATTAGGGACTATCACATAAGATCCGTGTTTTGTGTATGAATCTACCCATTTTAATGTTAGATTTGTTATTTTATATAAAATAAGTATAGCAATTAATAAATTGAAAAATATAATAAAAAGATATTTTGAATAATTCATATTTAACTTAGAAATGAATAGATAATATAAAAAAATTAAAAATAATGAAAAAAATTGCCATTGTTATGGGCGGTTATACAGAAGAATCTGTTATTTCAATGAAAAGTGGAGAAGTTGTTTACGAGAATTTAAACAAAAAAGAATTTGATGTTTATAAAGTTTATATAGGAATAAATAAGTGGTTTTTAAAAAATAAAAAAAACGAAGAATATCCTATAAATAAAAAAGATTTTACTGTTTCTTTTTCTGAAAATAAAATTCTTAAATTTGATTGTGTATTTAATGCTATTCATGGATCTCCAGGAGAAGATGGAATATTACAAGCTTATTTTCATTTATTAAAAATACCTTATACAGGATGTAATTTTCATCATGCTAATTTAACTTTTAATAAAAAATATTGTATAACTCTATTAAAAGAGTTTGGAATAAAAACTGCTCCATCTTTTTTTATAAATAAAAATCAACATTTTTGCAAAAAAAAAATTATAAAAAAAATAGGATTTCCATGTTTTATAAAACCAAATCGATCAGGATCTAGCATAGGTATATCTAAAGTATGGAAAGAAGAAGAATTATTTCTTTCTGTCAAAAAAGCTTTTGAAATAGATGAAGAAATTATTATTGAATCTTCATTGAAAGGAGTTGAAATATCTGTAGGAGTAATAATTTGGAACCAGGAGATTAAAGTTCTCCCGATTACAGAAATAATCAGTAAAAATGATTTCTTCGATTTTGAATCAAAATATTCTGGAATTTCTAAGGAAATAACGCCCGCTAGATTACATCCAGAGATAGAAATAAAGGTTCGTCATATTGCAAAGAAAATATATGAAATTTTAAACTTATCATGCATATCTAGATCTGAATTTATTATTGTAAATGGATCCCCAGTTTTTCTAGAAATTAATACCATTCCTGGTCTTTCTAAAGAAAGTATTTTTCCGAAACAATTAAAAATATATGGGATATCCTTATCCGAATTATTTCAAAAAAATATATATGATTCTATTGAAATTTTTAAGAAAAGAAAATTATAATTTACAGTTACATTTTTTTTTGCAGGTATTCTTTTTTTTAAGAAAGAAAAAATTCAAAAATATTTTGAATATACGAAACATAGAATATAAAAAAAGAATACTAATAATAACATATTGCCACATGTCTTTCTTTATTTTAAAATTTGATAAATAAAAAAGGAAGAAATATAAGCTAAAATAATCATAAAGGAAAATTGTATTATTGTCCATTTCCAAGATTTTGTTTCTTTTTTAACTATAGATAAAGTACTTAGACACTGCATAGACAATGCATAAAAAAAAAGTAAAGAAAAACCTGTAGCAAGGTTATGTTTTCCTGTCTTAGGAAAAATATCTTTTTCCATTTTATTCTTTAATAAGAAAAAATTTCCTTCCTTTTCTATACTATATACTGATGCCATAGTACTAACAAAAACTTCTCTTGCAACAAAAGAAGATAATATTCCTATTCCTATTTTCCAGTCATATCCTAGTGGAATAAGAAATGGTTCTATTTTTTTTCCTAATAACCCCAAATAAGAGTTAGGTAATTTTTTTTTCTCAAAAAAAATGAAATTATCAGAAAAAAATTTTTTTGAAGGAGAAGGACCAAAAGATCCTAAAACCCAAATTAAAATACTTATGAATAAAATCATTTTTCCTGCATTTAAAATAAATGATTTGATATTAATCCATAAAGTAATTAATACATTTCGAATAATAGGATATTTATAAGTAGGCATTTCCATAATTAGATGGCTTTTATAATCTTTTTTAAGAAAAAGATGAAGAATCATAGCTATACTTAAGGCTGAAAAAAAACCTAAAAAATACATACCCATAAGAACTAAACCTTTTAGTTGAAAAAAAAAAAACTTTTTATCTGGAATAATAATAGAAATAATTAAAGTGTATACGGGCAATCTAGCAGAACATGTTATAAAAGGAGTCACTAATATTGTGATCAAACGATCTCTGTAATTTTCAATATGTCTAGCAGACATTATAGCTGGAATAGCACAAGCTACACTAGAAATAAGAGGAACTACGCTTTTTCCATTTAAACCGAAAGGTCTCATCAATCTATCCATTAAAAATATAACTCTGTTTATATAACCACTTTCTTCCATGATAAGAAGGAAAAATAATAAAATAAAAATTTGTGGAATAAAAGAGAAAATAGTACTAATACCAGGTAAAAATCCTTGTATTAAAAAATCATTCAAAGGTCCTGGATAAATGTTTTCTAATTTTTTTTTTATTAAAAAAAAAAAATATTCTATAAATTTTTTAGGACCCTCTGACCAAAAAAAAACACTTTGAAAGATAAAAAATAATAAAAAAAAGAAAATAAAATAACCCCAAAAAGGATGTAGAAATAAATGTTTGTCTATTTTTTTGGAAAAAGAGAAGGAATCGACTTTATTATTATAAATGAAATTAGATACCGTTTTTGAAAAAATTGTTCCTATTTTTTCATATCTATCCAGTGTTTCCTTAATTTGTAATCTTCTAGGAATAAGATTGTGTTTTTTTATTATTTTTTTTAATAAAAATCGATTATCCTCCTTTAAAAATTTGTTATTTGCTAAATAAGACCAAGCTCTGTATTTATTTTGTACTTTATAATTCTTTTGTACATCTTGAATAGCAATTGGATAATGTAAGATAGGGTTAAAGGAAAAAGTATGTTGTTTTTTATTAAAATTATTAATTTTTTCTTTAAGCTCTTCTAAACCTATTCCTTTTCTTGCGTTAATTGAAACAATTTCTGTTGAAAGAATTTTTTTTAGTTTTTCTATATTAATAAATATTCCTTTTTTTTTAGCTTCATCTAGCATATTTAATGCAAGAATAACTGTAAAACCTAAATCTTGTATTTGTCTGAATAAAAAAAGGCTCCTTTTTATATTGGAAGAATTAGCGACAACAATAATTTTATCAGGATAATTAATTTCTTCTATATTATTCAATAGTTTACAAACTATTTCTTCATCTTCAGAAGAAGGATATATACTACATATTCCAGGTAAATCTACGATTTGATAATTTTTTTTTTTATAAGAAAAAAATCCTATTATTTTATCCACAGTAACTCCTGAATAATTTCCAACTTTTTGATTTAGTCCAGTTAATTGATTAAACAAAGAAGTTTTTCCAACATTTGGATTTCCAATTATAGCTAATTTAATTATTTTTTGCATTGATAATAATGGGTTCTACGATAATATTTTCTGCTTCTTTTTTACGCAAAGCTAGACAAGATTGATTATAAAAAATACATAATGGATCATAAAAGATAGAAACAAAAATTATTTCAATTTCAACACCAGGAAGTACTCCTAATTCTAATAATTTTATAGGAAAATCTTCATTTTTATATCCTTTTATAATACCTTTTTCTCCTATTTTAAGATTAGATAAATTCAAATTTATATGCATTTAAAATTAAATGATTAAATATACTAATTGAAAAATTATTTGGAGAATATCTCTATGAAATAAAGATGAAAATATATTTTTTTATTATAGAAATAAAGGTTTAAATTGAACAAAAAAATACATGATTTTTTTAATCTATGACGTCTTCTTTTATTAGATCAATACAATTATTATTAAGCATATCTATATTGATTGTTGTTCATGAATTTGGTCATTTTATATTAGCAAAAACTTTTAAAGTTCGTGTAGAAAGATTCTTTCTATTTTTTGATCCTTGGTTTTCTATTTTCAAAAAAAAAATAGGAAATACTATTTATGGAATAGGATGGATTCCTTTAGGGGGATATGTTAAAATATCTGGAATGATGATGAATGAAGAAAGAAATTCGGATAAAAAAAACAGTTGGGATTTTTGTTCAAAATCTGCAATTAAAAGGCTTTTAATTGTTTCAGGTGGAATAATTTCTAATATTATATTATCAATCATTCTTTTTTCTCTTTTGTTATTTCAATATGGAGAAATCAATCTTCCAACGAAAAATGTTAAATATGGAATAGAGGTAGACAGTTTAGGTGAAAAAATAGGATTAAAAAATGGAGATAATATTTTATTAATAAATGGAAGATATATTCATTACTTTAATGATATTCCTAGAGCCATTATTTTAGGTAATTCTATTACGATAAACCGTATGGGTAAAACCATGAAATTATTATTAAATAATGATAAAAAAAGAATTTTATTCGATCAAAAAGAATTTAAATTTTCTATCAGACCTCGTATTCCTCCCATTATAAAATATGTAATAAAAGGTTCTTCAGCAGATAAATCAGGATTTAAACAAGATGATGAAATTTTGGCTATTAATTCAGAATTTATTTTATTTTTCGATCAACTTAAAGAAAGTTTATCTAAATATAAAAAAAATCAATCTTTATTGATCTCTATTAATAGAGATGGAAGAATTATTCAAAAAAAAATTTTTCTAGATAAAAATGGAATTTTAGGATTTTATTTAAAAGATTTTATAGATATGGATGAAATTTTTTTATTTGATCAAAAAAAATATTCTATAATGGAAAGTTTTTCTTATGGCGTTCAAAGGACTTGGAATGTTTTAAATCATCATATTTCTTTCATGAAAAACATGTTTCATTTAGAAACTAAAGCTTATAAACATTTAGGTAGTATATTTTCTATGGCTAAAGAATTTCCTAATCAATGGAATTTGGATGTTTTTTTAACTTTAACAGCTTCTTTATCTATATGGTTAGCCTTTCTAAATCTACTTCCTATTCCATCATTAGATGGTGGTTATATTCTATTTTTAATTATAGAAATTATAACTAGAAGAAAAATTAAAGAAAAAATTTTTGAACGTTTTACTATCATTGGTTTTATCACAATAAGTTTAATGATGATGATGGTAATTATTTGGGATATCTTCAAAGTATTTTTTTCTTAGAAAAAAAGAAAATTTTATTTATGGTTATCCCTATATCTATTATAAGATCATTTTTATGTATAGATCCAATTTTTTCTATAGGAGGAAAAAAACTTAACCCAATTTTGATAACATTTTTATTACATTTTGTAATAAATTTATCATAAAAACCTTTTCCATAACCGATCCGATATCCTTTTAAATCAAAAATTAATAAGGGAATAAAAATAACTTCAATTAATGAAGGATGAATAATATATTTATCAACTGGTTCAAGTATTCCATATCTATTTTTTTTTAAAAAAGATTTTTCATGAAACAAACAATTTTCTATGGAATTTTTAATAAAATCAGAACAAGGTATTGTGATTTTTTTTCTTTCTTTTAAAAGAAAATCAGTAATAATAAAAGTGTTTATTTCGTTATATTTTTTTATAGGTAAGAAAATATGATAAAAATTTTTATTCCAGAATGATAATTTTTTAGAAAGATGAAAGATATCATGACTCATTTTTATTACTTCTATTTTAGATAGTTTTTTTCTATAAAAAAGGTATTTTTTTCGTAATTTTATTTTATCATTTTCCATTTTTTTATGGTATATGATTTATGAATTCATGATCATCTGTTGTTTTATTTTTTACTATATTATTTCTTATAAAATTTTCTAAAATATTTACTATTTTTGTAGGATCTTCTATTGGTGCTATATGACCGGTTGGTATTTCTGCATAAAAACTTTTATATCCTTGTTTGGCTTCTTCACGTAGTTTTTTATATGGAAGAATCGAATCATACATTCCTATAATGTATAATTTTGGAAATGTTGTCGTTTTTAATAAAAACCTTCTATCTTTACGTATAGACATACCTCGTAAAAAAGAAACAACACTATGAATTGTAGTGGAAAAAGCTATTTTTTTTAAAAAAATGAATTTTTTTTGAAAAAAATCTAATTTTTCAGGATTAAATAATTTACTAATATTAGAAGAAACAAATAATGGATAATGATCTATTGCCAATTTAATGGATTGGAAACGTTTTTTTCTTTTTTCTTTTGTATCTGATTCCGCTGTGGAATGTAGCAAACATAAACCTAAAAATATTTCTGGATATTTCTCCGAAAGAGCTAAAGCTATATATCCTCCCATGGAATGACCTACAAAAACTGCTTTTTTTATATTTTCTTTCTCTAAAATAGTTTTGATAGAATCAGCAGCCTCTTCCATTGTATAAATGGTTTCTCTTTTTTTTGAAAGAAGACTTTTTCCATGACCTGGACAATCAATTAAAAGTACTTTATATTTATTAGATATTAATTCATATACATCATTCCAAATTTCTGAACTTTCCATAAATCCATGTAAAAAAACAATAGGAATTCCATTTCCTTTTTTTTTATAATAGACATTTTCCTTATTATGAAAATAAATGAACATATTACTTATTATATCTTATATTAGATGAAATATAGCACTTAAATAACGGATCATGAAAAATACGTTTTTTTTTCTTAAAAAACGAAGTTTACAATGTTGTTGACAGTAAATATTGGAAATTCAAGTATTCGTTTTGGTTTATTTGAGAATAATAATCATCATCATTTAGAATGTGATAGATCTTGGATTATTAATACGAATCCACATAGATCTTTAGATGAATATATTTTTTTGTTTAAAAGTATTTATCATCAAAATGGAATTTTATCTCAATTAATAAAAAATATTGTTATAGGTTCTGTCGTTCCTTCTCTAACAAATATTGTGGAACTATCTTTGTATAAGATACATAAAAAAAAACCAATTGTAGTAGATAGATATTCTATATCTCCAGTAAAACATTTTTCTCATCAATTGGGTACAGATCTATATGCTAATGCTATAGCCGCTTATACCTTATATCATAAAAAGAAGAAAAAAGCTCTACTTGTAATAGATTTTGGAACAGCTTTAAGTTTTACATGTATTGATAAAAATGGACTTATTCAAGGTGTTGTAATTGCCCCAGGAGTAAAAAATTCCTTATTTTCTTTGATAGGAAATACAGCTCTACTTTCACAAGTAGAATTAAAAAAACCTTCAAATATATTAGGTAAATATACAGAAACATGTATACAAAGTGGAATTATTTATGGATATCTGAGCATGGTGGAAGGATTAATAAATCGTATTAATAAAGAATTAAAAAAGAATTGTTTTGTGATAGCTACTGGAGGTTTATCACATATTTATTCTCCTTTAACAAATTCAATCCATTATGAAGATAAATTACATACAATAAAAGGATTAAAAATCCTATTTTATTGGAATAATAAATAATTATATTTTGATAGAATTATAAATTTTTTTTGATAAAATCTGAAGATTTTTTTCAGGTATAACTATTCTTTTTTTAGAAAAATCTCCATCACTTTCTTGATCCATAGGAATCAAATGAATATGAACATGAGGAATTTCAAATCCAAGAACAAATATTCCTATGCGATTACAAGGAATTACTTTTTCAATTCCTATAGCTACTTTTCTTGAAAAGGACATGATAGAAATAAACTCTTCTTCTGTTAGATTAAATATTTTATCTACATTTTTATTTTTTGGAATGATCAACGTATGCCCAATTTTTATTGGATAAATATCTAAAAAAGCTAGATGATCATAATTTTCAGCTACCTTATAAAAAGGTATCTCATTTTTAATGATTTTTGTAAAAATGTTATTTTTTTTTATTTTTCTCATTCGCTAAATGCAATCTCTAAAACTTCGTAATCAAGTATCATCTTATTAGGTAATTGAATATGGGCAATTTCCCCTACTTGTTTTCCTAATAAACCTGTAGAAATGGGTGTATTAATAGAAATTTTTCCTGATTTTAAATCAGCTTCACCTTCTGGAACCAAAGTATATATTTGTTCTCCTCCACATGTTAGATTTTTCACTCTTACTGTAGATAGAATAGAAACTCTTGTTTTATTTATTTGTTTACCATCTATAACTCTTGCATTAGATAATTTTTTTTTTAATTTAGCTATATTCATTTCTAAAAACCCCTGTGCTTCTTTTATAGCATCATATTCTGCATTTTCAGAAAGATCTCCTTTATCTCTTGCTTCAGCTATTTGCATAGATATTTTTTGTCTTTCTATATTTTCTAATCTTTCAATCTTTTTTTGTAGAATTTTTAATCCTTCTCTAGTTATATATTCGAATTTTTCCATAATTTTTTCTTATAGGTTTAGATTTCTTTCATTGATTATCTCACTTTGTTATTTTTATGTAAAGTTAATTGATTTTGAGTATAAGATGATTTTAAGATCTATTTTCGATCTTTTCAAATAAAATTTTTTAAGAAAAATCATTGTATACGTGTAATATTTGCTCCCAAAATACGTAATCTTTCATCTATATTTTCATATCCTCTATCTATTTGCTCTATATTTTTTATAATACTAGTACCTTTTGCAGAAAGAGCTGCTATAAGAAGCGATATTCCAGCTCTAATGTCTGGAGAATTTAATATAGAACCTCTTAAATAAGATTTACGATCTAAACCAATAACAGTTGCTCTATGAGGGTCACATAAAATGATTTGAGCTCCCATTTCAATCAGATCATCCACAAAAAATAATCTACTTTCAAACATTTTTTGATGAATTAAAACACTTCCTTTAGCTTGAGTTGCAACTACTATTAAAATGCTTAATAAATCTGGGGTTAAACCTGGCCATGGAGAATCAGATATAGTTAGTATGGAATTGTTTAATAATTTTTCTATTTGATAAGATTTTTGAGATGGAATATATATATCATCATTTCTTTTTTCTATAAAAATTCCCATCTTTTTAAAGATATTTGGAATAATTCCTAAATTATTCCAACTTACATTATGAATTTTTATTTCAGAATTAGTAACTGCAGCTAAACCTATCCAACTTCCTATTTCTACCATATCAGGTAATATAGTATGAGTACTACAACCACCTAATTGTGTCACTCCAATAACATTAATTAAATTGGAACCAATTCCCTTTATTTTTGCCCCCATTTTATTCAATAATCTGCATAATTGTTGAATATAAGGTTCACAAGCTGCATTATAAATAGTCGTTTTTCCTTTTGCTAAAGTTGAAGCCATAATAACATTAGCTGTAGCCGTTATAGAAGCTTCTTCTAAAAGAATAAAACTTCCTTTTAGAGTGGTAGTAGAAAAGAAAGAAAAGGATTGATTATTTTTATTATAAGATATACGACTACCTAAAGATTCAAAACCTTTTAAATGAGTATCCAAACGTCTACGACCTATTCTATCACCTCCAGGAATCGGAATAGATACTTTTCCAAATCTAGCCAATAATGGACCTATTATCATAATCGAACCTCTAATACATTTTCCGTATTCTCTAAATTTTTTCGTATTTAAATATTCAAGATGAATATTTTTAGCTTGAAAAAAGAAATCACCCACACCATTTTTTTTAATAGAAACTCCTAAATGTTGAAGTATTTGAATCATACATTTTACATCACCTATTTCTGGGATATTTTTTATCCTTAATTTTTCTGTTGTTAATAAAACGGCACATAAAACTTGTAATGCTTCATTTTTTGCTCCTTGTGGTTTTATTTCTCCTTTTAGAAATTTACCTCCTTTAATTTTAAATGTAGCCATCTATTTTTTTTTTCTCATATAATTTCTTCTTCTTTTTGTATTCAGAAGATGAGAACATTGTAATAATGGATCAGTGTTATTCATTAAACATATCTTTCCATTTGAAAGTTCTTTTAAATCTTTAAAAATAACGAGATCTTCTACAATATTTTTATTCCATCTTAAATAATTTTTTTTCATAGTATTAGCTATAGCATAAAATAAACCTTCTCTTTTCTGTTTATTTGTACAGTTTATAGCTACATGGATCATATTTCTTATTATTTTTCCATAATACCGGAAATTAGTTAAATATTTTGGATATTCTACTTTTTTAGAATAGTCTATTTTTATTTTTTCTGGATTTGGTTTAGGAAAAGGAGAATCAACATCTAATTTATATTTTGACATGATAAACAATTGATTCCATAATTTTTGTGAAAAAAAAGGTTGATTTAATCTAGAGTTAGAATCCGTCATAATTTTTATGATACTCCATGCACAACGATTACGTTTTTTTCTATTTTTTATTTGTATCGCATAATCTATCATTTTATGAATATTTCTTCCATATTCTGGTATAACCAATTTTAAACGATTAGTATTATATTCCATATTGACTTTTTTATAAAAATAAAAATTTATTTAATTCATGAAAATGTGTGATTCTCATCACCTAAAATGTTTAGTAGTTTTTTTTTGAAAAAAAATTTTGTCTAACTTTACATGATGTATTAAAACAGGTAGAACAATGATTATCCTTACAAGCATCCACATGTACAAATAATTCTACTTTTTCTCCAAATTTTTTTTTAGTTAAATTTGTCAATTTACGAACTTCTTTATTTGCTTCTCTAACGGTAAAAAACCATGGAATAGTTAAATGACAATCAACATGTAATGCATTCCCATATTTAATTATTTTTAAATGATGAAGATTCATCCAATGGACATCTTTTTTCTTCAAGAGATAAAAGGATAATTTATTTAAAAGTTTTTTATCTGATTCATCCATAATTCCTGCTATTGCATGTCTAAGAAATTTTAATCCTGTATATGAAATGATCAAAGAAAAAATAATAGAAATGATAAAATCTATCCATATATATTTTGTAATATCTAGTAATATTAAACTTATTATTATTCCAAAAGTAGAATACGTATCTATTTGTAAATGTTTTCCACTAGCTATTAACGTTAAAGAACCATTTTTATTTCCTATTCTGCAAGAAAGGGAACCTAATACATAGTTAATAATAGCGGTAAAAGACATTAAAAAAAGGCCATAATCTAATTTTAATAAATGATTGTTATTTTTATGTAAAAAAGAATTTGCAAGAATAATAATTCCTACAATAAGAATTAAAAAACCTTCTATTCCAGTTGATAAAAATTCAATTTTACCATGACCATACGGATGATTCTTATCTTTTGGCAAAGAAGATATGTAAAGACTATACAAACCCATAAATCCACTAATAATATTAGTTAAACTCTCCATTGAATCACTAAATATAGATAGAGAAGAGGTAAGATACCAAGAAGTTAACTTTATGATAAACAAAAAAATAGCTACAAAACAAATTATTTTTTGTAGAAAAAAATTTATTTCCATTTTTTTTTTCTCCATTATTTATTTTTTATTTTTACAGTAAAAATATTGGTAGTCTTATGTATGTATGAAGGATAAAAAAATATAGGTTTTTATGAATAAAAAATAAGTTTAGCTAAACTTAATAAAATTTTTTTGATTCCTGATTCTTTAAATTTAATTATAGCTATCTCATTTTCCTGGATATCTAATATTGTTCCGATTCCAAAATTTTTGTGAAATACTTTTACTCCCTTTTTTATGTTTGATATGATAGATGACGATTTTTTTTCATAATTCAACAGATTTATGAATTTTTTTTTATTAACTTTATAATAATTATCAATTATATTTTCACTATCAGTAATTGTTTTATTTATTTCATGAATAAAACGACTTGGAAAATGTTTTCGTTTTTTTCCCCATATAAAACGATATTTTGCGCATGTTAATATAGCTTTTTTTTTAGCTCTAGTTAAAGCTACATAGAATAATCGGCGTTCTTCTTCAAGTTTTAATTGATTATTCAAACTGGATTTTGATGGAAATAAATTTTCTTCTAATCCAGAAATAAATACAATAGGAAATTCTAAACCTTTAGACAAGTGTATTGTCATTAGAGAAACTTTATTTTCAATTTTTTCATGACTTTTATCCACTTCATCTATACCTTCTTTTAGAGAAAAAAAACCTAAAAATCCAGATAAACTAGTATCTCCATTTTTTAATTTTTTTTGTTCTTCAACATAGAAGAATATATTATCTAATATTGATTGGAAATCATTTTCATGATAATTATTTTTTTTATCCTCATATTCTTTTAATAAAAAATCAATTATATATTTTGCTATTTTACATGTATTTTTATCATTCAATTTTAGACGTATTTCTTCTATTAAAAAAATTAAATTATTTAAACGATCTTTTGTTTTTCTATTTATGTTTAAAAAAAATTTAGGATCTTTTATTAAAAATTTTAGTATTTCATATATATTTTTATCCTTATTATTTTTAGATGATTCTAATAATAATTTAACAGTTTTTTTACTTCTTATTTGATTTTTGATAATTCGTAACAAAGATTCTTCTTCATTTGGATTAGTTATAATTCTAAAATAGGATAATAAATCCTTTATTTCTTTTCTTTGATATAACGATATAGATCCATATATTTTATATGGTATTTTTCCTTCTTTTAGAGCAAGTTCTAAAATATTTGATTGTGTATTTGTTCTATATAAAATAGAAAAATCACTAAATTTTGCGTCATTTTTTACAATTTTTAAATTGATATACGATGCAATATATTTTGCTTCCTTTTTATCTGAAGAAGCTCTATATATCTTAATTTTTTCTCCTTTTTCATTATTAGTCCATACTTTTTTAAAAAGTTGATTTTCATTAAAAGAAATAATATTGTTAGAAGCCTCCACGATGTGATTAGTTGAACGATAATTTTGTTCAAGACGAAAAATTTTTGCTCCATAATAGTCTGTATCAAAGTTTAATATATTTGATATATTAGCACCACGGAAAGCATAAATACTTTGTGCATCATCTCCTACTACAAAAACATTTTTATGTTTTGATGATAAATTTTTAATAATAGAATTTTGAGATATATTAGTGTCTTGATATTCATCAATTAATATATAATTGAATTTTTCTTGATATTTTTGTAATACATTTGGAAAATGATTAAATAAATAATTTGTATGAAGTAAGATGTCATCAAAATCTAAAGCTTCTGCTTTTAAACATTTTTGTACATAAAATTTATATATTTTTTTTATATCTTGGTATAAGTTTCCGTCTATTATCATTTTTTTAAATAAGTTATTTTTATACTCAGATATTTTTCTTCTAATTTTTTCAGGACTGAGAGAAATTTTAAAATTAAGCTCCATCAATATTTTTTTGATTACATTTTCTGAATCTTTTTGATCATAAATAGTGTAGTTGGATTTATATCCAAGCCAATGAGATTCTTTACGGAGGATTCCTGAAAATATGGAATGAAAAGTTCCCAAATACATTTTATTTAAGTCCCTTTGGTTTATTAATTTAGAAATTCTATTTTTCATTTCTCTTGCAGCTTTGTTAGTAAAAGTTAAAGCTAATATTTTAGAAGGATCTATTTTTAGATTTTTAATCATATGAATAATACGATATGTAATTATTCGTGTTTTTCCTGATCCTGCCCCAGCAATTACTAATATTGGTCCATTAATTGTTTCTATTATTTTACGTTGATGATTATTTATAGAAAGAATCATATTTTCATCTTTTTATTCTTTTCTAAGAAAGATTTATAGTATTTATAAAAATGGTTTTTTTTCATTTGTTCATTTAGAACAAAATCAGGATTTTCGTAAAAAAATTTTTTAGCAATAGAAATTGCTTCTTTTATTAAGGAAAAATCCTTTACAAGATCTGCAATTTTAAAAAAAATAGATTTTCCGCTTTGTTTCGTTCCTATGATATCTCCACTTCCCCTTAAGGTAAGGTCTCTTTTTGCTATTTCTAAACCATTATTAGTTTCACACATGACTTTTATTCTAAAACTCCCTATTTTACCAATTTTTTCATCAGTCATAAGGATGCAATAACTTTGATGAGGGCCACGTCCAACTCTTCCTCTCAACTGATGTAATTGAGATAAACCAAAATAATCTGCATTTTCTATTAAAATAACTGAAGCATTAGGAATATCTATTCCTACTTCAATAACAGTTGTAGAAACCATAATTTTAGTTTCTCCACGAAAAAATAGATTCATTTGAATATTTTTTTCTTCATAACTCATCTTTCCATGTAAAATTCCTATTTTATTTTCTAAATACTGAAAATTTTTTTTAATAAATTCATATCCTTTTGTTAAATTTTTATATTCATTTTCATCTTTTTTATATTTTTTAATAGTAGGATTAATAGTAGGATAAACTATATATATTTGCCTTCCTTTTTTGATTTGATTTTGTATGATTTCGAATGCTTTAAATCTATTTTTATCAAAACAATGAATAGTTTTTATAGGTTTTCTATTTATGGGAAATTCTTTTATTATGGAAAGATTAAGATCTTTATAGAGGATCAAAGCTAAAGTTCTAGGAATAGGGGTAGCAGTCATTACTAATATATGGGGTAATTTTTTATTTTTTTTCCAAATTTTTTCCCTTTGTTCTACACCAAAACGTTGTTGTTCATCTATTATAGCTAATCCTAATTTTTTAAAATTTACAGAATCTTGAATTAATGAATGAGTTCCTATAATTATAGAAATTTTACCTGTCAGTACATCATGATATATGTTTTTTTTCTTTTTAAGAGAGGTAGAACGAGTTAAAAGTGCTATTTTAATTCCAATTTTAGAAAACATTTTTTGTATAGATAAATAATGTTGTATAGCTAAAATTTCAGTAGGAACCATAAGACAGGATTGAACTCCGTTATCTATAGCTAACAACATAGCTAAAATAGCTATTATAGTTTTTCCACATCCAACATCTCCTTGTAAAAGTCTATTCATTTGTATAGATTTTTTTAGATCAAAACGTATTTCTTTAAATACTTTTTTTTGTTCTTCTGTTAAAGAGAATGGAAGAAAATACTTATAAAAAGTATTAAACTTTTTTCCTATTCTCGAAAAAGAATAACTTTTTTCATAAGAGTTTTTTTTTCTGTTTTGGATAGATAAAAGAATTAGTTTGAAAAAAAATAATTCTTCAAATTTTAAAAAATATTTAGCCTTTGTTAATTTATCTAAAGATTCTGGAAAATGTATTTGAGTCAATGCTTCTTTTCTTTCTATGTTTAATTTTTCCTTTATATACTTATTAGTAAAAATATCTTCTATTTCATTTTTTGATTCTTTTATTATTTTTTTTAAAATTTTTATCATAAAAGAGTTATCTATTCCATTTTTTTGAAGTTTTTTAGGTATATGATAGATAGGACATATGGTGTATTTTTTTTCAATTTTTTGAAATTTTTGAATGTTTGGATGTATAATTTGAATCTTTTTTTGGTAACATTTTATTTTACCTGAAACTGTTATTAAAATATTTTTTTGAATTTTTTTCTTCATAAAGAAAACAGAATGAAACCATACTAATTGAATAAAACCTGTATGATCTTCTAAACGTGCTATCAATATCTTCCCTTTTTTATTTTTACAGTCAATTTCTTCAATATTTGTAATTTTACCTATTATTTGGACAATAATGTTATTATATATATTTTGATGTTTGATTAATTCTGATATATTTTTTAATATAAAAAGACGGATATATTTTTTAGGATATAAAAAAAGAAAATCTTCATATGTATGGACATGTAATTCTATATTAAATAAATTTTTCAATTTTAAGTTGAATTCTTTTAAATCTTCTATAGATTTGTTTAAAATATTATTTAACATTTTTTAAAATGTGAATTTTTCATAAAAAAATAAAAATATTTAATTTAATTTTGTTTTTATCACATAAAAAAAAAGGACATTTAGCTCAGTATGGTTTAGAGCACTACTTTGACAGAGTAGAGGTCGTCGGTTCAAATCCGGTAGTGTCCACCACATCTATTATTATTTTTTTATATTACTTATGGTTTTAATAATTACGACAGTTAGAGAAGGTGAATCTATTGATAAAGCTTTAAAAAAATGCAAGAAAAAGTTTGATAAAACACGTGTTTTAAAAGAGTATAGAGAAAAACAACAATATATAAAACCTTCCGAAGATAGGAGGAATGAAATTTTACGAGCAAGATATAGAGAACGTATGCGTTTAAAAAGAGAGGAATAAATATAAATAATTAATTGATCATTTTCCTATATATATATGATAAGTAGTAATAATCATCGTAAAAAAGATAAATGTATTTTTGGATTGATAGGAAAAAGTATTGGTTATTCTTTTTCAAAAGAATTTTTTATGGATAAATTCAAAAGAGAATCTATCCATCATTATTCATCTTATGAAATATTTGATATTCCGAAAATAGAAAATATTTTGTCTATTTTCACAAATAAATCATTAAAAGGATGTAATATAACAATTCCATATAAAGAAAAAATTATTCCTTATTTGAATGATATTTCGATGGAAGCTAAATCTATTGGATCTGTTAATGTAATAAAAATAGATCAAGATGGATATCGGATTGGTTATAATACCGATTTTATTGGTTTTGAATACACGTTTAGAAAAGATTTTAATCGATTATCATTTAAAAAAAAACCAAAAGCTTTAATTCTTGGAACTGGTGGAGTATCTAAATCTATATCATATGTTTTAAACAAATTTAAAATACCACATAAATATGTTTCTAGGAATAAAAATGGAAATGTTTTTATTTATGAAAATATTAATAAGGATATAATAGATAATTATAAAATTATCATTAATTGTACCCCTTTGGGAACTTATCCATCAATCAATTCATGTCCATTATTGCCATACCAATATATCTCTTCTCAACATTACTTTTATGATTTAGTTTATAATCCTTCCAAAACTTTATTCTTAAGAAAAGGAGAAGAAAAGGGTTCTATGATTCGAAATGGATTAGAAATGTTACATGTTCAAGCGGAAGAATCTTGGAAAATTTGGAATTCTTAGAAATGAAAAAAAATTTCTTTATGCAAAGGGCTATTCAAATAGCAAAAAATGGATTAGGATACACTAGTCCTAATCCTATGATTGGATGTGTTATAGAAAAGGATGGATATATTATATCAGAAGGATGGTATAGAGGAAGAGATCATGCAGAAATTGAAGCGATTAATAGGGTAAAACATAAATCATTGTTAACTAAATCTACTCTTTATGTAACATTAGAACCATGTTATTATGTTAATAATAATTTATCTTGTATTGACTTAATCATTAGAAATGAGATACCTAGGGTTGTGATAGGAATAAAAAATCCTTGTAAAAAAAATGCAGGATTAGGAATAAAAAAGTTAAAATATTTTGGAATAGAAGTAATAGAAAATTTATTAGAAAATCAGTGTCGTATTTTAAATAAACGTTTTTTTTCTTTTCATGAAAAAAAGAGACCTTATATCATATTAAAATGGGGTCAAAGTTATAATGGTTTTATGTATTCTTTTATGAAAAAAAAAACAGATTTTCCTATGGTTAAAAATATTTCTTTTTCTAGACAATTAAATTTTAAATGGAGGACTGAAGAAGATAGTTTTTTAGTAGAAGGAGAATCATTATTAAATGATAATCAATTAATTGATTATAAATATTTTGGAAATAATTCTATTAGAATTATATTAGATAGAGATTTAAAAATCTCTACATTTTCTTTAAAAGAAAAAAAAGAAACAATAGTTTTTACAAAAAAAAAGAAAGAAAATAAAACAAATATAAACTTTGTTCAAATCTCTTTTAATAGAGATAAAATAAAGGATATTATAAATTATTTATATAAAAAAAATATTTTATCCTTAATTGTAGAAGGAGATCAAAAAACTTTAAATAGTTTTATAAAAAATAATTATTGGGATGAATCTAGAATTTTTATTTTTCATTTCTTTTTAAAAAAAGGGATACATTCTCCTTTAATTAATGGAAAGATTATAAAATATTTTTATTTAGGAAAAGATAAAGTTTTTTTTTATAAAAAAATTTAAATCGTTTTGATCGTCTATTATTGATTGATAAATTTCATAGTATCAAAACCATCTGAATAATTTAGTAAATTAGGATATTGGGTATTTCCGAAGTAAGTTTCATATGGAAAAATATTTTTTGATACGATACATTGTAAATGTTCTCTATTATTAGAGATATTATTTTTTAATTTATTTAGATTTGAATAAAATTCATAATAAATAACGGAAATAGGGCTAAATAATTTTTTATTTTCTATTAAAATAATAATATTATTTTTTTTCATTGGAATATTATTCATAGTATAAATAGAATGATAATAATTATAATTGTTAACGTATTTAGGATTTTTCATTATATAAGAAGATGTCATATTTACTAATAGTAAACGAAAGTCATAATTGTTAGGAACAAATATTTTTCCTACATTTCTACATCCTCTTCCAGAATAAGTTAATATATCCTTTGTTAAAGAAACCAAATCTTTATTACTTTCGTCCCCTTGTAAAATAGCTATAGAGGTTCTACTTTTTCTAAGTAAAAGAGGATAATCTCTGAAATAGTATTCAAAATAACGAGCTGTATTAGTGCTTCCGCTTGCTATAACGATATCATATTTTTCTTTTGAAAAATTTTTTGAAAATTTTATCATTTTTTTTAATGATGGATTTATATAAGTAATTATATTACATAAAAAAGGAAATAATAAATCATCTTCTTTAGATAATTTTATTAAAATACGATGTCCTGATAAAATAACACATAAAAAATCATGGAATCCTGCTATTGGAATATTTCCGGGCATTATAACTAAAACAGTTTTTTTTTTCTTTTTTTCGAAGGAATATTTATTTATCCATTCTTCTAACCTTTCAATTCTCAACAAAATACTCCATTCTTCAATGGTTATCAATAGATCTTCTATTCTAAACCAAGTATTTTTATCAGATATTTTTTTCAAATAATTCATGAATAAAAAAAAATTTTTTTTAGATTCAGAAAAATTATTTTTTTCTGTATAAAATTCCTTAAATTCTTTAAGTAAAAAACCTAACTTATCAAAAGTTCGAATTAATGTATTCATTTTTTTAATATTAATTTAAACAATTAAACAAATGTCTATAAAAATCACAGAAGAGTGTATTAATTGTGGAGCTTGTGAATCTGAATGTCCAAACAATGCTATTTATGAAGGAGGTATAAAATGGAGAATGTCTGATGGAACATCTTTAAAAAGAAAGAATATAAAATTACTTATAGATCCTAATCTTTTTCATGAACCAAAGGAAAATGATTTCTATTTTATAGTAGAAGAAAAATGTACAGAATGTGTAGATTTCTATGATGAACCACAATGTGTCAGTATTTGCCCAGTAAATTGTTGTATACCAAATACTTTAGAATCTAAAGAAGAACTCCTTCAGAAGAAAATATTTTTACATGAAAATTCTTCATTAAGATAAAAATAAGGGATCATTATTATACAATGATTATTGTATTGTTATTTGATAAGATGATAAAATTATATTTTTTTTATGGAAAAAAATGATAATTGGAGATTTATTATTAAATCTGAGTTTAATCAGAATTATTTTAAAAAATTATTAATCTTTTTGAAAAATGAATATAAAAATCATATTTGTTTTCCAAACAAAAATAATATTTTTTCATCCTTTCATTATTGTTCTTTCAATAAATTAAAAATAGTCATCATAGGACAAGATCCATATTACAGGGATCATCAAGCTGACGGTTTATCTTTTTCTGTTCCCGATGGAATTTTGTTTCCTCCTACTTTAAAAAATATTTTTATAGAAGTTAGCAATTGTTTTCCCGGAAAAAAATCATTACCAAAAAGTGGTTCCTTAATTCGTTGGGCTAAACAAGGAGTATTATTGCTTAACTCTATTCTAACTGTAAGAGAAGGTATTCCAAGATCTCATAAAGATAAAGGATGGGAAATTTTTACAGATAAAATTATTCAAATCATTTCAAATAAAAAAAAAATGTTATTTTTTTGTTGTGGGGTACTTTTGCAAAGAAAAAAGCATTTTTAATTAATGCTAATAACAATCATTATATCTTGAAAACTTCACATCCTTCACCATTTTCCGCTAATTTAGGTTTTTTAGGGTCTAAACATTTTTTAAATGCTAATAAATTTTTAATTCATCATGGAAAAAAACCTATAGTGTGGTGATTTTTACATGTGTATAGATTGTCCTTCAAAATTAAGTAAAGCTGATTCTTTAAAAGCTTCACTATAGGTTGGATGAGGATGACAAATCCTATATATATCTTCTGAAGAAGCTCTAAATTCCATAGCTATAGTAGCCTCCATAATCATGTCTGAAACATGACTTCCTATCATATGAACTCCTAATATTTCATCTGTTTTTTTATTGGATAAGATTTTTACAAAACCATCTGTATTCCCATTAGCAAGAGCTATTCCTAATATTTTATTAGGAAAAATACCTTTATTATATTCTATTTTTTTTTCTTTAACTTCTTCTTCTGTATCTCCAACACTAGATACTTCCGGATAAGTGTATATTACGGATGGAATTAAATTATAATTAGGTTTGTTTGGTTTTTTTCCAGCTAATAATTCCGCAACATATAAACCTTCTTCTTCTGCTTTATGTGCCAGCATTTTACCTCCTATAACATCTCCTACAGCATATATATTTTCTTCTGATGTTTGTAGTGAATCATTAACTGTAATAAATCCTTTTTTATCTGTTTTTATTCCTAAATTATCTAATCCAAGATTTTTTGTATATGGGATTCTTCCAATTGAAATAAGACAAAAATCTCCAACATATTTTGTTTCTTTTCCGTTATTTTTATTCTCAATGAGAACTAACACTTCATTATTTTCTAATGTAATTATCTTTTTTACAATTGAAGAAGTTTCTATTTGAATGGAATATTTTTTGAATATTTTTTTCATTTCAATACTTAAAGAATTATCCATATTGAAAATAATTCTATCCATAGACTCAATAATTGTAACGTGACTTCCTAACTGATGGAATAATGAACTTAATTCTAATCCTATAACTCCTCCCCCTATTACTATTAATTTTTTTGGAATTTTATCTAGAGAAAGAGCTTCTGTAGATGAAATAATTTTTTTTTTGTGATTAAAATTTTGAGATGGATAACTTAAAGGTTTAGATCCTGTTGCTATGATACAATTTTTGTATAAAACTTCTTTTTTTTCTTTCAAAAAATTTTCATCTGTGATAGAGATAATTCCTTTCTTTTTTTTAAAAGAAGCTAATCCATTATATAAATCAATATGATTTTTTTTCATTAGATATTTTATACCATTATTTATCCTTTTTATTATATTATTTTTTCTTTCCATCATTTTTATAAAATCTAAAGATAGATTTTCAAAAAAAATTCCATGTGATGAATAATAATTTTTAGCTAAAAAAAAATATTTAGAAGAATACAAAAGTGTTTTGGAAGGAATGCATCCTATATTTAAACATGTTCCACCTAGGTCTTTATATTTTTCAATAATAGCAGTGCGAAGTCCTAGTTGACTAGCTCGAATAGCAGAAATATAACCTCCAGGACCAGATCCGATAACTACAAGATCATAAAAATTATTCATTGTAAATCAAGTATTTTTTTCATACAAATATATTATATAATTACATATTAAGTATGTAGGAAAAAATTAATGGAGCAACAATGGTTGCATCCGATTCAATAATAAATTTAGGTGTTTCTTTGTTTAGTTTCCCCCAGGTAATTTTTTCATTTGGAATAGCTCCTGAATAAGACCCATAACTTGTTGTTGAATCAGAAATTTGACAAAAATAAGCCCATAAAGGTGTATATTTGCATCCTATATCTTGCGATAACATGGGAACAACGCTGATTGGAAAATCTCCTGATATACCCCCACCTATCTGAAAGAAACCTATTTTATTTTTTTTGGATACTTTCTGATACCATTTAGCCAAATAAATCATATATTCTATTCCATTTTTAACAAGATTAGGTTGAAATATTTTTTTTATACAATATGAAGTAAAAATATTACCTAAGCTACTATCTTCCCAACCTGGAACAACAATTGGAAGATTTTTTTTTGCAGATTCTAATACCCAACTTTCTTTTGAAGAAATATTATAATATGGTTCTAAAGTATTTTCCAATAATAATTGATAAATATATTCATGTGGAAAATATCTTTTTGAGCTTTTCTTAGCCCTATTCCAAATATTGAAAATGTTATTTTGTAACAATTTAAAAGCCTGTTTTTCTGGAATGCATGTGTCCGTAATTCTATTAAATCCTTTTTTTAAAAAAACGACCTCCTCATCCGGTGTTAAATCTCTATAATTAGGAATTTTTTTATAATGAGAATGGGCTATTAAATTCAGAATATCTTCTTCCAGATTAGCTCCGGTACAAGAAATGATATGAACTTTATCTTTTCTTATCATTTCAGCTAATATTTTTCCTAATTCTGCAGTGCTCATAGCTCCTGCTAATGTAATCATCATTTTTCCTCCATTTTCAATGTGAGCTTTATAAGCTTTAGAAGCTTCTGACAAGGCTAAAGCATTAAAATGTAAAAAATATTTATCAATAAATGAAGTAATAGAATCTTTCATAATTTTTTATTTTTTTTATCTGGCTATTTGTACGGCTCTAGTTTCTCGTATGACGGTTACTTTTATTTGTCCGGGATAAGTCATTTCATTTTTTATCTTTTCTGTTATATCAAAAGATAATTGAAAGGCTTTTTTATCATCTATTTTTTCGCTTTCTACTAAAACCCTTAATTCTCTTCCCGCCTGTATAGCAAAAGCTTTATTAACCCCTTTAAAACTTAAAGCTAAGTTTTCCAAATTTTTTAATCTCTTAGAATAAGATTCAAAAGAATTTCTTCTTACTCCAGGTCGAGCCCCACTAATTGAATCTGATATTTGAATAATAGGAGATATAAGATTTTTCATCTCTATTTCATCATGATGAGATCCTATTGCATTACAAACTTCTATATTTTCTCCATATTTTTCAGCCCATTGCATTCCTAAAATAGCATGAGGAAATTCTGATTCTTTTTCTGGTACTTTTCCTATATCATGTAATAAACCTGCACGTTTAGCTAATTTAGAATTTAATCCTAATTCTGAAGCTAATATTCCTGATAAATTTGAGACTTCTTTAGAATGTTGTAATAGATTTTGTCCATAAGATGATCGATATTTCATTTTTCCTATCATTCTAATTAATTCTGGATGTATTCCATGTATTCCTAAATCAATAATATTTTTTTTTCCGATTTCTATTATTTCTTCTTCTATTTGTTTTTCTGTTTTTTCTACTATCTCTTCAATTTTTGCTGGGTGTATACGTCCGTCTATTATTAATTTGTGAAGGGATAACCTGGCTACTTCTCTTCTTATTGGATTAAAACAAGACAAAAGGATAGCTTCTGGTGTATCATCTACTATAATATCTACACCTGTTGCTTTTTCTAGAGCTCTTATATTTCTACCTTCTCTTCCAATAATTCGACCTTTAACATCATCTGATTCTATATGAAAAACAGAAACAGCGTTTTCTACAGCTTGTTCTGTCCCTAGTCTTTGAATAGCTTGAATAATTATTTTTCTAGCTTTTATTTTTGCAGTTAGTTCCGTTTCTTCTATAATATTTTGTATATGTGCTTGTGCTTTTATTTTAGCTTCTTCTTTAAGTTTTTCTATTAATTTATTTTTTGCCTCTTCAGAGGAATAATTAGATATTTTTTCAAGTAATTCTATTTGTTTTAAATGAACGTTATGAAAATTTTCTTTTTTTCTTTGAAGAATTTTGAATTTTTTTTCATAATCGTGTATTTGATTTTCTAAACGATGATTTCTTTGAAAATAAATTTCAATTTCTTTGGATAGTCTAATTTTTTTTTCTTTTGTTTTCTTTTCTGTATCTACTATTTTTTTTTCTCTAAGATGAATATTTTTTTCATGTTTAGACTTAAGTTCTGTAAACTTTTCTTTTGCTTGAAATATTTTTTTTCTTTTGATGGTTTCCCCTTCTTTTTCTGCGTTTTTTATAATTTTTTTTACTTTAATATTAGTTTTTTCTAATAATTGAATATATTTTTTCAATATTGTTTTTTTTACAAAAAAATAACATGTGATAAATCCAATCATAAGCCCCATTAAAAGCCAAACTACAACATTTATTTTCATCATATTTACTCAATTTAAATAAAAATAAAATAGACATTTTAATAACATTTTAAAACAAAAAAAATCATGTAAATAATCATGAATAAAGTACTATATTAATAACATAGTAAGATATACAAAATTAATAACGAGTATATTATAAAAAATTAGGAAATTAAAATATTTTTAATAAAAACAAGTAAAATCTATTTTATCTTTTATGAAAAGAGCTTATTTAGATAATGCATCTACTACTCCTGTAAGAAATGAAGTAATAAAAGTAATGCTGAAAACATTAAAAAATTCATTTGGAAATCCATCTTCTGTACAACATAGTTATGGAAGAGAAGCTCGTTCTATAATAGAAGAATCTAGAATAAAAATAGCAAAAAATATAAATGCATATCCATCAGAAATTATTTTCACTTCTGGTGGAACAGAAGCTAATTATATTGTTTTGAAATATTCTATTATAAACTTGAATATTCATAATATTATAACCTCTCCTTTAGAACATGAATCTATATTGAAAACCGTTTTAGAGTTTGTAAACAGGGATATAGTTAATTTAGAATTAGTTCGAATACAAGAAAAAGGGGTTATAGATTTAAATCATCTTGAAATGATATTGAAAAGAAATTATTCAAAAAAAAAGCTTGTTAGTCTAATGTATGCTAATAATGAAATAGGAAATTTATTAGATATTGATAAAGTAGGGTTTCTTTGTAAAAGATATAATGCATATTTTCATTCGGATACAATTCAAGTTATTGGAAATTATTCTTTTAACATGGAAAAATCACCTTTTGATTTTGCTACTGCTAGTGCACATAAATTCTATGGTCCTAAAGGAATTGGTTTTATTTTTATTAGAAAAAAGGTAATGAAAAAAATAAAATTATTCTTAATAAGAAAAGGTAGTCACGAATTCGGTTTTCGTTCAGGTACGGAAAATATTTATGGAATTGCAGGGATGTCGGAAGCTTTACGTTTATCTTGTGATAATTTTCAAAATTATAAGAAAAAAATAAGAAATTTAAAAACTTATTGTATTTCAGAATTGAAAAAAATTATACCAAGCATAATTTTTAATGGATTATCTGATTCTATGGATCAAAGCCTTCCTAATATCCTAAATTTTTTTTTTCCTAAAAAGGATCATCTATTTTATTTTCATTTAGATCTAATGGGTATTGCTATCTCCAAAGGAAGTTCATGTCATTCTAATAATTTAAAAGAGATATCTCATGTAATTAAGGAGATAACAAAAGATAAATTTTTGTTAAAAAAAGTAACTCCTGTAAGAATTTCTTTTGGTATTTTTAATGAAAAAAAAGATATAAATATGTTAATAGATGCTCTTAAAAAAATAAAAAATTGATAATTTTTCAAAAAAAAAATATCTTTGATAAAGATACAAAAATTAATAGATGATTCATTCTAGATTTATTAAATCTTCTATTGGTAAAAAAACAATTATGGCTGTTACAGGAATTTTCCTTATGTCATTTTTGTTATTACATTTAAGTGTAAATCTTTGTCTTTTTTATGGAGAAGAATCATTTAATAATGCAGTGTCTTTTATGAGGAGGAATATTTTAGTGAAAATATTAGAGTATGTTCTTGCTTCAGGATTTATTATTCATATAATATTTGGATTTTTATTACACATAAGGAATAATAAATCAAAGGGAAATATTGATTACGCTATCAAAAATACGACTTCTTCTTTCGGAAGCAGAACAATGATTTATACAGGATTTTTAATCCTTTGTTTTTTAATTATTCATTTAATGAACTTCATGATTCCTATGAAATATAAACATGTTTCAGATTATGTTTTAGTTATATCTTTGTTTAAAAATCCTATATATACATTTATATATGTCTTTTCTTTTTTTGTTTTAGGCTTTCATTTAAATCATGGTTTTCAATCCTCTTTTCAATCAATAGGCCTTTCCAATAAAAAAAGATTATTTTGGATACGTAAGTTAGGTTTTTTTTATTTTTGGTTTGTTTGTTTTGGTTTTTGCATTATTGCTATCTGGTTTTTTTTTCATTAATTTTTATGTGTAATCAAAATAATAATTATTTGAAATTAGATTCAAAAATACCAAATGGTCCATTAAGTGATAAATGGAGACATCATAAATCTAATTTGGATTTAATTTCTCCTAATAATAGATCTAATCTAGAGATTATTGTAATTGGAACAGGCCTTTCTGGAGCATCTGCTTCATCTAGTTTAGCTGAACTAGGATATCAAGTGAAAGTTTTTTGTTTTCAAGATTCTCCCAGAAGAGCTCATTCTGTTGCGGCTCAAGGTGGGATTAATGCTGCTAAAAATTACAAAGGAGATAATGATTCTATCTATCAACTTTTTTATGATACCATAAAAGGAGGAGATTATAGATCTCGTGAAGCGAATGTATATCGTTTAGCTGAAATATCTTCCAATATTATAGATCAATGCGTAGCTCAAGGTGTTCCATTTGCTCGTGACTATGCTGGTTATCTTGAAAACAGATCTTTTGGTGGAACAAAAGTATCAAGAACTTTTTATGCCAAAGGACAAACTGGACAACAGTTATTGCTCGCTTGTTATTCCGCTATGTCAAGACAAATAGGAAAAGGTAAAATAAAAATGTATAACCGTCATGAAATGTTAGATTTAGTAATTATAGATGGAGAAGCTAGAGGAATAATATCTAGGAATCTTATTTCTGGAGAAATAAAACGTCATGTTGCACATGCTATAATAATAGCTTCTGGTGGATATGGAAATGTATTTTTTTTATCAACTAACGCTATGGGATCAAACGCTAGTGCTATATGGAGAGTTCATAAAAAAGGAGGTTTTTTTGCAAATCCTTGTTTTACTCAAATACATCCTACCTGTATTCCTATACATGGAGATTTTCAATCTAAATTAACATTAATGTCAGAGTCTTTGAGAAATGATGGTCGGATATGGGTTCCAAAAAAGATAGAAGATGCTATTCTTATACGAGAAGGAAAGAAACAAGCTGAAGATATAAAAGAAGAAGAAAGAGATTATTATCTTGAAAGGAGATATCCTTCATTTGGAAATCTAGTTCCAAGAGATGTAGCATCAAGAGCAGCAAAAGAACGTTGTGATAAAGGTTTTGGGATAGAAAATAATGAAAATAAAGAAGGTGTTTTTTTAGATTTTAACACTTCTATAGAAAAATATGGAAAAGAAAAATTACATGAAGTTGGAATAAAAAAATCTAGCCATATAATTATTATGAAATATGGTAAAGAGGTTATAGATTCTAAATATGGTAATTTATTTCATATGTATGAAAAAATTACAAATAGAAATCCATATGAAACACCTATGAAAATTTATCCTGCTATTCATTATACTATGGGAGGTTTATGGGTAGATTATAATTTAATGTCTTCTGTAAAAGGTTGTTATGTTATAGGAGAAGCGAACTTTTCTGATCATGGAGCTAATCGTCTAGGAGCATCTGCATTAATGCAAGGTTTAGCTGATGGTTATTTTATTCTTCCATATACTATAGCAGATTATCTATCTAGATATATAAAAAGAGGTAAAAAAGATATTGTATCTGTAAAACATCAGGAATTTCATAAGTCGGAAAAAAAAGTAAGAGAAAGAATTCAGAAATTATTTTCTAATCATGGTAAAATATCTGTTGATTTTTTCCATAAAAAACTTGGAAATATTATGTGGAAATATGTTGGAATGAGTAGAGATAAAAATGGATTGAATAAAGCTATAAAAAAGATACAAGAACTCCGTAATGATTTTTGGAACAATGTTTTTATTCCAGGAAATATTATAAAGGATAGTGAATTTAATTCAGAACTAGAAAAAGCAGGACGTGTTGCTGATTTTCTAGAATTAGGAGAACTGATAGCTATAGATGCATTAAATAGAAAAGAATCTTGTGGAAGTCATTTTAGAGATGAATATAAGACAATAGAGGGGGAAGCAATTCGTAATGATAATCATTATAAACATGTTTCTTTATGGGAATATAAAGAGGAAAAATCAATTAGTGAAGAGATCCATCATAAAGAAAAGTTAACTTTTAACTTTGTTAAAGTACAATCACGTTCTTATAAATGAAAAAATATCATCATGAAAAGTTCACTTAATTTTGTATTGAAAATTTGGAGACAAGGATGTTTTGAAAATACGGGAAAATTTAAAACTTACAAAGTTTATAATATATCTCCAGATAGTTCTTTTTTAGAAATGTTAGATTTATTAAACAATCAAATTTTATCTAAAAGAGAAGAAATTCCTATTTCTTTCGATCATGATTGTCGTGAAGGTATTTGTGGTATGTGTTCTTTATATATTAATGGAAGACCTCATGGTCCTGAAAATTTAGTTACTACTTGTCAATTACATATGCGTCATTTTAATAATGGAGAAGTAATATATATAGAACCATGGAGGGCCAAACCTTTTCCTGTTATTAAGGATCTTGTAGTTGATAGATCTTCTTTGGATAGAATCATTATATCTGGAGGATTTATTTCTGTAAATACATTTGGAAAAACTATAGATGGAAATCTAATTCCTATTCCGAAAGATAAAGCTGATAAAGCTTTTGATGCTGCTATATGTATAGGTTGTGGAGCATGTGTTGCTGCATGTAAAAATAGATCTGCTATGTTGTTTGTTTCAGCTAAAATAGCTCAATTTTCTTTATTACCACAAGGTAAAATAGAAAGAAAACAACGTGTATTAAATATGGTAAAAAAAATGGATGAAGAAGGTTTTGGTAATTGTACTAATACACAATCCTGTGAAATAGACTGTCCAAAAGGAATATCAACAGAACATATTTCTTTTATGAATAAAGAGTATATTCAATCTTTTTTTTAATATGGAGTATTTGGATTTTGAAAAACCTATACAAGAAATATATGATCAATATATCAATTGTTTGATGATAGAAAAAAAGAGTGGTATAGATATGAAAGAAGTTTGTTTTCAATTGAAACGTAAATTGGAAGTGACTATTAAGAAATTACATAGTAAACTTACACCTTGGCAAAGAGTTCAATTATCTAGACATCCAAATAGACCTTATACTTTAGATTATATTTATTCTATTACAGAAAAAAATTCTTTTATTGAGCTTCATGGAGATCGTTATATTGGAGATGATAAAGCTATAGTGGGTGGATTTGGAAAAATAGGAAAAAATACATTTATGTTTATAGGTACACAAAAAGGTAAAAATACGAAGGATAGACAATATAGAAGATTTGGTATGCCTAATCCTGAAGGATATAGAAAAGCTTTACGTCTTATGAAATTAGCAGAAAAATTTCGTAAACCGATAGTTTCTTTTGTTGATACTCCAGGAGCATTTCCAGGAATAGAAGCAGAAGAACGAGGTCAAGGAGAAGCTATTGGAAAAAATATTTATGAAATGATGTCTATTAAAGTTCCTATTATAGTCCTCATTATAGGAGAGGGGGCTAGTGGAGGTGCTTTAGGTATTGGTATAGGAGATAAAGTTTCTATGATGGAAAATTCTTGGTATTCTGTTATTTCACCTGAAAGTTGTTCTACTATTCTTTGGGGAAATTGGAAAAATAAAGAAAAATCAGCAGAATCGTTAAAATTAACGGCAGAGGATATGTATCAGTTAAATCTTGTAGATGAGGTTATTAAAGAACCTTTAGGTGGAGCTCATTTTTGTCCAGAAAAAGCTTATCAAATTATTAAAAAAAAAGTAATAACGTATTATAAAGAATTATCATCTATAAGAGAAGAAGAACTTATTATAGATAGAAAAAATAAGTATATTGCTATAGGTTTTTTTAATGATAGCTTTTAATAGATAATAAAGTTAATCACTCACTCTATTATGAATAAGAAATTGTATGAGAGAAACAAATCATTTAATTCCAAATAACAGAAACGGAAAATTTTCTTCTGATTTAGAAAACGTTAAAATTCCACCTCAAGCATTAGATTTGGAAGAAGCTATAATAGGTTCTATTATGATAGATAAAAAGGGATTAGATGAAGTGATAGACATCCTTTTTCCTGAAGTTTTTTATAAGAAAGAACATCAAGAAATATTTCGTTCTGTTCAATATTTATATCATAATTCTAAACCTGTTGATCTTTATACTATATCTAGTCAACTTCGTAAAGTTGGAAAATTAGAAATGGCTGGTGGAGAATTGTATCTTATAAAATTAACACAAAAAGTTGTCTCTTCTGCACATATAGAATATCATAGTCGTATAGTACAACAAAAATTTATTTTAAGAAAATTGATAAGTATATCATCAGATATTATAGAAAATTGTTATGATGAAAGTACCGATGTTTTTGAGCTTCTAGATAAAGCAGAGTCTAGTATTTTTGAAATAAGTCAAAAATATTTAAGAACGAAAAAATATGAAACAACTCAATCTATTATAGTTAGAGCCCTAAATAGAATAAAAGAGGTAGATAAAAAAGGAATGAGTGGAATTCCTTCTGGTTTTTGTAAAATGGATAAATTGATATCAGGATGGCAAAATTCAGATTTGATTGTACTTGCTTCTAGACCTGGAATGGGAAAAACAACTTTTATGTTATCTATGGTTAGAAATATAGTTGTTAAACAAAAAGTACCTGTTGTTGTTTTTTCATTAGAAATGTCGTCTATACAATTAATAACTAAATTAATGTCTTCGGAAACTGGAATTCCATCAGAAAAATTGAGGGTTGGAGGACTTACTGATTTAGATTGGAAAATATTAATAGATAAAACCAATAATTTAAAAAGTCTTCCATTGTTTATAGATGATACTCCTTCTTTATCCATTTTTAATTTAAGAGCTAAATGTCGTCGTTTTATATCACAACACGGAGTGAAGATAATTATGATAGATTATATGCAATTAATGGGGACTCATGGTAATCTTGGAACAAAATTGATTAATAGAGAACAAGAAATATCCATTATTTCTCGTAGTTTAAAATCTATAGCTAAAGAATTAGATGTACCTATAATAGTGTTATCTCAATTATCTAGAGCAGTAGAAACAAGAGGAGGAAGCAAAAGACCGTTATTATCTGATTTACGAGAGTCTGGAGCGATAGAACAAGATGCAGATATTGTTTTGTTTCTTTATAGACCTGAATATTATGGATTTAATAACTGGGATACAGAAGATAATGAATCTTGTTATGGTCAAGCAGAAATTATAGTTTCTAAACATAGAAATGGAAGTTTAGGTAAATTTAGATTGGAGTTTATAAGTAATCAGGCAAAGTTTATAGATCTTGATAAAAAGAAAAAACCTTCTTTAGAATGGGAGGAAGATTATGAAAAAAATTTCTTTAAAGATAAAAAAGATGAAAATTATTAATTTTATTAAGTAACGGTTTGTATTTTAAATAGTTTTATTTATCTTTGTTACAGAACTATTTCTGTTTTTTTTTGTTAAAAAACAGATTGTTTATCATTAAATAAAATGAGACTTTTAAAAGAGTCTGGACATTATATCAATATTGTTAATTCATTTAATTATTATTAATATGTTTTTGTATTATTTTTTTTCTTTTTTTATTTAAAAAAAAACGCTCAAATAAAATTTGAGTGATTCGAAAAATTAATTTTTTTTATATAAAATCCAATTAATTTTTGATACTTGTAAAATCTTTATCTGGAATAAGAGGGACTTTAGGAGGAAGGGATGGTTTTTCTCCTATAGAAATTATAAAATTTTCAGCAGGATATGTTTCTTGGATGAAAAGAAAATATAAAAAAAAGAAGTATACAGTTATCTTAGGAAGAGATGGACGTATATCATCCTCTATTTTTCAAAAATTTTTGATTATTACTTTTCAAAGTCTTGGAGTTAATGTAATTGATATTGGATTATCTACGACACCAACTGTTGGAATAGCTATTCTAAATGAGAAAGCCGATGGTGGAATAATGTTAACAGCAAGTCATAATCCAAAGAGTTGGAATGGATTAAAAATGTTTAATTCTAAAGGAGAATTTTTATCTGAAAAAGATTTTAAAAAATTTTCTTCTATAGTAGATAAAAAATATTTTCATTTTGTTCCTTTTAGAAAAATCGGAAATTCTATATATAAAGAAAATTATATTTTGAAGCATATAGAGTTGATTTTAACTTTACCTTTAGTAGATAAAAATATTATTCAAAAAGCTAGATTCAAAATAGTTGTAGATGGGATTAATTCTACTGGAGGGATTGCTATTCCTCTTCTTTTAAAATCATTGGGAGTGAAAGATGTAATGAAAATGTATTGTGATCCAAATGGTGATTTTACTCATAATCCAGAACCTATTGAAAAAAATTTAAAAGAAATTTGTAAGAGAGTACCGGAAGTAAAAGCCGATTTAGGAATTTCCGTTGATCCTGATGTAGATAGAGTTGTTTTTATTTGTGAAAATGGAAGATTTTTTGGAGAAGAATATACAATAGTATCTATTGCCGATTATATTTTAAAAAATAAAATAGGACCTATTGTTTCTACTTTTTCATCATCTAATGCTTTAAGAGATTTATCTAATAAAATAGGAGCTTCTTATTATTCTACATCCGTTGGGGAAGTTCATGTCGTGAAAAAAATGAAGGAAGTTCATGCTATATTCGGAGGAGAAGGAAATGGAGGAATCATATATCCAGATTTACGTTACGGAAGAGATGCCTTAGTTGGGATTGCTTTATTTTTAACTTATTTAGCTAAATTTTCTAAAATTTCTTTAACTGAATTAAAAAAGAAATATCCTAATTATGTTATGTCAAAAAAGAAAATTAAATTTTCTTCTAATCAAGAAATAGAAAAAATTTTGGAAAAAATAAAAAATAAATATAAAAGAGAGGATATGAACTTAGAAGATGGAATTAAAATATTTTTTCTAAATAATGAATGGATACATATTAGAAAATCCAATACTGAAAATATCATTCGATTACATATAGAAAGCTTTTCAAAAAAGAGGTTAAATTTACTGACAAAAAAAATTCTATATGAATTAAAAAATAATAATTAATATGTCAGAAAAAAATTTAATAGAAAGTATAGAAAAAAAATATATAAAAAAAAATCATTTTCCACCATTTAAATCTGGGGATTCTATCACTATTTTCTTTGAAATTAGAGAAGGAGAAAAAAAAAGAGTACAATCTTTTAAAGGAATAGTTATAAAAAAAAAAGGAAAAGGTTTAACTAAAACTTTTACTGTTCGAAAAATGAGTGGAGAAATAGGAGTGGAGCGTATATTTATTTTTAATCAACCTAATTTAAAAAAAATAATAGTAAATAAAAAAGGAAAAGTTCGAAGATCGAAAATTTATTATTTTCGATTATTTAAAGGAAAAAAGGCTAGAGTTAAAAGTCTTTAAAAAAAATTAGAATAAGCAAGATTGAGATAATTCATCATTCTTGCTTATTTTTTTGTTTTTCAATAAAAATTTATTGTTTTTTGTCATTTTCTTCTGTATTCACCTTATTATCCTTCTCTTTAGAAGACGTAGAATCCTCATTTTTTGAATTTGAAGAGTCTTCCTCATTAGGTGTATTAGCAGCAGATGAAGGAGGAGTATCCGTCGTTGAATTTGATTGATTTTCATTGCTATTTGCTGCTTTTTCTTCTTCTGTAGAAGGAGAGCTATTTTCGTTTTTAGATTTGTTATTACAACTACTTGTTAATAAAAATATTGCTAAAAAAATAGTGGTGACTGTGATTCTTAATTTTTTCATCATAATCAATAGTATTTCAGTTATAACATATTCTGAACAAATTTATATAAAAATTCGGAATGAAAAAATATATTATTATCGGATTTTTGATTGTTTATAGAAGATAAATATATTTATCTTTTATTTGATTATGTATATTTTATTTTGATAATAAGGATGTTATAATTTTTTTATCTATTTCTACAAATAAAAATTCATTTATATTTTTATATAAAAAATTTAATAATATGTCTTTAAATAAAAAAATTATAAAAGAAGCTTTAACTTTTGATGATGTTTTACTTGTTCCTTCTTTTTCTTCTGTTATACCATCAGATGTTTCTCTTAATACATTTCTTACATCGGAAATTACGTTAAATATACCTATAATCAGTGCGGCAATGGATACTGTAACAGAATCTTCTCTAGCTATTTCCATAGCTAGAGAAGGAGGAATGGGGATTATTCATAAAAATATGAATATAAAAGATCAATCTGAAGAACTTTATAAAGTTAAAAGGAGTGAAAGTGGAATGATAGATGATCCTATTACATTATCTAGGTGTTCTACACTTAGAGATGCTCAATATCTTATGAAAAAATATCATATTTCTGGACTTCCTGTTATAGAAGAAGATAAAACTTTAGTAGGAATTATAACGAATAGAGATATTAAATATCGTTTAGATTTAGAAACCTCAGTTGAGAATGTGATGACAAAAGAGAAATTAATCACATCTAAAAAAGATATAACACTGGAAGAAGCGAAAAAAATTTTATTAAAAGAAAGAATAGAAAAATTACCTATTATAGATAATTTTAAGAGACTTGTAGGTTTAATAACCATTAGAGATATAGATAACCTAATAGAGTATCCAAATGCATGTAAAGATGATAGAGGACGTCTTCGTGTAGGAGCAGCAATAGGAATAGACAAAAATACCTTGGAAAGAGTTGAATCTTTAGTAAAAGTAGGAGCAGATTTAATTTCTATAGATTCAGCACATGGGCATACTATGAGTGTATTAAAAATGATAAAAACCATTAAAAGTTTTTTTCCTAAAATTGTATTATTAGCTGGAAATATAGTTACTATGAAAGCAGCAAAAGATTTAATAGATGCTGGATCTAATATTTTAAAAGTAGGAATAGGATCTGGTTCTATTTGTACAACAAGAGTAATAGCTGGAGTAGGAATGCCTCAAATAACAGCTATAAATGATGTATATGAGTATGCTAAGACTAAAAATGTAAATGTTATTTCCGATGGTGGAATTAGATATTCAGGTGATGTAGTAAAAGCTATAGCAGCCGGAGCTAGTTGTGTCATGATTGGAAGTTTATTCGCCGGTACAGAAGAAGCTCCGGGAGAAGAAATTATTTTTCAGGGAAGAAAATTTAAAACTTATGTAGGAATGGGATCTTTAGTTGCTATGAAAAGAGGAAGCAAAGATCGTTATTTTCAATTTAACGAAAAAACGGTACCAGAAGGAATAGAGGCTAGAGTTCCTTACAAAGGAAAAATGAAAGACGTTATTTATCAAGTATGTGGAGGAATACGTTCAGGTATGGGTTACTGTGGAGTTTCCTCTATTCAAGAATTAATGAAAAATGGAAAATTTGTAAGAATAACTAATTCCGGATTAAAAGAAAACCATCCACATAGTGTAAGTATTACTAAAGAATCTACTAATTATTTTAATTATGATTCATAAAAAAAAAGAATACCCGGGACGGGATTTGAACCCGTACGATCTTAAAGATCACAGGATTTTAAGTCCTGTGTGTCTACCAGTTCCACCACCCGGATTTTTAAAAAATTTAAAAAGCGAGAAACGGGATTCGAACCCGCGACCTCGACCTTGGCAAGGTCGTACTCTACCAACTGAGCTATTCTCGCAATAATAAATCTAATTTAAATAGAATTTAGTACTTATAAAGTAAAATACTAGAAAGTTAAATATATATACTTTAATATCAAAAATTTTATTTTTCAGAATGTTCTTTATAAAAAGAATTAATTATTCTATTAATAAATTTTTTCTTTATAATAGAAAACATGTGAAAAAAATTTTTTTTAGGTTTTTCTTTTTTTTCAAAAATTTTATTTTTACTATCTAATAATTTTAATAATTTTAAAGCTCTATGAATTATTTTTATAGGCATACCTGAAATTTTTGCTACATGAATTCCAAAACTGTGTTTACATCCTCCACTTACAAGTTTTCTCATAAAAAGTATATTTTCATTTTTTTCTTTTATAAAAAGATGAAAGTTTTTTATTCTATTATAAAACAAATTCATTTCATTTAATTCATGATAATGAGTAGCAAACAATGCTAAAGGTTTAAAAGAATTTTCATGTAAAAATTCTGTAATAGCCCAAGCTATAGATATACCATCATATGTACTTGTTCCTCTTCCTATTTCGTCTAGTATGATAAAACTTCTTTGAGATATATTATTTAATATATTTGCTGTTTCATTCATTTCTACCATAAATGTAGATTCCCCTAGAGAAATATTATCATAAGCCCCTATTCTGCTAAATATCTTATCTATTAAACAAATTTTTGCAGATTTAGCAGGAACAAAACTTCCAATATGGGACATTAATATGATAATTGCAGTTTGACGTAAGATAGCTGATTTTCCAGACATGTTTGGTCCTGTTATTATCATTATTTGTTGATCATATTTATTTAATATAATATCATTTGGAATGTATGATGATTTAGAAATGAATTGTCTTTCAATAACTGGGTGTCTTCCTTCCTTTATATGTAATTCAAAGGAATGATTGATATCTGGTTTAACATAATTATTTTCTGAAGCGGAAATAGAAAAAGAAAGAAGAACATCTATTTCCGCTATTATTTTTGCATTTTGTTGTAAAAATTTGATATAATTCAATAATTGATGAATTAAGTTGTGAAATAATTCTTTTTCTAGAGAAAAAATTTTTTGTTCAGAATTTAAAATTTGCACCTCATAATTTTTTAATTCTTCATTGATATATCGTTCAGAATTAGTTAATGTTTGCTTCTTTATCCAATTGGATGGAATTTGTTTTTTTTTAGATTTTTTAATTTCGAAGAAATAACCAAAAATATTGTTATATCCAATTTTTAAATTGGATATACCTGTTTTTGTTTGTTCTTTGGAACAAAGTTTATCTAAATACTCTTTTTTTGATGAACATATATGACGAATTTTATCCAATTCTTTAGAGAATCCTTTTGCAATAATATTACCTTTATCAATTTGATGTGGAGGATCATAATGTATAGTCTTTTTTATTATATTAGATATAATTAAACAATTGTGAAGTTTTTTTCCTATCTCCAATAAATTATTAGATTTTTGTATTAGTAAAATTTTTCTTATTTCATGAATAGCTTCTAAAGATTTTTGTAATGTGAAAATTTCACGTGGAGTAATTTTTCCAATAGCTATTTTAGAAATAATTCTTTCTATATCATATATTTTTTTTAATTTTTTTTTCAGTAAACAACGATTAAAAAAATTAGAGAGAAATTCTTCTACTATTTTATGACGTTTTTTTATAGAATGAATATGAATAAGAGGAAAATAAATCCAATGTTTTAATAATCTACAACCCATTGGGGTTATTGTTTTATCAATAATATTTATTAGAGTAACTCCCTTTTTATTTAAACCATGAAATATTTCTAGATTTTTAAAAGTAAAATCATCAATCCACATGTGTTCTTCTTTTTTTATTTTTTTGATACTAGAAATATGTTTTATATTATGATGTTTTGTTTCATATAAATAACTTAAGATAACTCCAGAAGCTATGATTCCTAATTTCAAATCTTCTATTCCAAAACCTTTTAATGAACTTGTCTGAAAATGAGAAATCAATTTTTCATATGTGTATGAATAATTAAACATCCAATCTTCCATTAAAAAAGAATAATATTTTTCTTTAAAAATTTTTTCAAAAAATTTTTTTTCTTTTCTACGAAAAAGAATTTCACTTGGGTTAAAGTGTTTTAAATAATGCAATATGTTTTTTTTTCTATCTTCTACAACAAAAAAATCACCTGTGGAAATATCTAAAAAACTTAAACCAAAGTTTTCTTTTTCTATATAAATAGAAGCCAAAAAATTATTTGATTTAGTATGTAAAATACTTTCATTTATAGTGATTCCTGGAGTAACTAATTCTATAACACCTCTTTTTACAATATTTTTTCCTCCTTTTTTAGCTTCTTCTAATTGATCACAAATAGCAACTCTGCATCCTGATTTTACTAATTTTGGCAAATAATTATTTAACGAGTGATAAGGAAAACCAGCTAAATGGATTGTATTTGAACGTTTAGTTAAAACTATATCTAGTATTTTAGAACATTTAACAGCATCATCTCCAAATATTTCATAAAAATCACCTACTTGAAATAATAAAATAGTATCCGGATATTTGTTTTTTATATTATTATATTGTTTTAATAATGGTGTTTCTTCATTTTTTGAATGAGAATTTTTATTTTTATTTATCATGTTTTATGGATAGAAAAAAAAGTAAAATATGGTATTTTATGAAAATAAAGTTTTATTAATAAATAGATAAAATTTTTTTTGAAATATGTCAATAAAATTTTTAGAATATAAAACATTGAATCTTAATGAAATAGATAAAGAAATTTATCAATACTGGAAAAGAAATAAAATTCTTAAAAAAAGTTTTCAATCTAAAAAAAATAAAAATATATCCATATATACCTTATATGAAGGTCCTCCTTCTTTGAATGGAAAGCCAGGGTTACATCATATAGTAGCAAGAACTATAAAAGATATTTTCGGAAGATATCATACATTAAAAGGTAAAAAAGTGATTAGAAAAGCTGGATGGGATACTCACGGTTTACCTATAGAAATCAATGTGGAAAAAAAACTAGGAATAACTAAGAATGATATAGGGAAAAATATTAGTGTAAAAGATTATAACAAAATTTGTTTTTCTTTTGTTCAAGAATCAATGAAAGAATGGATAGAGTTTACAGATAAGATAGGTTATTGGATAGATATGGAGAATTCTTTTATTACATATAAAACAAAATATATAGAAAGTGTATGGTGGTTGATTAAAAAACTTTATCAAAAAAAGATTTTGTACAAAGATTATACTATTCAACCTTATTCTCCAGCAGCAGGAACAGGATTAAGTCATCATGAGTTAAACATGCCTGGAGCTTATAAAAAAATAGAACAGATTTCTCCTATTTTAAAATTTAAAGTAAAAAAAGAAACTTTGTCAAAAAAAATTCAGGAATTGTTAGAAGAAACAAGTAATTTATTTTTGTTATCTTGGACAACAACGCCTTGGACTCTTCCATCTAATACAGCTTTAGCTATTGGATCGAATATAGACTATGTTTTAGTTAAAATTTATAATTTTTTTTCTTCTTCTTATTTAATAGAATATATTCTTTTTGCTAGAAAATTAATTCATAAGATATTACAACCTAATAAATTTTATTCTGTATCAAATTATTTTGATTTTTATAATTTTAAAGTAAAAGTAAAAGAAGATAAAATTCCTTATTTCGTCATAGGTATAATTAAAGGAAAAGATTTAGTTAAAAGTCGATATGAACAATTAATTTCATGGTTTAAACCTTATAAAAATAAGGAAAGAGCTTTTCAAATAATAGAAGGAGATGAATATGTTAATACAAAGGAAGGGACAGGTATTGTTCATATTGCTCCTACTTTTGGAATAGAAGATTTAAAATTAGCAAAAAAATATAATATTCCATCTATGTTAATTCTAAATCAGGATAAGAGACCTATTCCATTAGTAGATGTTCAAGGTCGATTTTTAAAATCTTATCCTCATCAATTTGGTGGTAGATATATTAAGAACAGTTTTGAAGAAAAAAATACGAAAAATAGATCCGTAGATCAAGATTTAGTTACATTTCTTAATAAAGAAAATAAGATTTTTAAAGTAGAAAAATATACACATTTTTATCCACACTGTTGGAGAACAGAAAAACCAATTATTTATTATCCTTTAGATTCATGGTTTATAAATACAAAAAAGATGAAAGATAAGATGGTTTTTTTAAACAAAAAAATTAATTGGTTTCCTAAAAATGTAGGAAAAAAACGTTTTGAATCATGGTTAAATAATTTAAAAGATTGGAATTTATCACGTTCTAGATATTGGGGGACTCCTTTACCTATTTGGAGGACTAAAAATGGAAAAGAAGAATTAATTATAGGATCTATTCAGGAATTGTTTGTAGAAATAAATAAGTCTATTAAACATGGTTTTATGTCTATTCATTTATTAAAAAATTTTGTTCCAAATGATATGGAAAATAAAAATTATGATCAATTAGATCTACATAAACATTTTTTGGATCAAATTATATTGGTTTCCTCTAGTGGAAAACCTATGATGAGAGAACCAGATTTAATAGATGTATGGTTTGATTCAGGATCAATGCCTTATGCTCAATTTCATTATCCTTTTGAAAATAAAAAGTTGATAGATAATAATATATTTTTTCCTGCAGATTTTATTGCAGAAGGAATAGATCAGACAAGAGGATGGTTTTTTACATTGCATGCTATCAGTTCTATATTATTTAATTCTATTGCATATAAAAATGTAGTATCAACAGGCCTTGTTTTAGATGAAAAAGGACAAAAAATGTCTAAGAGTAAAGGAAATACTATTGATCCTATTTCTTTAATAGATAATTACGGTGCAGATTCTATACGTTGGTATATTATTTTTAACTCAGAACCATGGGATAATTTAAAATTTAACAAAAGAGAAATTGATACAGGAATTAAGAAATTTTTTGGAACTCTTTATAATATTTATTCTTTTTTTGTTTTATATGCTAACATAGATGATTTTTCTTATAAAGAAAAAAATTGTTACATGGAAAGTAAAATAGAATTAGATGTATGGATTCTTTCTGAATTAAATACAATGATTAAAAAAGTGGATGGATATTATGCTGTTTATAATCCAACTAAAGCGGCTCGTTTAATATTTTCTTTTGTTGTAGATAAATTAAGTAATTGGTATATAAGATTATGCAGAAGAAGATTCTGGAAAGAAGAATATAATAACGATAAAATATCAGCTTATCAAATACTTTATAACTGTTTAATTACTATATCAAAATTAATTTCTCCCATTACTCCATTTTTTTCAGAAAAATTATATATTGATTTAAATTCAATAACGAAAAAAGAAACTTTTGAAAGTGTTCATTTGTCATCTTTTCCAAGATATGATTCTAATCTGGTTAATTCAACTTTAGAAAAGTTGATGATAATAGTTCAAAGAATAACAAAAATGGCTTTTTCTATTAGAAAAAAAAATGGAATAAAAATACGTCAACCATTACAAAAAATTCTTGTTTTTTTAAAAGAGAAAAAAATACTTATTGGATTAAAAAACTTATCCAATATTCTTTTAAAAGAGATTAATGTAAAAAAAATTGAATTTTTAGATTCTCCTCAGAATTCTTTAGAATTTATAAAACGTGTTCATCCTAATTATAAAATGATTGGACCAAAATTTGGAAATAAGACTCATCAAATATCTGATTATATTAAAAATTTTTCTCCAAAAAAAATACAGGAAATAGAATCAGGAAAAAATTGTTCTTTTTTTATAGATGGAGAAAAAATTGTTCTTTCTATAAAAGATGTTAAAATAACTACTGAAGTTATAAAAAATTGGTCTATTTTATTTGATAATGAATTAACAATAGCATTAGACTTAAATATTACAGATTCTCTTAGAGAGGATTATATGATAAGGGAATTAATTAGAACTATACAACAGTTGAGAAAAAAGAGTAAATATAATATAGTAGATAGAATATTAACCTATATAAGTCCTCTTAATAGAAAAATGAAATTTTTTATTCAGAATAATAAGGATCATATCTGTAAGGAAACACTTTCTGAAAGACTTTTTTTTGAAGAAAAAATAGGAAAAGGAATTAAAATTCCTTTTGGAGAAGAAGAGATCTATATATTTATACAAAGAGTATCAAAAAAAAATTTGTAAAAATTTTTCAATTTTTATAGAAAATAATAACATAAGTAAAATCTTAATTTTTTGAAGAAAATTTTTCTAGGTATTTTTTCAATCTTATTGATTGATCAATTTTTTAAAATTTATATAAAAACTCATTTTGAGTTAGGAAACGGTATTCCTATTTTTCCATTTTTTTGGATTTTTTTTGTAGAAAATCCGGGGATGGCTTATGGTCTTTCTCTATTTCCCGGAAATAAGGGAAAAATACTTTTGAGTATTTTTCGTTTAATTTTTGTTTTCTTTCTATTTATTTTTATTTGCAATAAAATTAAAAAAAAATCATCTAATTACTTAATTATTCCTAGTATTTTTATTTTATCCGGAGCTATAGGGAATTTAATAGATAGTGCTTTATATGGTTTATTATTTAATAAGGGGACTATTTACTATAAAAAATTTCATAAATGGATTCCTTATACTGGATTATCTAAAATCCAAAATCCTTTTAATAAAAATGGATATGCTTCTTTTCTAGAAGGATGTGTTGTTGATATGTTCTATTTTCCTATAATTAATACCAATATTCCTAATTGGTTTCCTTTTTTTGGTGGATGTAAATTTCAATTATTTAAACCAGTATTTAATTTTTCTGATGTGATAATATTCTTTGGTATCCTTTTTTTATTAATTTTTAATAAAAAAATTAAACATATAAAAATTTTTTGAAATTCATTATTTTTTTGAGATTTATAAAAATCTCTATAGATTTGTAAACACTACTACATACCTGATATTCATGGTTAGTAAATTATTATGGAATCTATTTTTTTTCGTATATATAATTGCCGGTGTAGCTCAGTTGGTATAAAGAGCACGTGATTTGTAATCTCGGGGTCGTGGGTTCGAATCCCTCCACCGGCTCTTCTTTGTTTTTGTTTGGTTTGATGATAGAAATAAAAAGGAAAAGGGGAGATACTCAAGTTTGGTTAACGAGGACAGACTGTAAATCTGTTGGCTTTGCCTTCGCAGGTTCGAATCCTGCTCTCCCCATTTTTTTGGAAAGCGGAAGTAGCTCAGTTGGTAGAGCATCAGCCTTCCAAGTTGAAAGTCGCGGGTTCGAATCCCGTCTTCCGCTCTATTATTATTATAATATACCAATAATAGCCAATGTAGCTCAGAGGAAGAGCACTTCCTTGGTATGGAAGAGGTCACGGGTTCAAATCCCGACTTTGGCTTTTATTTATATGATTTATTAAAAATTTTATAAACTATTATCATGGCAAAAGAAAAATTTAAACGTGACAAACCACATTTGAATATAGGAACAACAGGTCACGTTGATCATGGAAAAACGACTTTGACTGCATCAATAACAAAAGTTTTATCAGAAATAGGATTAGCCGAAGAAAAAAGTTTTGATGCAATAGATAATGCTCCTGAAGAAAAGGCTAGAGGAATAACAATTAATACTTCTCATGTTGAATATGAAACTATAAACAGACATTATGCACATGTAGATTGTCCTGGACATGCAGATTATGTTAAAAATATGATAACTGGAGCAGCTCAAATGGATGGTGCTATTTTAGTAGTTGCTGCTACAGATGGACCTATGCCTCAAACAAGAGAACATATTTTATTAGCACGTCAAGTTGGTGTTCCTAAAATAGTTGTTTTTATGAATAAAGTAGATCAAGTTGATGACCCAGAATTATTAGAATTAGTAGAAATGGAAATAAGAGAATTACTTTCTAAGTATGAATACGATGGAGATAATATACCTATTGTTAAAGGTTCTGCGTTAGGAGCATTAAATGGGGAAAAAAAATGGATTGAAAAAATTAAAGAACTTATGAAAGTTCTGGATGAATACATACCAGAACCAATTAGAGAAATGGATAAACCATTTTTAATGCCTATAGAAGATGTATTTACTATAACGGGAAGAGGAACTGTAGCCACAGGTCGTATAGAAAGTGGAATTATTAATACAGGAGAAGTTGTCGATATTATTGGTATGGTAGAAAATAAATTATCTTCTACTGTTACAGGAGTAGAAATGTTTCGTAAAATTTTGGATAGAGGACAAGCTGGTGATAATGTAGGTTTATTATTGCGTGGAATAGAAAAAAATGACATTAGACGTGGTATGGTTATTGGTAAACCAGGATCTTTGAAACCATATAAAAAGTTCAAAGCTAAAGTATATATTCTAACAAAAGAAGAAGGAGGAAGACATACTCCTTTTCATGATAAATATCGTCCTCAATTTTATTTGAGAACTACGGATGTGACTGGAGAGATTCATTTATCTGATGGAATAGAAATGGTAATGCCTGGTGATAATATTTCTATGGAAGTAGAATTACATCAGCCAGTAGCTTTAAGTGAAAATTTACGTTTTGCTATTCGTGAGGGAGGTAAAACTGTAGGAGCTGGACAAGTCATTCAAATAATGGATTAATTATTTTTTAAATAAGAGAAAAAAATAAGAGAACGGGTGTAGCTCAGCTGGTAGAGCATCGGTCTCCAAAACCGAAGGTCGTAAGTTCGATTCTTACCATCCGTGCAATAAAAATTCGTAAATTTTATGAAGATAAAAAATTATTTTTTAGAAATTTACGATGAATTTATTTATAATATAACATGGCCTAAATGGTTGGATTTGCTAATTACTACAATTACAGTGTCTATTTTTTCTATATTTTTATCCATATTTTTATATGGTGTAGATGGTTTATTGATTTTTTTGATCAAAAAATTTTTTTCCTTATAAAAAAATATAATAATAATATATATGGATAATTTGGAAAAAAAATGGTATGTTTTAAAAACTATTAGCGGTAAAGAAAAAAAAGTAAAATCATATATTGAAAATGAGATTAGAGATAATGGATTTAAAGATTATATAGGTAAGGTATTAGTACCTATAGAGAAAGTTATACAAATGAGAAAAGGAAAAAGGATTCATAGGGATAAAGTTTATTATCCTGGATATGTTATGATAGAAATTAATTTAGATGGAGAAGCAGCTCATGTAATTAAAAATGTCCCTGGAGTTATAAATTTTTTAAGTGAAGGGAAAAAAGGATCTGCAATCCCTATGAGAAAAGAAGAAGTAAATAAAATGTTAGGAAAAATAGATCAATTATCCGAAACTTATGAAAATATCAGTATTCCTTTTTTAGTTGGAGAAACTATCAAAGTTATAGACGGACCATTTAGTGGTTTCAATGGAACTATTGAAAAAATTAATGAAGAAAAAAGAAAATTGGAATTATCGGTTTTAATTTTTGGAAGAAAAACTCCATTAGAACTTAATTTTACACAAATAGAAAAAATATAGAAAAATAGATATATATAACGTATATAGTATATAATATAAAATGAATCATCGTAAAAAAATTATAAAAAAAATTAAAATACAAAAAATAATAGGAGGGAAAGCTAATCCTTCGCCTCCTATCGGTCCTATTTTAGGTAGTTCTGGAGTAAATATTATGGATTTTTGTAAAAAATATAATTCTAAAACAAAAAATTCTCATGGAGAAAACTGTCCAGTTATTATTACTGTTTATGAAGACAAATCATTTGATTTTTTAATTAAAAAACCTCCAGTATCAGTCCTTTTGTTAAAGAATATAAAAGAAAAAAAAGGGTCTAGTGAGTCTAATCGTTCAAAAATTGGTAAAATTAGTATGGATGAGATTAAGATAATTGCAAAAAATAAAATGGAAGATATGAATTGTTTTTCTATTCAATCTGCTATATCTATGATATTAGGAACGGCACGTTCTATGGGGATAGAAATTTTTGATTAAAAAATTAATTTTACATTATTCTTTGCTCATGTCAAAAAAAATAACAAAAAATAAAAGAATTTTTTTAGATAAAATTATTCAAAATAAAAAATATTCTTTTGAAGAAGCTTTCTTACTTCTAAAAGAAACAAATTTTGTAAAATTTGATTCCTCTGTAGATATTTCTGTTCGTCTTAATATAAATACACGATTACCCGATCAGATGTTAAGAGGTTCTGTTTTGTTACCACATGGAACAGGAAGGAAAATTAAAATTTTAGCTTTAGTAACAAAAGATAAGGAATTGGAATCTAAAAAAGCTGGAGCTGATTATGTAGGATTAGATGATTATATAGAAAAAATTAAATCCGGATGGAAAGGAATGGATATAATAGTAGCTATGCCTACTGTTATGAGTCAGTTAAGTCCTATAGGTAAAATATTGGGGCCAATAGGATTGATGCCTAATCCTAAAATGGAGACAATCTCTATGAATCCTAAAGAATTAATTAGAGCTATTCGATTGGGAAAAATTATTTTTAAAGCGGATCGTTATGGTATTGTTCATTCTTCTATAGGAAAGATTTCTTTTAATTGTAAAGATTTATTGGATAATGTTCAATCATTTATGAATCAAATTATTAAAAATAAGCCTTCATCTTCTAAGGGTACTTATATAAAAAGTATTTATTTGTCTACTACTATGAGTTTTGGGTTATTAGTAGATTTAAAAAGTCTTGTAAAAAAATGAAGAAGGAAAAGAAAAAAGAAGAATTATTAAAATTGATTTCTTTATTATCAGATAATAATATAATAATATACATTATTGATGTATCTTATTTAAATTCTAATCAAATCTCTTTTTTGAGAAGAACTTTTTATGAAAATCGTTTTCAAATGAAGGTAGTAAAAAACACTTTATTAAAAAATGCGTTAAGTAGTATCAAGAAAAAAATGGACCCATTTTTTTCTATTTTAAAAGGGAATACAACTATTTTGACTTCTAATTCAGGTTCAGTTAATATTCCATCAAAAATTATAAAGAAATTTCATATAGAGGGAAAAATGGATAAACCTTATTTAAAAGGAGTATATGTAGATGGATCTTTTTATTTTGGAAACAAAGATTTAGATAAATTAATTAATTTGAAGTCTAAAAAAGATCTTATAACAGATATTTTAAATTCTCTTAAAAATCCAATCGGAAATGTTATTTCTTCTCTGAATATTTTTCAGAATAATTTTTTTAGAATCACAGAAATATTATCCAAAAAAAAATAATTTTTATTTAAAAAAAAATAATAATGATAAAAAAGCTAGCAGAACAATTGGTTAATTTAACAGTGAAAGAAGTTAATGAATTAACACTTTTTTTGAAAGAAAAATATGGAATAGAACCCTCTAATCATATTTTGGATTCTTCTAAACTTTTTTCAATAAATAAGAATGAAAAAATTGATAATAAAGAAGAACAAAAATTATTTAATCTTATTTTAAAATCATCTGGAAATTCTAAATTATCTGTAGTTAAATTAGTGAAAGATATAACGGGAAAGGGTTTAAAAGAGTCTAAAGAATTAGTGGATAGTGTCCCTACTATTATTAAAGAATCTATTGAAAAAAAAGAAGCAGAAGATATAAAAAATAAACTTGAAAATATAGGAGCTGAAGTTGAATTAAAATAAAAAATTCATTTTTTTTATAAAAATTTAAATAACTATTAAATTTGGTAAATACAAAAAAAGAAATTTCGGAAAGGATAAATTTTTCCTCTGTAGATAAAAAAGTAGATTATCCAGATTTTCTGGATATTCAAATAAAATCTTTTAAAGAATTTTTTCAATTAGACACAAAACCGAAAGACAGAAAAAATGAAGGTTTGTTTAAAGCTTTTATGGAAAATTTCCCTATTTCGGATGCTAGGAATTCCTTTGTTTTAGAATTTAAAGGTTATTCTATTGATACTCCGAGATATTCTATAGAAGAATGTATAGAAAGAGGCTTAACTTACAGTGTTCCTTTAAAAGCTAAATTAAAATTGTATTGTACTGATCCTGAACATGAAGATTTTGAAACTGTTACTCAAGATGTTTATTTGGGGACATATCCTTATATGACACCTTCTGGTTCTTTTATATTTAATGGAGCAGAACGTGTAATTGTTTCTCAATTACATCGTTCTCCTGGTGTTTTTTTCGGACAATCTCATCATGCAAATGGAACTAAGTTATATTCAGCAAGAATTATTCCTTTTAAAGGATCTTGGATTGAATTTGCTACAGATATCAATAATGTCATGTATGCTTACATTGATAGAAAGAAGAAACTTCCAATGACAACATTACTTCGTGCTATTGGATATGAAAGAGATAAAGATATATTAGAAATATTTGATTTAGCAGAAGAAGTCAACATAAAAAAAAATAATCTTTCTTCTATTTTTGGTAGAACATTAGCAGCTAGGATATTGAATATTTGGCATGAAGATTTTGTTGATGAAGATACAGGAGAAGTTGTATCTATCGAAAAAAATGAAATATTAATAGATAGGGATATAAAATTAACACAAGAACATATTGATCTAATAATAGAAAATGAAATAGAAAAAATCTTGTTACATAAAAAAAGTGGAAAAAAGAAAGATTATTCTATTATATATAATACTTTGCAAAAAGATCCTACTAATTCTGAAAAAGAAGCAGTAGAATTTATATATAGACAATTAAGAAATACAGAACCACCAGATGAAGAAATAGCTAGGGGGGTTATAGATAAACTTTTTTTTTCTGATACAAGATATAGTTTAGGTCCTGTAGGAAGATATCGTCTTAACAAACGTCTTGGATTAAATATTGATCCTGATTATCTAGTTCTTACTAAAGAAGATATTATAGCAATAATAGAACATTTAAATGCTTTATTCAATTCTAAAAAAGAAGTGGATGATATAGATCATTTATCTAATAGACGCGTTAGAACTGTTGGAGAACAACTTTATACACAATTTAGTATTGGTTTAGCAAGGATGTCTAGAACTATCAGAGAGAGAATGAATGTTCGAGACAACGAAGTTTTCATGCCTGTTGACTTAATTAATGCAAAAACCTTATCTTCTGTCATTAATACTTTTTTCGGAACTAATCAATTATCTCAATTTATGGATCAAACCAATCCATTATCGGAACTTACACACAAAAGAAGATTATCTGCTTTAGGCCCTGGGGGGTTATCTAGAGAAAGAGCAGGGTTTGAGGTTAGAGATGTTAATTATTCTCATTATGGAAGATTATGTCCTATTGAAACACCAGAAGGCCCAAATATAGGTTTGATATCATCACTGTCTGTTTTTGCTAAAGTTAATGATATGGGTTTTGTAGAAACACCTTACATTTCTGCTATTCAAAATGATAGTGGAAAGGTTAAATTTCCATCAAAAGTTAGATATTTGAGTGCAGAAGAAGAGGAAGGTAAAATTATAGCTCAGGCAAATGCTATAGATAAATATGGTAATTTTATTAATGACAGAATTATATCCAGGGAAGATGGAGATTTTCCTGTTGTTACACCTGATAAAGTAGATTATATAGATGTAGCTCCTAACCAAATAGCTTCTATTTCTGCTTCTTTAATTCCTTTTTTAGAACATGACGATGCAAATAGAGCATTAATGGGATCTAATATGATGCGTCAAGCTGTTCCATTGTTAAAACCAGAGGCTCCTATTGTAGGAACAGGATTGGAAGAAAGGGTAGCAAAGGATTCACGTATTTTAATTAATGCAGAAAAAAACGGAGTAGTAGAGTATATTGATTCGAAAAAAATTGTTATTCGTTATAATCAAACTGAAAGAGATAAATTAGTTAGTTTTGATAGTGAAATCAAGACTTATGATTTAATTAAATTTAGAAAAACAAATCAAAATACATGTATTAATTTAAAACCTATAGTTAAAAAAGGGATGAAAGTAATGAAAGGACAAATTTTATGTGAAGGATATGCAACAGAAAATGGAGAATTAGCATTAGGAAGAAATCTAAGGGCTGCTTTTATTCCTTGTAACGGATATAATTTTGAAGATGCTGTTTTAATATCAGAAAAGGTGGTAAGTGAAGATTGGTTTACTTCTATCCATATAGATGAATATTCTTTAGATGTACGTGATACTAAATTGGGTATGGAAGAACTAACAAATGACATACCTAATGTTAGTGAAGAAGCAACTAGGAACTTGGATGAAAATGGTATTATCAGGGTAGGAGCAGAAGTAAAACCTGGAGATATTTTAATCGGTAAAATAACTCCTAAAGGAGAATCCGATCCTACACCAGAAGAAAAATTATTAAGGGCTATTTTTGGTGATAAAGCTGGAAATGTAAAAGATGTTTCTTTAAGAGCTGAACCATCATTATTTGGAGTTGTTATTGATACAAAATTATTTACTCGTAGTATAAAAGATAAAAAATCTAGAATAATAGATCAACTTATGATCGATAAAATGGAAAAAGAGTATGAAAAAAAATTTCATGATTTAAAACATTTATTGTTAAATAAATTGAATACTGTATTAAATGGAAAAGAAACTTCTAGAAAAATAGTATTTAATGAAAAAAAGAAAGAGTTTTTAGAAAAAGGAGTTTTTTTTAGTCAAAAAAATCTCAGTGAGATATCTGATTATCTAGAAGTAGATTCGTTTGATTGGACGGATAATATAAAAACAAATAACATAGTATCCGAAATCCTACATAATTATAAAATAGCTGTTAATGATTTAATTAGTTTTTTAAAACACAAGAAGTTTTCTATTACAGTTGGAGATGAATTGCCTTCTGGTATTATCAAACTTGCTAAAGTATATATAGCAAAAAAAAGGAAATTAAAAGTAGGAGATAAAATGGCAGGAAGACATGGAAATAAAGGAGTTGTAGCTAGAATTCTTCGTGAAGAAGATATGCCTTTTTTAGAAGATGGAAGTTCTGTAGATATTGTTTTGAATCCATTAGGTGTCCCTTCCAGAATGAACATAGGACAAATATATGAAACAGTGTTAGGTTGGGCTGGATATAATTTGAAAATTAAATTTTCTACTCCAATATTTGATGGAGCTACTATAGATCAAATAACAAAATTTACAGAAAAAGCTGAAATTCCTCGTTTTGGAACTACCTATTTGTTTGATGGAGGAACAGGAGAAAGATTTGATCAACCAGCTACCGTTGGTGTTATATATATATTAAAACTAGGTCATATGGTGGATGATAAAATGCATTCTCGTTCTATTGGACCTTACTCTTTGATAACTCAGCAACCTTTAGGTGGAAAATCACAATTTGGAGGTCAACGTTTTGGTGAAATGGAGGTTTGGGCTTTAGAAGCTTTTGGAGCTTCTAATATTTTACGTGAAATATTGACTGTTAAATCAGATGATGTAATAGGAAGAGCAAAAACTTATGAAGCTATAGTGAAAGGAGAACCTATGCCAGAACCAAATAACCCTGAATCTTTTCAAGTATTATGTTATGAATTGAAGGGGTTAGGATTAGATATTAAGTTAGAAGAATAGGAACAAATGTTTACTACTATAAAAAGAAATAATAAATTTAATAAAATAACTCTCCGACTTTCTTCTCCAGAGGTTATATTGAAAGAATCTCATGGTGAAGTATTAAAACCAGAAACTATAAATTATAGAACTCATAAACCGGAAAGAGATGGTCTTTTTTGTGAACGTATTTTTGGTCCTGTAAAGGATTATGAATGTGCTTGTGGAAAATATAAAAGAATTCGTTACAAAGGAATTATTTGTGATAGATGTGGAGTAGAGGTAACTGATAAAAAAGTAAGGAGAGAACGTATGGGACATATTAGTTTAGTTGTTCCTATTGTTCATATATGGTATTTTCGTTCTTCACCTAATAAAATAGGTTATTTGCTAGGTATTCCATCAAAAAAGTTAGAAATGATTATTTATTATGAGAGATATGTAGTCATTCAGGTAGGTGAAGCTTTTCGTTCAGATAGTGGAGTTAATCCTATTCAAAAAGGAGATTTTCTTACGGAAGAAGATTATTTATCTATTTTAGAAAAATTACCAAAAGGTAATCTTTCTTTAGAAGACACTGATCCAAATAAATTTATAGCAAAAATGGGAGCTGAATGTATAGAGGATCTTTTGAATCGTATAGATTTGGATCAATTATCAATTGAATTAAGAAATCAAGCGAATAATGAAACTTCTAAACAGAGACGAATTGAGGCTTTAAAGCGTTTGCAAGTTGTTGAATCATTTAGAGATGGTAAAAAAAATGGTGGAAATGTTTCTTGGATGATTATTCATATTTTATCTGTTATACCACCAGAATTACGACCTCTTGTTCCTCTGGATGGAGGACGTTATGCTGCTTCTGATATGACTGATTTATATAGACGTGTTTTAATAAGAAATAATCGTTTAAAAAGACTTATAGAGATTAAAGCTCCGGAAGTTATTTTACGTAATGAGAAAAGAATGTTACAAGAAGCTGTTGATTCTTTATTTGATAATTCTAGGAAAATTTCTGCAGTAAAATCAGAAGGTAATCGTCCTTTAAAATCTTTATCTGATTCTTTGAAAGGGAAACAGGGTCGTTTTAGACAAAATCTTCTTGGAAAAAGAGTAGATTATTCTTCCAGATCTGTTATTGTAGTTGGCCCACATTTAAAATTACATGAATGTGGACTTCCTAAAGATATGGCGGCAGAACTTTATAAACCTTTTGTTATACGAAAATTGATTGAGAGAGGAATAGTTAAAACAGTTAAATCCGCTAAAAGAATTATTGATAAAAGAGATTCTATGATATGGGATATTCTGGAAAATGTATTAAAAGGTCATCCTGTTTTATTAAATAGAGCACCAACTTTACATAGGTTAGGAATACAGGCTTTTCAGCCTAAATTAATAGAGGGAAAAGCAATACAATTACATCCTTTAGTTTGTGCAGCTTTTAACGCTGATTTTGATGGAGATCAAATGGCTGTTCATCTTCCTTTATCCCCTGGAGCTATTTTAGAAGCTAAAATTCTTATGTTAGCTTCTCAAAATATATTAAATCCGGCTAATGGTTCTCCTATTACTGTTCCATCTCAGGATATGGTTTTAGGTTTATATTACATGACTAAATCTTTAGTTTCAAATAAAACTAGAAAAATAAAAGGAGAAGGAATGATTTTCTATTCATCTGAAGAAGTAGAAATTGCATATAATCAAAATATAGTAGAATTACATTCTTTAATTCAAGTAAAAGTAAATATTTTAGAAAAAGGATTACTAACTAATAAATTAGTGAAAACTACAGTTGGTAGAGTTTTATTTAATCAAATTGTTCCAGAAAAAGTAGGATTTATAAATGAATCATTGACAAAAAAATCTTTAAGATATATTATAGGACAAATTTTGCATTTGACAGATGTTCCCACTACAGCAAAGTTTTTAGACGATATTAAAGATTTAGGTTTTTTTAATGCTTTTAAAGGAGGTCTTTCTTTTGGATTGGGAGATATAATCATTCCAGATGATAAAGAAAAAATGGTTAATCATGCAATAAAACAAGTAGACAATGTAAAATCAAATTACAATATGGGATTAATAACGAATAATGAACGTTATAATCAAGTAATTGATATATGGACTAATACAAATGCAATGCTTACAGAAAAAGTAATGAAATATATGCGTGAAGATAGACATGGTTTTAATCCTGTATATATGATGTTAGATTCTGGAGCTAGAGGATCTAAAGAACAAATACGTCAATTGTCTGGTATGCGTGGATTAATGGCAAAACCTCAAAAAACAGGATCTTCTAGTGGAGAAATTATTGAAAATCCAATATTGTCTAATTTTAGAGAAGGTCTTTCTATTTTAGAGTATTTTATATCTACTCATGGAGCTAGAAAGGGTTTAGCTGATACAGCTTTGAAAACAGCAGATGCTGGATATTTAACAAGACGCTTAGTAGATGCAGCACAAGATGTTATTATAAAAATAGAAGATTGTAAAACTTTACGTGGTTTAAAAATATCTGCATTAAAACAAAATGAAGAAATAGTTGAAACTTTATCTGAAAGGGTTTTAGGACGGATATCTTTAAATGATATTTTTTGTCCAAAAGATCAGAATAAATTAATAGTTTCTTCCGGAGAAATGATAGATGAACAAATAGCAAATTTAATTGATAAATCGGGAATAGATATAGTAAAAGTTCGTTCTCCTCTAACTTGTGAAGCTAAAATGGGTATTTGTTCTAAATGTTATGGTAGGAATCTTTCATCTGGAAAAATAGTACAAAAAGGAGAAGCGGTAGGTGTTATTGCCGCTCAATCAATTGGAGAGCCTGGAACACAATTAACTCTTCGGACTTTCCATGTTGGAGGTACTGCTGGAAATATTACAGAATCTTCACAAATAAGAGCAAGATATAATGGTTTTATAGAGTTTGAAGATTTAAAGGTTGTTAATATTATAAATGATTCTGGAAAAAAAGTAGATATAGTAGTATCTCGTTCTGCAGAAATGAAATTATTGAGTAAAGATCAAACATCCATTTTAATGGTAAAAAATATTCCCTATGGATCTACTTTATATGTGAAAAATGGAGATGAGTTAAAAGAAGGAGATAAAATATGTCAATGGGATCTATATAATGCTGTTATAGTATCAGAATATTCTGGTAAAATATCTTATCAAGATTTAGAACAAGGAATTTCTTTTCAAGTAGAAACAGATGAACAAACAGGATTTAAAGAAAAAGTTGTAACGGAAGTAAGAAATAAAAATATAGTACCTGCATTAAAAATTAGCGATAAAAATGATAAAGAGTTGAAAATTTATAATTTACCTGTAGGAGCGCATTTAATGGTAGAAGATAAAGAACAAATAAAATTAGGAAAAATTTTAGTAAAAGTACCAAGAATGTCTGCTAAATCTGGAGATATTACAGGTGGATTACCTCGTTTATCTGAATTGTTTGAAGCTCGTAACCCTTCTAATCCTGCTGTAGTATCGGAGATGGATGGTATAGTTAGTCATGGAAAAATAAAAAGGGGGAATAGAGAAATTATAGTTGAATCTAAAACAGGAGAGATAAGAAAGTATTTAGTGAAATTAACTAATCAAATTCTCGTTCAAGAAAATGATTATATAAAAGCAGGAATGCCTTTATCTGATGGAGCTATAACTCCAAATGATATATTAAATATTAGAGGACCTAGATCTGTTCAAGAGTATTTAATAAAAGAAATACAAGAAGTTTATCGTTTACAAGGTGTAAAAATTAATGATAAACATTTTGAAGTGATTGTTTTGCAAATGATGAGAAAAGTAGAAGTAATTGAAGCTGGAGATACTCGATTCTTAGAAGGACATATAGAATATAAAGATGATTTTATAGAAGAAAACGATAGAATCTCTCAAATGATAGTTATTGAAGATTCCGGAGAATCTACAAATTTTAAGATTGGAGATATTGTTACATCTAGAGAAATTAGAAATGAAAATGTAGTTTTGAAGTACAAAAATAAAAAATTAATAAAAACAAGAAATTCTATACCAGCTACTGCTAGACCTATATTACAAGGAATAACTAAGGCCGCTTTACAAACTAAATCTTTTATATCCGCAGCTTCTTTTCAAGAAACAACAAAAGTTTTAAGTGAAGCAGCTATAAGCAGCAAAACAGATAATTTATATGGATTAAAAGAAAATGTGATAGTTGGACATAAAATTCCTGCTGGAACTGGATTGAGAGAATATGAAAATTCTAATCCTGAATTTTTTTAATATTATCATTACACCGATTTTTAATGGATACAGTCTGATGAAAAATTAATTTTTCATTATTCTCTCCATCTGCATAAAAATATCCAATTCTTTGAAATTGAAAATGATCTCCTTTTTTAGCTTTGTGCAAAGATGGTTCTGCATAACCTATGACTTTTTCTATAGATTTTAAATTTAAAATATTTTTTTTATTTGGTTCTTTTAAAAAAAGATGATTATATAAATTTATATTTATAGGAATAGAGTGTTTTATAGAAACCCAATGTAAAGTACTTTTGATCCTTTTTTTTCCCGTATATTTTTTGTTTTTTTGAAGAGAAGATTGACTTGATGGGTCATAGGAACAGTGTATTTCTAATATTTTTTTTGATTTATCATCCTTTTTGATAGAATGAGCCTTTATAATGTAGGAATTTTTAAGTCTGACTTCATGTCCAATAGAAAGTCTAAAAAAGTTATCTATTTTTTTTTCTAAAAAATCATTTTCTTCTATATATAAAAATTTTGAGAAAGGAATTTTTCTATATCCAAAATTTGGATCTTCTGGATTATTTTCTGCATCCATCCATTCAGTATGATTTTCAGAATAATTATCTATAACTAGTTTTATAGGTTTAAAAACTACCATTACTCTAGGGGAAATTTTGTTTAAATGTTCCCTAACTCTAAATTCAAGAAGAGATGTATCAATAGTATTTTTTCTTTTTGAAATTCCTATTTTTTGAATAAATCTTTTTATAGATAAAGATGGATATCCTCTACGACGTAAACCTGATATAGTTAATAGTCTTGGATCATCCCAAGATTGAATGATATTTTTTTCAATTAAATATTGAATTTTTCTTTTGCTTGTTATACTATCACTTAAATTTAATCGAGAAAATTCTATTTGTTTAGGTTTTATCATATGAATATGATTTTCATCATGTATTTGATTAATAAACCAATTATATAATGGTCTTTTATTTTCAAATTCCAAAGAACATAAAGAGTGAGATATTTGTTCAAAATAATCGCTTTGACCGTGACTCCAGTCATAAGTAGGATAAATACACCATTCATTTTTAGTTCTAAAATGTTTTTTCTTTAAGATTCTATACATAATTGGATCACGCATGTTCATGTTGGATGACTTCATGTCTATTTTAGCTCTTAATACACAAGAACCTTCTTTAAAAAAACCATTTTTCATTTTTTCAAAAAAATATAGATTATCATCTATAGACCTATCTCTATAGGAACTTTTTATTCCATCTTCAAAAGGATTTTTTCTTTGAAACTTTATATTTTCTTTAGTTTGTTCATCTACATAAGCTTTATTTTTTTTAATAAGTTTTATGGCTAATTCGTACAATTTTTGAAAATAATCAGAAGTATAACATTCTTTATTCCATTTGAAACCCAAAAATTTTATATCTTTTTTAATAGATTCTATAAATTCCTTATTTTCTTTCAAAGGATTTGTATCATCAAATCTTAGATTTACTGGAGAATTATACTTTTTTCCAAGTTCAAAATTTAGGTATATAGCTTTAACATGTCCAATGTGAAGAAAACCATTTGGTTCAGGAGGAAATCTGAATTTTATTTTTTTTATAGGAAAACCATTCTTTAAATCCTCTTCTATTATCCTTTCAATAAAATGCAAATGTTGGATGCTTATGATTGTGTAGATTAAAAAAATAAATTTAATGATTTTTTTTAAAAAAGTCTAATTTTGTTTTATAAAAATAAGAAAAAAAGTGAATTATACTGAAACAATTCAATGGATTTTTAATCATCTTCCATTTTATCAAAAAAATGGAATCAAAGATTATAAACCTGGATTAGAAAGAATAAAAAATTTTTGTTCTTATTTAGGAAATCCACAAAATTTTTTCAAAAGCATTCATATTGGAGGAACGAATGGAAAAGGATCTACTACACATATGTTATCTTCTATCTTACAAGAAGAAAAATATAATATAGGAAAATATACTTCTCCTCATATGATAGATTATAGAGAAAGAATAAGTTTTAATGGTCTTCTGATAGAAAAAGATTTTATTGTAAGTTTTATTTCGGATAATAAAAAAATTATAGAAAAGGAAAAAATGACATTTTTTGAAATGAATACTGCTTTGGCTTTTCAATATTTTAAAGAAAAAAAAGTAAATATAGCTATTATTGAAGTAGGCATGGGTGGACGTTTAGATTCAACTAATATTATTAATCCTGAAATATCTATTATTACTAATATAAGCTTAGATCATACCGAATCTCTTGGTGATAATTTATTAAAAATAGCTTTAGAAAAATCGGGTATTATAAAAAGTAATAAATCAGTTATAATTGGAAGTCAAATATCTGAAGATGTCCGATCTATCTTTTTTAAAAAAGCATTAATAAAAAATTCTCCTATATATTTTGTAAAAAAAATGAATAATTATTCGATATATAAAATTCCTTTTGAAGCAGATTATCAAATATATAATAAAAGTGTTGTATTAAAAACTATAGATATTTTACAGAAAAGAAAAAATTTTTTTATCTCAAGTGAATCTATAAAAAATGGATTAAAAAAAGTAATACTAAATCCTTTTTTTAAAGGAAGGTGGCAAATATTTAAAAGTGAAAATCCAAAAATAATTTTGGATATTGCTCATAACGAGGGCGGTTTTTTTATGATTAAAAAACAATTAGAGAAAGAATATTATGAAGAATTACATTTAGTTTTAGGTTTTGTAAAAGGTAAAAAAATAGAAGATATATTAAAACTTCTTCCTGTTAATGCTTTCTTTTATTTTTGTGAACCTAATATAAAAAGAAAATTATCCATAGAAAAAATTAAACAATTAATACAAAAATTATTTATTAATAATAATAAAAAATATTTTTTTTCATCGGTAAAAGAGGCCTTTTATTCAGCTAAAAAAAAATCCAAAAAAGGAGATTTAATTTTAATAACTGGAAGTACTTTTATAGTATCCGAAGCTTTATTCTAAAATTGTATTTTTTTTCTTTACATTTGACTTTTGAATTGATATTTTATTTTTTAATAGAAGGGTAATTAGCTCAGTCTGGTTTAGAGCATCTGTTTTACAAGCAGGGGGTCACTGGTTCAAATCCAGTATTGCCCATTTGTTTTTCTTAAAATAAATGAAAATATTTCTTCTCTATTTTTTGGATGAAACCAAGTAATTGAAAAATCTTTTTTATACCAACATATTTGTCTTTTTGCATATCTTCTAGTGTTTTTTTTTATATTTTCTATAACATCAACAAATGAAGATGAATATTTTTTCTTGGATAAGAAATCGAAAATATCTTTATACCCTATAGTTTGTAAACTGTTTAAATGTCTAAATATGTAGTACGTCTTTGCTTCTTCAAAAAGCCCCATTTTTATCATTTTTTCCACTCTTGTATTAATTTTGGAATATAATTCATCTCTAGGTAATGTTAATCCTATTTTTATAATAGAAAAATTTCTTCTTTTTTTTTTGAAAAAAACATGGGGGGGTTTTCCTGTTGATTTTATTATTTCTAAAAATCTAATTAAACGTCTAGGATTATTTAGATCTATTAAGGGTATATTTTTTTTTTCTATTTTATTCAATTCTTCTTTAAGAAAGGAAATTCCTTTTTTTTTAAAGTTAAAAATTAGATCATTTCTTATATTCACATCAATTTTTGGTATTTCCGATAATCCTTCAGTAACGGATTTTTCATATAAACCAGAACCTCCTACCATAATCAAAATAGGATGTATTAGAAATAATTTTTGCATTTTTTTTAAGGAATCTATTTCAAAAAGTCTAGCGTTATAATTATCATGTATACTTAAATGACCAATAAAATGATGTGGAATAGATTTTCTATCTTTTAGATTAGGCATAGAAGTTCCTATTTTCAATTCTTTAAAAAATTGTCTAGAATCACAAGATAAAATTTGTGTTTTTAATTTTTTTGCTAAAAAAATGGATAAAGATGTTTTTCCTATTCCTGTTGGACCCAATATTAAAACTAAAAACAATGATTTTAATTTCTTATTAATGAATATTTAGATAACTTTCTATACATCCAGTAGTCTGCAAGAACTAAAGCCGTCATAGATTCTACAATTGGAATAGCTCTAGGTAAAACACATGGATCGTGTCTTCCTTTTCCTTTCATAAAAACTAAATTTCCATGTTTATCTAAAGTTTTTTGTTTTTGTATAATAGTAGCTACAGGTTTAAAAGCTACTCTAAAGTAAATATCCATTCCATTTGATATCCCTCCTAGAATACCTCCAGAGAAATTTGTTTTTGTACTTCCATCACTATTAAATAAATCATTATGTTTAGAACCTGTTAATTCTGATCCAAAAAAACCACTTCCATATTCAAATCCTTTGACAGCATTAATAGAAAGCATAGCCTTACCTAATTCTGCATGGAGTTTATCAAAAATAGGTTCACCTATTCCTACAGGTACATTTTTAATTACACAAGTAATAGTTCCTCCTATTGTATCTCCTTTTTTCTTTACCTTTTGAATTAATGATATCATTTTATTTGAAGTATATGTGTCTGGACATCTTATCGTTGATTCTTCAATTTTAGACAAATCTAAGTCTTGATAAGATTTATTTATAGATATATTTCCAACTGAAGAAACGTAAGATATAATTTTCATATCTTTGATTAATTGCTTTGCTATTGATCCAGCTACAACTCTAGATATAGTTTCACGAGCAGATGAACGTCCTCCTCCTCTATAATCCCTTATTCCATATTTTTTCTCATATGTAAAATCAGAATGAGAAGGACGATAAATATCCTGAATATGTTTATAATCTTCAGATTTATGATCTTTATTATAAATAATAAAACCAATAGGGGTCCCTGTAGTTTTATTACCTATAATTCCTGAAAGAAAATTAACTTTATCAGGTTCATTTCTTTGAGTAACAATAGAAGATTGCCCAGGTCTTCTTCTATTTAGTTCATTTTGTATTTCTTCAAAATTTAGTTCTATTCCAGCAGGACATCCATCTATGATTCCTCCTAAAGCTTCTCCATGGCTTTCTCCAAAGGTTGTAATTCTAAATAAGTTTCCAAAAATATTACCTGCCATAAATCATTTATAATTTTTTAAATTTTTTTCAAAAAAAAAGATTTTCTTGTATGTAAAAAAGATCCTATTAAAGATTATTTAATTCTATAAATTTAGGAAAAGTTTAGATAAAGATTCTATTTTTAATTTTTTCTAGTTAAAAAAACATTTTTTTTAGATGAAAAAATAGGAGGATTAAGATCCTTAGAATTTTTATAAGAAGAAAGAAAACGATGAATTTCTATCCAAGAAAAACGTTTAATCAATTCTTCTTTATTAAAAAGTTCTAATTCTCTTTGTATTTCAGGTAAAAAAGGTCTCATAGATTTTTCATCTACAACAGTTTTTTTTACTTTTTCTATAAAATAGAAAAGTTTTTTTTTACATATTTCTTTCTCAGAAGGAATTTTTATTTTTTCAAAATTTTTTCCTATCTTTTTTTCAAATTGACGTAAATTTTTAGTTTCTTTAGAATGTATTATGCAAATGGAAGTTCCATAACTTCCTGCTCTTCCAGTTCTACCACTTCTATGTACATAAGTTTTACATTCATTTGGTATATTATAATTAATTATATGAGTAATGTCTTTTACATCTATACCTCTGGAGGCAATATCTGTAGCTACTAAAAACTGTGTAATTTTTTTTCTAAATCTATTCATTACATACTCACGTTTTTTTTGTGGAAGATCTCCATAAAGAGCTTCTGCATTATATCCATCTTTGACTAAGTATTCCGCTATTCTTATAGTCTCTTTTATTGTTTTGCAAAATATAATACCATAGATACCTAGATTGATATCTAGAATTCGTTTTAGAGAAAGGTATTTATTTTGATCATTTACTATAAAATATGAGTGTTTAACATTATTAGGTCCTATATTTTTTTTTCCTATGATAATTTCTATAGGATTTTTTAAATAAGTATGAGCTATCTTATTCATATATTTAGACATCGTAGCAGAAAAAAGTAAACTTTGCCGTTCTTTTGGTAATCTATTTATAATAGAATCTATTTCTTCTTTAAAACCCATATCTAACATTTCATCTGATTCATCTAAAACTAAAAATCGTATTTTAGATAGATAAAATTTTTTTCTTTGTATTAAATCGATCACTCTTCCAGGAGTTCCTACTACAATATGGACTTTTTTTCTTAAAGAAATAATTTGATTTTCAATACTTACCCCTCCATATAGTGATATGGATTTTATTAATGACATATGTTTAGAAAAACGAAAAATATCACGTGTGATTTGTACACAAAGTTCTCTGGTTGGACATAATATTAAAGCTTGAGGAAAATGTATTTTTAAATTTATTTTTTGAATAATTGGTAAACCAAAAGCAGCTGTTTTTCCAGTTCCTGTTTGAGATAAAGCTATGATATCCTTTTCTGATTTAAGTAAATATGGAATTACTTTTTCTTGTATAGGAGTTGGAGATATAAAACCAATATCTTCTAGGGCAAGAAGAATTTTATCATTTAAAAAATGATAATCTTTAAATGTTTTCATAGAAACATACGATATTAAAAAATAAAGAGAATTTATTTATAATCAAAAAATTATAAATAACAAATATATGTATTTAATTCAGTCCTCAGAAGAAAAAAATAAAGAAAAAATTTTATTCTTTTTTCAGAAGATTTTTAGTTATTCTTTCATATCTTATGAGAAGAAGTATAGATGAGATAATAATACCTAAAGATAGACCTATCCAGACTCCTATTCCTCCAAATTTAAGATGAATAGATAAAAACCAAGCTATAGGTAATGCAATAACGCAATAAGAAAAAAAACTTATTCTCATAGGTATTTTAACATCCTGTATTCCTCTTAAAGCTCCAAGTATGAATCCTTGTATTCCATCGAATAATTGAAATATACTAGCTATAACAATGATTTTTTTAGTTATATCGATGACTTCCATATCATTTTTTATATACATATAGGGTATATAATTTCTAAATAAAATAAAAATAGAACTGCATATTAGCATAAAAATGGTACCCATCAATATGATAGACCATCCAATTTTTCTTAGTTCATAATAATTTTTTAATGCTAATTGGTTTCCTATTCTTATTGTTGCAGTTAAAGAAAACCCTGTACTTAAAAGAAAAGTAGATGAAACTAAGCTTAGAACTATTTGATGAGCAGCTAAATCTTTTATTCCACATTTTCCTGTTATAAAAGAAGATATAGAAAAAGTACTCATTTCAAATAACATATGTAAACCAGAAGGTACTCCTATTTTTAATATTTCTTCAAAATATTTTTTCTTTAAAATAAAAATGGATAGAAAAGAAGAAAAAGAATTATAATAATTACGAACTTTTTTATATTGATATAATATAAAATTAATCCCTATTAACATAGTTATACGAGATATTAAAGTAGCATATGCAACTCCTTTTATTCCTAATTTAGGAAAATTAAATAAACCATTAATAAATAAATAATTTAAAATAATGTTAACAAAAGCAGAAATCCATGTAATAAATAAACTAGGATAAACTAAAGATAATCCTTCTGAAAATTTTCGGAAAACTTCAAATATCATCCAAGGAATCATGGATATAGAATTTATATTTAAAAAAGAAATAGTGTCGTTTAAAATTTCTTTAGGTTGTCCTAAATACGGAAGAATATAGAAAAAAATATGTACACAAATAAACATTATTATTGACAAAAAAAAATTAAGAATTAAAGCATGATAAAAAATTGTAATTCCTTTTTTATATTCTTTTTTAGCATCAATAGATGCTATTAGAGAAGAGAAACCAGTAGATATCCCCAAACCAAAAATGATTATAATAAAGAAAACAGCATTAGCCAATGAGACGGAAGCTAAGGCTTTTTTCCCTAGAAATCCAACCATTATATTATCAGAAAAACCAATAGATATAACTCCAAGTTGAGTAAAAAGTATAGGAAAAGCTAATAAAATATTTTTTTTGAAATGGTCTAAATATGTTGTACTTGTTTTTTCTATTGTAGAGAAATTTATTATTTATTTAATAATAAAATGATATATATAATATTATGAATTACATATATCGACGAATGGTAATTTCACTATTTTTATAGGTATGTTTTTATTACGTATAGAAATAAATATATGTTTTTCTTCTTTAACGTTTTTAAAAATAAAACCTAGTCCTATTCCTTTTTTTAGGATAGGGGAGTATACACCAGAAGTAACTTTACCAAGAATTTTCCCATTTTTATCTTTTAAATGGTAACCAAATCTTGGTATTTTTCCTTTTTCTTCTATAAGAAAAGATAGAAATTTTTTATGATTTCCTTCTTTTTTCTGTTTTTGTAATATTTCTTTTGCTAAGAAATCTTTTTTAAATTTTGTAATCCAGGATAAACCGGCTTCTATAGGTGTTGTATTTTCATCTAAATCTTGTCCATATAAACGGTATCCCATTTCTAGTCTTAAAGAGTTTCTGCTCAATAAACCACAAGGTTGTATAGAAAAAGAGGATCCTATTCTTAGTATTTCTTTCCATATATATTCTGCATATTCATTAGGAATATAAATTTCTACTCCTTTTGATCCTGTATATCCTGTATAAGATATTAAAATATCTTTTATTCCTGCAAACTTTCCAATATTAAAAGAATAAAAAGGAATTTTTTTCAAAGAAATATCTGTTAATTTTTGAATGGAAAAAAAAGAATTCGGTCCTTGTATTGATATAATAGAATAATCATTAGATTTATCTAAAAATTGTATATTTTTTTTATCATTTTTTATATGATATTTTATCCATTTTTTATTTTTTTCAATATTGGAAGCATTTATGATGAGTAGAAATTTTTCTTCTGAAAATTTATAAATAACTAAATCATCAATAATTCCTCCTAATTTATTAATTAAACAAGAATATTGTGCTTGACCAGACTTTATTTCTGATAAATTGTTTGTCGTGATGTATTGAAGTAATGATTTGGAATCTTTTCCATGTAAAAAAAACTTTCCCATATGACTTATATCAAATATTCCTACATTTTTTCTTACAGACATATGTTCGACTAATGATGAATCATATTGAAAAGGCATAAGAAAACCAGAAAATGGTTCCATTTTTGCTCCTAATTTTATATGATTTTTATATAAAGTTGTTTTTTTTAAAAAATCAAAATCCATCATATTCTACAAAATTATTTTTAGTTTCATATAAAGTTACTTTTACAGAAAATTTATTAGATATTCTTTTTCTAATTTTATTCCATATATAGATAACAATATTTTCTACTGTTGGGTTTTTTTTAGAAAAATATTCAATGTCAATATTTATATTTCTATGATCTAAAACATTTTCTATTTCTTCAAATAGAATGTTTTTTAATTCATGTAAACTAAAAACAAAACCCGTTATTAAATCAACTTCTCCAGTTAAACTTACAATATATTCATAATTATGTCCATGATAATTTAAATATGCACATTTTCCAAAAATTTCAATATTTTTATCGTTACTCCATTGATGATTATAAAGTCTATGAGCTGCGCAAAAAATACCTTTTTTATTTATAGTAGCCTTCATTATTAATAATTTATAATTTTTCTTAAATAATTATTCATGATTATCTTAAACCAAATGGTATAAGATTCAGGGTATATTTTGATATCTTCTATTAACTCTTTTAAAGTGATCCATTTCCAATTATCTACTTCTTTGGTATTTATAATAGGGGAGTAATCATAATAACCTACAAAAACGTGATCTAATTCATTTTCTATTAATCCATTATTAAGTAACTTATAATAAGTAAAAAAAAATTTTTTTTCTAAAAAACAATCAAAACCCATTTCTTCTATTAAACAACGATGTGCTGCTGATAAAATCGTTTCATTTTTTATTGGATGTGTGCAACAAGTATTTGTCCATAAAAGTGAAGAATGATATTTTTTGGATGATCTTCTTTGCAGCATTAACATAGGCTTTTTTTTTAAAATTCTACTTTTTTTAAAAATAAAAACAGATACTGCACTATGTAATAAACCATTTTTGTGGATTTTTTTTTTTCTTCAAAACCTATTATTTTATTGTTTTTTCCTATTAAAGGAATACAATCGTTTTTTTTTTCCATATTTTATTTTTTTCGACGGACAAATGTAAATAAAATATAAAATAAATATAAATACATAATTGTATAGATTTATGATTTATTACATTTTTTTTATTATTGTAAATAAAGATGAAAAAAAGTAATAAGGAAATATTAAAAGAATTAAATTTTTTGAATAAAAATACATTTATAAGTTTTTTAAAAATAAAATATATTGATTTAGGTAAAAATTTTTTGATAGCAAAAATGGCAATAGATCAAAATAAACTTCAACCTATAGGGTTTCTTCATGGTGGAGCAACTTTATCTTTAGCTGAAAGCGTTAGTAGTTCCTTATCAAATATTAATATAGATCAAAAAAAATTTAACATTTTTAATATTGAAATTTCAGCAAATCATATCCGAAAAATTAAAAGTGGATTTATATTCGCAATGGCAAAAATTGTTTATAAAGGAAGAAGAATTCATTTTTTGAAAACAAAAATTTATAACGAAAAGAAAGATACAATAAGTTATTGTAAAATGACAAATATAATTATCCCAAAAATTAATGATAAAAATTAGTATAATAAAATTATATAAAAAAATAATAAAAAATTATTGGAATCAGAATAGTTTTATTCTATTTAAAAAACCATATGAAAACAGAATTTTTTTTTATTCTCAATCTCAAGAAAATAATATTGATAAAGACAAAAATTTATTCATAATTTGTAGTTTTGATCAAAAAACTATTGTAAAAATTAACACAAAAGAAATTTATTTATCTAACATAAAAAATAATATTGATTATTATGGAAAATTAACAAATAAAATATCAAAATCTAATTTTATTTTTAATGATACATGTAAATATAAATCATTACTTAATAAGGCTTATAAAGCTATAGAAAATGGATTTATGAAAAAAGTAGTGATATCTAGATATTTGAAAATACCATTTCATAATTTTTTTTTGAAAAGAACTTTTCAAAAACTAATCTTTTCTTATCCTAATGCATTTATTAGTTTATGGTATGATTTAAATTATGGTTTCTGGATAGGTGCTACACCAGAATTATTAATTAAATTAGATGATAATCAATTGGAAACAGTAGCAATTGCTGGTACTATTTGGGGAAATAAAAAAGATAAAAAATGGACTTTTAAAGAATCAGAAGAACATTATATAGTTGTTAACTATATCACTAATTTTTTAAAGAAATATTCTGGATTTCTTTCTGTAGAAAAAACCAGAGTTATGAACTTAGGAAAATTATATCATTTAAAAACACCTATTTATTTTTCTTTTTCAAAAAAACCTAATTGTTATCAATTAATCAATCAAATATTTCCAACTCCTTCTGTTTGTGGTTTTCCAAAAAAAAAATCTTTTTCTTTTATTCAAGAAAATGAAGGATTTAAAAGAGAGTTTTATTCAGGCTTTTTTGGTCCATTGTGTGAAAATGAAAATAAGATAGAACTATATGTAAATTTAAGATGTGCAAGAATAAAAATGGATAAGAAAGAAATAATTTTATATGCAGGAAGTGGAATCACTAAAAAAAGTGAAATAGAAAAAGAATATATAGAAACGGAAAAAAAAATAAAAAGTATTCTTTCAAAATTTATTTTCAATTAATTTTTTTTCTTCTAAATGGTCTTATAATTAATCGTACACTTTTATTATATTGAAAATATTGAATAACCCAATTCATTAAGGCTATTGCTTTATTTCTGAAACTAATCAGACTAATTAAATGTACAAACATCCAAATAATCCATGCTAAGAATCCTTTTAGTTTAAAAAAAGAAAAATCACAAACAGCTTTATTTCTACCGATAGTCGCCATTACTCCAAAATTTTTATATTTAAAAGACTTTTTAAGCTTATTTTCTAAAATAAGATCAAAATTTTCAGAAAGAAAATTTCCTTGTTGAATAGCGGTTTGAGCCATCATAGGATGTCCGTTTGGATACATTTTATTTTCAACCATGCAAGCAATATCTCCTATTGCAAAAATATTATGATAATTTAAAGTTTTTAAATGTTTATCTACTAATAATCTTTGTCCTTCCATATCTTTTTTTAGAAACCCTTTTATCATTGCGCCTTTAACTCCTGCGGCCCATATCACATTAGAAGTTTCTATCTTTTTATTTTTGTCTATAAAAATAATTTTACCATTATAATCTTTAACAAAACAATTTAACCAAATTTTTACTCCTAATTCTTTTAAATTTTTAAATGCATGTTTAGCAGATATTTCGGACATTCCATCTAACAATCTTGGAGATGCTTGTAATAAATAAATATTCATACGTTCTATATCTAAATCAGGATAATCATGAGGTAATACAAATTTTTTCATTTCAGCTAGAGCTCCTGCTAATTCAACTCCGGTAGGTCCCCCTCCTACAATAACAAAAGTCATAAGTCTATCTTTTTCCAGTGGATCTTTAGAAATTAAAGCTGATTCAAAATCCTGTAATATTAAACTTCTTAAGTTTAATGCTTCTGGAATAGATTTCATAGGAAATGAAAAATATTCTATATTTTTATTACCAAAATAATTCGTTATAGAACCAGTAGCAATAATTAAGTAATCATACTGTAAATATCCTACAGAAGTATATATTTTTTGTTCTTTTGTATTTATATAATGAACATTAGCTAATCTAAAAAAGAAATTTTCAGTTTTTTTAATAATTGTTCTGATAGAATGTGCAATTGAATCTGGTTCTAAACCAGCTGTAGCTACTTGATACAATAAAGGTTGAAAAGTATGATAATTATTTTTATCTATAAGGACTATTTGAAATTTATTTCTTTTTAATTTTTTTGCAACTTGTAAACCAGCAAATCCGGAACCAATAATAACAACTCTTTTTAGATTATTTTTTGTTGGAATATTCATGGTTAAAAGTTTGACTTACCAAGTTATAACCTATAAATATATATTTATATATTTTAATTTTAATTATTAAATTAATAATTTTGTTTTAGTTAAATTAATTGAAATGATTTATTATTTAATTGTAGGAATCACATTTACTATTAGTATAATTGTTAGTAAAATATTAAAAGATAAATTTCAAATTTATTCTGAATGTAAATTACAGAATAATATGAGCGGTAAAGAAATAGCAGAAAAAATGTTAAGTGATTGTGGTATTTATGATGTTGAAGTTATATCGATTGAAGGTTTTTTAACAGATTATTATGATCCCATAAATAAAACCGTTAATTTAAGTGAAAAAGTATATTATGAAAATACAGCAGCTTCTGCTTCTGTAGCCGCTCATGAATGTGGACATGCATTACAGCATAAACATGGTTATAATATGTTAAAATTACGGAATTATTTAATTCCTTTTTTAAATTTTAGTTCAAGATTTACAAGTTTACTAATAATATCTGGACTTACAGTTTTTTACAGTAGTGGAGGAAAAAGTTCTATTCTATTAAAAATGGGTTTATGTTTCTTTTTTTTAGCTGTACTTTTTTCGTTTGTTACACTTCCTATAGAATTTGATGCAAGTAAAAGAGCATTAAATTGGTTAAAAGAAAAGAATATAGTCTCTTATCAAGAATATGATCAAGCGAAAGATTCGTTAAAATGGGCTTCTATGACATATATAATATCAGCAATGGGTAGTCTAGTTCAATTTATTTATTTTTTATCTGTTCTTAATAGGAAAGAAGAAGATTAATTTTAATTACTTATTTTTTCTTAAGTTTTTAGGTTTTTAGACGTAGATTTCCATATGTTTTGTTTCTTATTTTTCCTTAAGTTTTTAGGTTTTGGACGTAGATTTCCATATGTTTTGTTTCTTATTTTTCCTCTTCTTGTTTTTTTATCTCCTTTTCCCATAAAAATGAAATGATTTGATTGTGTATAATTTCTGCTTTTTTTTCTAAAAAAGAAAAATCTTTGGAATTTTCAATATTGAAATTAGAATATTTTTTTCTTTCTTTATTGGAAAGTTGAAATTTAATACGATCCAGAATCTGTCTTTTATTTAGATTATCTCTCTTTTTTACTCTATCAATCATTTGATCTATAGGAGAAATCATGTTTATGATAAGATTACAATTTTTATATGTTCCACTTTCAAATAATAATGCTGATTCTTTTATAAGATAAATAGTTTTTTTCTGTAATGAAATCCAGTTTTTAAAATCTAAAAATATCCATGGATATAAAATGGAACATAAGTATTTTAATGAATTTTGATCTTTAAATATTTTTTCCGATAAAAAATTCGTATTAACTTTGTTGTCTTGATAAGATTTATATCCAAAATATTTTTTAATATTTTGTTTGATATATTTGACGGTATTCATTAATTTTTTACATTTTTTATCTGAATAATATATAGGAATATCCTTTTTTTTAAAAAAAGAACTAAATATACTTTTTCCAGTTCCCATTTGACCAGTTATTCCAACTAAAAAATGATTCATTTTTTTTTCTTTATTTCTTTTTTATCATCTTTGTTATTATGATAACGTAATTGAGTTAGTTCTTTAGATATTGTGTTTCTTTCAAGTTTTATCTTTCCTACAATGGTTTCTATTACAAGAATAATATCCGTTATTTCTATTATTTTACCATGTATACCTGAATTTGTCACTATGTGATTCCCTTTTTTTATATTTTCTTGAAAATTTTTTTCGATTTTTTGCTTTCGTATTTGAGGACGTATCATGAAAAAATAAAAAACAATAAATATTAAAGCAAACATCCATAGTGTGCTTATCATAGGATTTTGTTGTAAAAGAGAAAACATAAAGAAGAAAATAGGATTTATTTTTGAATATAAAAAATAAAAATTTATTTTATTATTCCCTTATTTTTTTCTTTAAAAATTTTTTTGTTTTTATATAAACATTTAAATACTTGATCTAGAATTCCATTAATAAAAATTTTACTTTTTTCCATACAAAATATTTTTGTTATTTCAATATATTCATTCATAGTTGCTTTTGGAGGAATAGTAGGAAAGTATAAAAATTCGCAAATAGCCATTTGTAGTATGATTAAATCTATAGTTGATATTCTTTTTATATCCCAATTATTAGATGTATCACGGATTAAACTGTTGAATTCTTCTTTGTAAAGAATAGTGTTTCTGTATAAATCAACTATAAATTTTTTATTTTCTTTATTTTTATAAATATTATATAATTTAAAATTCTTTGGAGTGGTTAGTTGAATAAATTTTAAAGTTTTGCATACCATCATATGTGCTATGTATAAATCACTTGATCCATTTAGATATATTAAATCATCTGTATATTCTATCAATTTTTTATTATTAGATATAATAAAATTTCTATAAAATTTAATAATAAAATTTTTATCTTCTTCGAAAGAAAAATTGGATTTTTGAATAAATTTTTTATAAATTTTAGATGTATTCATTTCTTTTAGAAAGAAGGAGAGAATATATTCATTTTTTTCTAATAAAGTTTTTTTAGAATTTTTTAGATTTCTATATTCTAGTAAATAATATTTATTACTTGATAATGTTTTTAAGATAGAATTATATGCCATCCTTTGGATAAGACCTGTTTTATTTTTTATTTTATTATTTATCCTTATAGCTCTATCTCTCATCTTTAATATTAAATAAAGAAGATATATATATAAATCATGTAATCCTTCAATACTTTGAAGCATATTTTTTTCTACTTTTTTTGAGTCTATTTTAGATAACTTTTGAGCATATAAAAATTGAAGACTTTTTATTCTGAAATATCGTCTGATTGATATTGTTTTTAACAACATAAATTTTTCATATAAATATATGATGATATATATAATTTTATCATCAACAAAAAGCCAAACTTAAAAAGTTTGTATTTTTGTATTTTGGTTAGATATGGTTGATTTACTGATTTTCAGCAAAAAGTATATACGTAAGTATACATTACGTTTATGTGTAGGATTCTCGTTAATTTTATTGTCAAATTTTTTAACTCTTTTCCCTATTCCTTACATAGGAAAATCTATTGATGCAATTAAAAAAATATTTATAAATACCTCTATATCTAAGATAGATTATCATTTAATAAAAAGAGAAATTTATGTATATACGAGCGTTATACTTATTGTTCCCATCATAGGAGGTTATGTTAAATATCATATGAGACAATGTATTATCACGACGTCTAGAATGATAGAATTTGATCTCAAAAATGAAATATTCACTCATTATCAAAAATTGAATTTATCTTTTTATAAAAAAAATTCAACAGGAGATTTAATGAATCGTCTTACAGAGGACGTTTCTTTTATACGACAGTATATAGGTCCGTGTATTATGTATTTTGTAAATCTTATTGTTTTATTTTTTATGGTTTTTATACAAATGTTTTTTATAGATAAAACTTTAACATATTATGTAATAATACCTATTCCTGTTCTTTTTATTTCCGTCTATTTAATTAGCATTTATATAGCAAAAAGAAGTGAAGAAGTTCAAAATTGTCAATCATCTATTTGTTCTTTTATGCAAGAAACTTTTTCTGGAATTCATGTAATTAAATCTTTTGTTTCGGAATCATTTTTTCAAAAAAGACATATAAAAATATTGTCAAAATATAGGAGAAAAAATATAGAATTAGTAAAGGTGGATACAATATTATCTTCCGTTATAATTTTCCTTATAGGAACTAGTCATTTGTTAATTCTTTTTTTTGGGGGAAAAAAGTATTTTAGAGGAGAAATAAAAGAAATAGGAGTTATCGCTGAATTTCTTACGTATATAAACACTTTAATTTTTCCTTTTATTATTTTAGGATGGATTGTATCTATTGTAGAGAGAGCTAAAGTTTCGAAAGAAAGAATTTGTGAATTTTTAGATAAAAAACCTAAAATAAGTTATAATTATAGTAATAAATTGATTCAAAGAAAATTTTTTAGAAAAATACAATTTAAAAATGTTAGTTTTATTTATAATTCTTTAAAAGAAAAGAAAAAAAAAATTTCTATTAAACAAGTTTCCTTTACTATTCATAAAGGAAAGACTTTAATTTTAACTGGAGAGACAGGTTCTGGAAAAACAACAATTGGAAGATTAATTTCTCGTTTATATGATCCAAATAAAGGAGAAATATTAATCGATAATTTGTCTATCAAGAATTACGATTTATATAGTTTTAGAAGTAAAATAGGATATGTTCCTCAAGAATCTTTTCTTTTTTCTGATTCAATATATAACAATATAGCAATAGGATGTCTAAAAAAAGTAAAACCTTATCAAGTTTATAATGCAGCTAAAAACGCTATGATAGAAGATGATATTCTTAATTTAAAAAAAGGGTATCATACTATAATAGGAGAAAGAGGTATGACGTTATCTGTTGGACAAAGACAAAGAATATGTATAGCGAGAGCTATTATAAGAAATCCAAGCATTCTCATTTTTGATGATAGTTTTTCTGCTATAGATCAAAAAACTAGAAAACTTATTCTTCGTTATATAAAAGAGGAGATGAAAAATAGTATAATAATTATTATTACACATGACACATCATATATATCTGATTTTGATTTAGTTATTTTTTTAAAAAATGGAAAAATATGCAAAATAATAGATCATCGTTATTTTTTTTCTGAAATTAACTAAAAATTCTTTTTTTTTAATTAGATTTGCTTTATTAAGGAATATTTAAATTTTTTGAAATGGACGAAAAAGAAAATTTTAAAGAAAAAAATGAAATTTGTTCACGTACATTAAAAACTGGAAGTCGTACGTATTTTTTTGATGCAAGAGAAACAAGAGCTGGTGATTATTATTTAACTATTACTGAGAGTAAAAAAAATTTTACTGAAACAGGAGAAATCATATATAAGAAACACAAAATTTATTTGTATAAAGAAGATTTTTCTAAATTTCAGAATATACTCGATGATATGATTCGATTTATTATTAATGAAAAGGGAAGAGAAGTAATTTCAGAACGTCATCAAAAAGATTTCAAAAATCATTCTTTTCATCATCAAGAAATGAAAGAAAAAAGAATATCAGATTCAAAAAAATTTACAAATGTTAATTTTGAGGATCTTTAAATATTAAATTTTATTTTTTCTTCTTTTTATATTATATAATTTCTATAATTAATTAAAGTTTTATAATTATTGCATCATGGAAGATTATAGAAATATAATGAAGAATATAGATACTTTTGTATTTGATGTAGATGGAGTATTGACTAATTGCTCTTTAAATTTATTTCCTGATGGGAATATGGTTCGTCAAATGTTTGCAAAAGATGGTTATGCTATGCAATTAGCAGAAATGAGAGGTTATAACTTATGTGTAATAACAAGAGGTTCAGATTTAATGGTATTTAGACGTTTAAGAAGGTTAAATATTCGTTATATCTACCAAAGAACAGAGAACAAAATAAGTTGTTTGAATGATTTTTGCAAAATATTAAATCTTTCTAAAGAAAGAATTCTATATATGGGAGATGATATTCCGGATATTGAAATAATGAAGATGGTTGCATTTCCTTGTTGTCCAAAAGATGCAATTCAAGAAGTAAAAGATATATCTAAATATATATCTCCAAAAAAAGGAGGAAAAGGATGTGTTAGAGATGTAATAGAACAAACTTTAAAAGTTCAAAGGAAATGGACTGAATAAATAAAAAAAACCGAACTAAATAAAAAAAAATAGTGTCTGTTTATGACACTATTTTTTTTTATTATAAGGGAAATACTACATCATTCCTCCCATTCCTCCACCACCTGGTCCAGGCATTGGAGGTGTATTTGGTTCATCTTTTTTTATTTCTGTAACAACACATTCTGTTGTAAGCAACATTCCTGATACTGAAGCTGCATTTTCTAACGCAACTCTAGCTACTTTAGTAGGGTCTATGATTCCTTCAACTATCATATTTTTATATTCCCCTATTTTTGCATCATATCCAAAATCACCTTTTCCTTCTGCAACTTTAGCGACAACAACAGATCCTTCTCCTCCTGCGTTTGCTACAATTTGACGTAAAGGTTCCTCAAGTGATCTTCTTACTATTTGTATACCTGTATCTTGATCAGAATTATCTCCTATAATATGGTCTAAAGATTTTACAGCTCGAACTAAAGCTACACCACCACCGGCAACAATTCCTTCTTCCACTGCTGCACGAGTAGCGTTTAAAGCATCGTCTACACGGTCTTTTTTTTCTTTCATTTCAACTTCAGATGCAGCTCCTACATAAAGAACAGCTACTCCTCCAGCTAATTTAGCAAGACGTTCTTGCAATTTTTCTTTATCATAATCGGATGTAGTTGTTTCTATTTGTGCTTTAATTTGATCCACACGAGTTCTTATGTCTTTTTTACTTCCTCCTCCATTAACAATAGTAGTATTATCTTTATCTATAATTACTCTTTCTGCTTTTCCTAACATATGAAGTTTAACATCTTCTAATTTACTTCCTGTTTCCTCTGAAATGACCGTCCCTCCTGTAAGAATTGCTATATCTTCTAACATAGCTTTTCTTCTATCTCCAAATCCAGGAGCTTTTATAGCTGCGACTTTGATTGTTCCACGTATTTTATTGACTACAAGAGTAGCTAAAGCTTCTCCTTCTACTTCTTCAGAAATAATTAAAAGAGGTTTTCCAGATTGAGCAACAGGTTCTAAAATAGGAAGCAAGTCTTTCATTGCTGCTATTTTTTTATCAGATAATAGAATCTGAGGTTGATCAAATTCTGTTATCATTTTTTCAGTATTTGTTACAAAATAAGGAGATTGATATCCTCTATCAAATTGCATGCCTTCAACTACGTCTACTGACGTATCTGTTCCTTTAGCTTCTTCCACAGTAATCACTCCTTCTTTTCCTACTTTTTCAAAAGCATCTGCTATTAATGCTCCTGTTTTTTCATCATTATTAGCGGAAATGGAAGCAACCTGTTTTATTTTTTCAGTATTTCCTCCTACTTCTCTAGATTGTTTTTTAAGATCCAAAATGACTACTTCTAAAGCTTTGTCTATTCCTCTTTTTAAATCCATAGGGTTCGCTCCAGCAGCAACATTTTTTAAACCTTCTCTAACAATAGCTTGAGCTAAAACTGTTGCTGTTGTAGTACCATCACCTGCTACATCGTTAGTTTTAGAAGCTACTTCTTTAACCATTTGAGCTCCTAAATTTTCTATAGAATCTTCTAATTCTATTTCTTTAGCTACTGATACTCCATCTTTAGTTACTTGAGGGCCTCCAAAAGACTTTTGTAAAACAACATTACGACCTTTTGGTCCTAAGGTAACTTTTACTGCATTAGCTAATGCATCCACTCCTTTTTTCAATTTATCTCTTGCTTCAATATCAAATTTAATATCTTTTGCCATAATTTTTTATATTTTTTTTATTTAAATGGATGATTTATTTACAAGATACACCCTTTATAATCAAATAATAGCTATAACATCAGATTCTCTCATAACGAGATATTCTTCTCCCTCCCATTTTAATTCAGTTCCTGAATATTTACCATATAAAACTCTATCTCCTTTTTTTAAAATCATAGGTTCATTTTTTTTACCATTTCCAATGGCTATTACTTTTCCTTTTTGTGGTTTTTCCTTTGCTGTATCTGGAATAATAATACCTGATTCTGTTTTTGTTTCAGCTGGATCAGGTTGTATAAGAACTCGATCTGCTAATGGTTTAATTTTTACTTCCACCATATCTAATAATTTTTTAAGGTTAACGATATTAATCGTTAAAAGCCAAAAACATGCCAAATAAAAAATTTGGTATGTTAATTACATATATTAAGTGATTAAATGCCATAATGGCATATTTAATGTTTTAATATTAAATTGAAGAGTAAAATGAGAAATAATATCATTATTGATGATAACCAAGTTATTCTTTTTAGAAGAATATTAGTTCTTTTGACTCCAAAAAATCTGAAATTATCTTCCATAAAAGATTGAGAAATAAATCCTTGTTTTGGATTTTGTATCAAAATTATTGTGATAAGAAAAAAACAAGTTAAAATAATAAAAAAACCTATAATAAATATGGATAATTTCATAATAAATATTTATTTAATTATTAGATAATTTATAAAATAATTTTAATCTATTAGATGAAAAAAAATTTTATAAGCCATACTGTTTAATTTTTCTATATAAGGTTCTTTCTGATATACCTAATTCTTTAGCCGTTTTTTTTCTTTTTCCATTATTTTTTTTCAAAGATTTTTGAATAAATTCTATTTCTTTTTTTTGTAAAGAAAAATTTTTTGATTCATTTTTATAAGAATCTTCCTCTATCTCTTCATAATCTAGATCTTCTTCTTGTTCTTGAGAATTAGTAGTAAGATCTGAAGATGAATGCTCTAATCTAAAAATAGGATCTTCCATTATAGTGGATTCTACAGAAGAAGAATTATCAGAAGAGTTTATTATTTTTCCGAAAACTTTTTCTATAATTTTTTGATTTTTTTTTATAAAATTATTGTTTTCGTTATTTTTATTTTTGATAAATTGAAATATTAAACTTTTTAGATTATTGAAATTTTTTTTCATATCAAATAAAACTTTATACAGAAAATCTCTTTCGGATGAAAAATCTTGAAAAATACGTTCGTTGTTTGATGATGGAAAAGATAAAGAAGGAGAATTTTCTGGAATATATTCTTTCAATTTATCAATAGATATTTCTCTTTTTTTTTCTATTATAGAAATTTGTTCAATTAAATTTTTCAATTGTCTTATATTTCCTGGCCAAGGATAATCTTCTAAGTATCTTAAAGATTTTTCAGTAAGTTTAATTGGAGGAATTTTATATTTTTCGGAAAAATCATTAGAAAATTTTTTAAATAATGGTTCAATATCATTTTTCCGAAATCGTAAAGGTGGTATGTTTATTTGTACTGTGTTTAAACGGTAATACAAATCTTCCCTAAATTTCCCTTTTCGTATAGATTCTATCATATTTAAATTAGTTGCAGCAACAACACGTATGTTAGTTTTTTGAACATGAGAAGATCCAACTTTTATAAACTCACCTGATTCTAAAATTCTAAGGAGACGAACTTGAGTTGTTATGGGTAATTCTCCTACTTCATCTAAAAAAATAGTACCTCCATTTGCTTCTTCAAAATAGCCTTTTCTCATATTTATAGCACCGGTAAAAGAACCTTTTTCATGACCAAAAAGCTCACTATCAATAGTTCCTTCTGGAATTGCTCCACAATTGACAGCTATAAATGAATTATGTTTTCTGAAAGAAAATTGATGAATTATTTTTGGAATAATTTCTTTTCCTACACCGCTTTCACCAAGAACCAAGACAGAAATATCACTAGGAGCCACTTGAATAGATTTTTCTATGGTTCTTTGTAAAGAATGATCATTTCCTATGATATTAAATTTTTGTTTTATATTCTGAATAAATTTATCCATGTATGTATTTAATTGGAACAATTAGAATGTTTATTTTCTATTTTTCCTATTAGGGTTGCAGATGAAAAATTAATTATTTTAATAAGAATCGTTTCTCCTATTTTTGTATTTTTTTTTGGAAATACAACAACTATATTTTGTGTATTTCTTCCATACCAATTGTTATGATTTTTTTTGGATTCACCTTCGATTAATACTTTTTCTGTTTTTCCTAAAAATTTTTTCATATGAAAAATGGAATGAGTTTTTTGTAACTCAATAATTTCTTTTAACCTTCTTTTCTTCACTCTTATTGGAACAGTATCTTTTAATTTTTTATAAGAAAAAGTACCTGGTCTAGGTGAGTAACTAAACATATAACCATAATTATATTTAACTTCATTCATTAAACTTAAAGTTTCTTGATGATCTTCTTCCGTTTCGTGACAAAAACCTGCCATAATATCATGGGAGATAGAACATTCTGGTATTATAGATCTAATTCTTTTTATTAACGAAATATATATTTCACGGGTATATTTTCTATTCATTATTTTAAGTATTTTATTGCTTCCAGATTGAACTGGTAAATGAATATGTTTACAAATATTTGAATGCTTAGACATTATCTCTATAACTTCATAAGACATATCTTGAGGATTAGAAGTAGAAAATCTAATCCTCATGGATGGAAATTCCTTAGCTATAAGGTCTAAAAGATTGGAGAAATCTATTATTTTTTTTTCTATCTTTTTACTATTTTTTATTTCTTTTTTTAATCTACCACCAAACCAAAGATATGAATCCACATTTTGTCCCAAAAGGGTTATTTCTTTATATCCTTGTTCATATAGTTTTTGACATTCCTCAATTATATAAGAAGGACTTTTACTTCTTTCTCTTCCTCTTGTAAATGGAACAATACAAAATGTACACATATTATCACAACCTCTAGTTATGCTTAGAAAACTTGTTACTTTACTTTGTTTTTTTTTAAAAGGGAAATAAGGTTCTATTCCTTCATAGGTTTCATCTTTATAATTTTTTTTAAAAGAAAAAGAAGGAATATATGATTTTGACCCTTTATTAATTACCGAATCAATCACGTTTGAAATATTTCTATAATCATCAGGGTCAACAAAAAAATCAATTTTATCTAAAAAAGATTTTTCTGTTGTTTTAGATATACATCCTAAAATTCCAAACAATGGGAATTGTTTGTTTTTTATTTTTAAATATTTTAGATTTTCTAATCTATTTTTTATAGTTAAAAAAGCTTTTTTTCGTATTGAACAAGTATTTAACAAAATTAAATGAGCTTTTTTCAAGTCGTATGTTAAAGAATATCCTTTTTCTAGTAAAATAGAAACAACGATTTCACTATCAGAAATATTCATTTGACATCCATAACTTTCTATATAAAAAGAAGGTTTATCTTTATCCATATCATTAAATATTAAATTTAAGATAAATAATACGACCTTTAAGATAAGATAAAATTATAAAAATAAATTGTTATTAGTTTAACTACTTTATTTATTTTCTATAATTTAGAATAGGTGTAAGATTTTTTTAGCTAAAAAAATCATATTTTTGTCTCCTGTTGATTTTTCGTTTACATTAGAAAGTTTTACAACAGATACCCAATCTTTTTTTGGAGTAGCTTTTACCATTTTAATCACAATATTCATAGAAGGAACACCTACATCATTTGTAAAATTTGTACCTATTCCGAAAATAGGATTTATTTTCTTTTTACAAAAAGATGATATATATGCTACTTTATTTGGATTTAAATTATCAGAAAATATAATTTCTTTTTTTAAAGGATTTATCTTAAATTTTTTATAATGATCTATTGTTTTTTTTATAAACAAAATAGGATCACCGCTATCATGTCGTATTCCGTTAAAAATATTGGATAATTTCTGATTAAAATTTTGAAAGAAAATAGAAGAAGTATAAGTATCAGATAAGGCAACTCCTATATTATTTCTATATACATTTAACCAGTTTTCCATAGCAATTCTATCTGCTATACTAAATCCATATTTTGCCGCATGAAACATTATCCATTCATGTCCATGTGTTCCAAGTGGTTTTGTAGAAAAAAAATTGGATAAGTGAACATTGCTAGTTCCCATAAAAAGAGAACCTCCTCCTTTTTTTAAAACTTTAACAACTAATTTTTGTATTTTGTAAGAAAATCTTCTTCTGGTTCCATATTCTCCAATTTTAACATTTAATTTCTTATATCTGTTCAGTTTTTCTTTTGTTAAAAGAATTATTTTTTTATCTGATATAGGTTCAGCTCCTGTCAATTTGTAATATAATTCAGATATTACAGCCATTAATGGAACTTCCCATAATATAATACGGTTCCATAATCCTTCTATATAAATTTTTATATTTTCTCCATATTGTGTTATACAGACTTCTTTTGGATTATATTGATAATTTTTTAGAAAATTTAAATATTCATAATCAAAATATGGACAAGATTTCTCTAAAAAATTTTTTTCCTCATTTGATAGTCTTAGATAGGACATCTGTTTTAAACATTCTTTTAATTTTTCTGAAAAATTTTTTGGAAAGGAATGTTTTCCTCTATTGATAAATTCATATCTAGCTTTTGCATAAGGAAATAATTTTATTATTGCATTTTGCATTGTGAATTTATAAAAATCATTATCTAACAATGATGATATTATTGATAATCCTTTCATTTTCATTCATTAAAAAATTTTTATTTAAAAAATCATTTTCTGTTTTTAATGAAAAAACATTCCTCATTTTTTTTGTTTTATAAGATAAAATATTTAACAGTTTTAATGAATTATTTTAGGTTAAGTAAAGAAAAGATACAATTTTAGAAGTATTGTTCATTTTTATTATAATTTCTTTTTGTAGAAGATTTTTTCTTTTTTAGAAAAAATATTTATCTAAATTTGTTTACCAAACAATTTATTTTTAATTAATATGGACAATACGAAATTATACGTTGGCAATTTATCTTATGAAGTAAAAGAACAAGAATTACAAAAGTATTTTGAATCTATAGGAGAAGTATTACATACAAAAATCATCTTTGATGAAACAAGTTCTAATAGAAAAAGAAGTAAAGGATTTGGTTTTATAGAGATGTCTAGCGAAGAAAGTGCAAAAAAAGCTATAGAAAAATTAAATGGAAAAGAATTTATGGGACGTAATATTATTGTTTCTGTCGCAAGACCAAGAGCCAAAAAAGATTTTTAATTCTCATTTTATTTGAGAAATAAAAAACGTTATCCAGACGTCTACATCTGTTATTTTTTTTTTAAAAAATGAATAATAAATATAAATAAGTGAAAAAATAAATATGACATATTTTATTATACCATGAAAAAATTGTATGGAACAGGTGTAGCGTTGGTTACTCCTTTTAAAAAAGATGGAAATGTAGATTTCAAAGGAATTGAAAAAGTAGTTAAATATGTAATAAACAAGGTTGATTATTTAGTTATTATGGGAACTACAGGAGAAACATCAACTTTGGATAAAAAAGAAAAAAAAGATATCATTGAATATATTAAAAGTATTAACCAAAAACAATTACCGTTAGTTTTAGGAATTGGAGGAAATAATACAAGTAATATTATTCAAGAAATAAGAGATGTTGATTTATCTGATTTTTATGCAATCCTTTCCGTTACTCCATATTATAGTAGACCAACTCAAGAAGGAATTTACCAACATTTTAAATCTATTATTAATCATACAGATGCTAAAATTATTATTTATAACGTTCCTAAAAGAACAGGTTCTAATATTCTTCCAGATACAGTCCTTCGATTAGCTAATGATTTTAAAAAAATAATAGGAATTAAAGAAGCTTCTGGAAATATCTTACAATCTTATAAAATTATTGAAAAAAAACCTAAGAGTTTTCTTTTAATATCTGGAGATGACTTTATTTCTGTCCCTATAATATTAGGAGGAGGAGAAGGAGTTATTTCCGTAATAGCTCAAGCTTTACCATGTGAAGTATCACAAATGATTTCATACTCTATGAAAAACAAAGCGAAAGAAGCTTTTAATTTATTTTACAAAATAATGGAAATAATTGAACTTATTTACGAAGAAGGAAATCCAACAGGTATTAAAACACTATTAAATATTAAAAACTTATGTTCTTCATATGTTAGACTTCCATTATTAAATGGATCTTCTTTTTTGAGAAAAAGAATGTTAGAAAGATTGAACACATACGAGAAATCTTAAGTAATAAAAATGAATAATAAATTTATGTTTAGCAAAAAAATACAAGAAAGTTTATATAAACAATTATATAGAGAATCAGAATCTTCTGAATTATATTTATCTATGGGATCTTTGGTAGAATGTAAATATGGTCATTTGGAAGGTATTTATAATTTTTTGTATGATCATTCTGATGAAGAGAGAAAGCATATGTTAAAAATAATAAGATATATAAATAAAAGAGGTGTTTATTCTTTTTTAAATTTTAAAGAAAATAGAGTTGAAAAAGAATCAACTTTTTTTTTAAAAAATGAATCTTCTTTAAGAGATTTATTTCAAATTTTGTTTGAACATGAAAAAAAAATATCGAAAGAAATTAATTTTTTAATTAATTTAACCTTGAAAGAAAAAGATTATTTTACTTATAATTTTTTACAATGGTTTGTTGAGGAACAAATTGAAGAAGAATCAATTACAAAAATTTTATTGGATAAAATTTCTTTTATAGGAGAAGATAAAATCGGTTTATATTTATTTGATTTGGATGTTAGAAAAATTAAAATTATCAAGTAAAAAAAATATTATAAATCATGAAAAAAAAAATTATTTTTTTCTTATTATTATTAATAACGATTGGATGTTCTGGAGATTCACATTCTTTTAAATCAGATGATATTTTTTCTTTTTTTTTTCCTAAAAAATGGTGGAATTCTTTAAAAATTCATTTTTCTAAATATGAAATCGTTATCCTGAGAAGATTTTTTGAAAATTTGAAATTTAAAAAATTTACTTCTAATTCTGTAGAAATGTTTTCTGATGAAAATCGTTTGTTTAAACATGCAGTAGATGAATTTATTAAATCTTTAGATTTTAACTTAGATCAAAAAAAAACACTTGTAGCAATTGATTTGTTAAAAACATTTATTCAAAGATATCCTAATCATGAAAAAATAAAAGAAGCAAAAAATATTCTAGATATTTTAATGAAAAAATTAGAAAAAAAAGATTTTTATATAGCAAATTCCTATTTTCTTATGCAAAAATATAAATCTTCTTTAATTTATTTTCAAGATTTCATAAAAAGATATCCAGATAGTATTTTTAAAGAAAAAGTTTTATATAAAATTTGTGTAATAAAATATAAAATGGCAGATAACAAAGAGAAAGCATCAACTTTTTTTGATTCATATAATGAATATGTAAAATTATATCCTAATTCAAATTCTAGAATAAAAGAGTTACAAATGTATTATAAAAAATTAATAAGATTATGAATTTAAAAGATTTTCATGCTCCAATAAATACAATAACTATTGATCGTTCAAAATTAGAAAAAAAATCCGGTAAAAATATATATGAAACTATTTGTATTTTAGATAGAGTTAGTCAGAAACTAAATAAAAATCTTAAAGAAGATTTAGATAAAAAATTAGAGGAATTTTATGTATTATCTAAAAATAATTTAGAAGAAATTATTGAAAATAAAGAACAAATAGATTTATCGAAATTTTATGAAAAATTGCCAAAATCAACATCCATAGCAATTCAATATTTGTTAGATGGAAAACTAAAAATACGTTAATAAATTTTTTCTTTATAATCTTTTAAAAATTTTTCTAATCCTTTGTTTGTTAAAGGATGATATAAAAGAGTTTCTATTATTTTTAGAGGAGAGGTAACAGCGTATATTCCTATTTTAGCACATTCAATAATGTGTAATGTATTACGTATAGATGCTCCTATAATTTTAGATTTGAAATGAAAAGTATCATATATATCTTTTATTTCCTTGATTAAAGTTAAACCATTAGATGATAAATCATCTATTCTTCCTATAAATGGAGAAACATAATTAGATCCTGCTTTTGCTGCTAAAAGAGCTTGTCCAGAAGAAAAAACAAGAGTACAATTTGTTTTAATATTTTTTTTTGAGAAATATTGAATAGCTTTTAATCCATTTTTAGAAATAGGTATTTTGACTACTATTTTTGGATGTATAGAAGATAATTTTTCACCTTCTTGAATTATATCTTCATAATTTGAACTAATTATTTCTGCACTAATATCTCCTTTTTTTCCTGTTTCTTCTAAAATTTTGCAAATAGATAAATAATGATTGTCAATTTCTTTTATTGAAAGATTCTCTTTAGATAATAAGGAAGGATTAGTTGTAACACCATCAAGTACTCCTAAATTTTTAGCCTTTCTTATTTCTTCTACATTAGCTGTATCTATAAAAAATTTCATAATTTAATAATTAAATTAATTGGAATTGAAACATAATAAAATACAAATTTATGGAAATTTATCTTTATTAAAAAAATACTGTAAATTTATCCATGGCATATTATGAATAAAAAATTATGCATTTTGATGTTATTGTTTTAGGAAGTGGACCAGGAGGTTACGTTGCTTCTATTCGTGCAGCACAATTGGGTATGAAAGTAGCGATGATTGAGAAGGAATCTCTTGGTGGAGTATGTTTAAATTGGGGTTGCATTCCTACAAAATCTCTTTTGAGAAGTGCTCAAATATTACAGAATATAAAAGAAAATAAGGATTTATTTGGATTACATGATCCTATTAATCTAGATTATTCTAAAATTCTTTCTAAAAGCAGAGATGTAGTAAAAAAAATGAGGAATGGAATATCATTTTTAATGAAAAAAAATCAAATACATATTGTTTATGGTATTGCAAGACTAAAAAAAGGAAAAATTGTTGAAATTTATCAAAATGGAAATAAAATAAAAGAATATATATCTACATATATAATTATAGCTACAGGTTCTATTCCTAGAAAAAAAAAGTTTCAAGAATTGAATAAAAAAATAATAGGATATAAGGAAGCATTAAATCTATCTTTTTTGCCTAAAAAAATAATTATTGTTGGTTCTGGTTCCGTAGGGTTGGAATTTTCCTATTTTTATCATTCTATGGGAGTAAAAGTCATTCTTATAGAAAAAAATTCTCGTATTTTTCCAAGTGGAGATCAAGAAATATCTGATTCTATAAAGACATATTTTAATCAAATGGGAATAGAATGTTATGTTTCTTCCTTTATTAAAAAAATAATAAAAAACAATCAAGGAGTTATAACAGCAGATGTTCAAACACCGAATTTTCTATTAAAGGAGAAAGCGGATATAATATTTTATGCTACTGGAGTAATTCCAAATACTAAATTTTTAGGATTGAAAAATATAGGAATTCACACTAATGAAAAAGGTTTTATTATTGTAGATGAAAAATATAAAACGAATATAGATGGATATTATGCTATTGGAGATGTAATAGAAGGTCCATCCTTGGCTCATGTAGCTTCACGTGAAGCTATAACTTGTGTAGAAAATATAAAAGGTTTAAATACACAAAAAATAGATTATAATAATATACCTAAGTGTGTTTATTGTTATCCTGAAATAGCATCAGTTGGTTATACAGAAAAAGAAGCAATAGAAAAAGGTTATCAAATAAGAGTAGGTAAATTTCCTTTTAGCGCTATCGGAAAATCTGTTTGTAATGAAAAAACAGAAGGATTTGTTAAAGTCATATTTGACGATAAGTATGATGAATGGTTAGGTTGTCATATGATAGGATATAATGTGACGGATCTTATTTCAGAGGTAGTTGTTGCCAGAAATTTAGAATCTACCAACTATGAAATTATAAATTGTATTCACCCACATCCTTCATTAAGTGAATGTATAATAGAATCTATTTCAAATGCTTATGGAAGAGCGATCCATTTATAAAATATAATATAAGTTAAAAAAGAACTTTCTAACTTTTTTGTTTCATTACAGTCTTACACTTATTTATTTATGATACATATCATATTATTTGGACCACCAGGATGTGGAAAAGGAACTCAAGCCCGTATATTATCTAAAAAATTTGGATGGTATCATTTATCTACTGGAAAAATATTTAGAAAACATATCAAGTTTAAAACAGATTTTGGAAAAAAAATTTTTTCTTTTCTCAAAGAAGGAAAATTAGTTCCTGATTATATAACTAAAAATCTAGTGAAAATAGAAATTGAAAAAAATGTTTTTTCAGATGGAATTATTTACGATGGATATCCTAGAACAAAAAATCAAATTTTCTTTTTAGAAGAAATATTGAAGAATCTTTATTTAGGAAATATAAATATAATTTTTTCTTTTTTTATAAGAGAAAAATTACTAATAGATAGATTGATAAAAAGAGGAAAAATAAGTGATCGTGATGATGATAACAATATTTTAACTATTTACAAAAGAATTGAAGAATATAAAAATAACACAGAATACATTTGGAATAATGAAAAATGGAAAAAATATATTGTGAACATACAAGCTTCTTTATCTATTAATAATATATCTTTTTTTATAGAGAAAAATATCTTAAAAAGAATAAAATATTTTTAATGAAAAAAAATTTTATAGATTCTATAAAAATCTATTGTAAAAGTGGAGATGGAGGTAAAGGATGTATTCATTTTCATAGGGAAAAATATATAATAAAAGGAAAACCAGATGGAGGTTCTGGAGGAAAAGGTGGAGATATTATTATAAGAGGAAATTCTCGTATTCAAACATTTATTCATTTAAAATATAATAGATATTGGGTAGCAAAAACTGGATTTACAGGTAAAAAAAATAATTCAACCGGAGCTAATGGTAAAAATTTACTTATAGAAGTACCTATAGGCACTATAATAAAAGATGAAAATAAAAATATTCTGATTGAAATTGAAAAAAATTTTCAAGAAAAAATATTGTTAGAAGGAGGAAAAGGTGGAAGAGGTAATTCTTTTTTTAGAAGTTCTACATGGAGATCTCCTTACTATTCTCAATCGGGAATAAAAACTAAAGGCAACTGGTTTTTATTAGAATTAAAAATATTGGCAGATGTTGGTATTATTGGATTTCCTAATGCTGGAAAATCTACTTTACTATCTAAAATAACAAAATCTAAACCAAAAATAGGAAATTATCCTTTCACTACTATTATTCCAAATTTGGGAATAGTTGAATTTGGTTATAATAAATTTATTGTTGCAGATATACCTGGTATTATAGAAGATGCATCAGAAGGAAAAGGCTTGGGCCTTTTTTTTTTAAAACATATAGAACGAAATTCTATTTTATTATTTTTGATTTCTTCAGAAACAAGAAACAAGAAAAAAGAGTACTCTATATTATTAAAAGAATTAGAAAAATTTAATCCAATATTATTAAAAAAAAAACGTATACTAGTTATTTCAAAATCAGATTTAATAGAACATGAAACAAAAGAAAAAGAAAAAAAAGTGATTGAAAAAGATTTTTTTGGAGAAAAAATTTTTTTCATTTCATCTATTAAAAATAATGGAATTTTTAGTTTAAAAAAAGAATTGTGGAATCAAATTAATTTGAATAATTCAAATTAAGATAATTTTTTTACAACTATATCTTTATCTATATTTAGTTTTGTTTTTTTAGTTTTTTTATTGATGTTAAAAAAATAATCTAAAAATATTTTTTCACAAAAAAAACGTAAACCTCTAGCTCCTAAGCCTAATTTTATTGTATGGTCGACTATTACATCTGCAGCATCTCCTGTTAAATTTAAAGATATGTTCTCCATTTCAAATAATTTTTGATATTGTTTTATTAAAGCATTTTTAGGCTCTAATAAAACTCTTTTTAATAAATCTTTATTTAATGGATTCAAATATGTAATGATAGGAAATCTACCTATAAGTTCAGGTATTAATCCAAATGATTTTAAGTCATGAGCCATGATATTTTTTATCATATTTTTATTTTCATTTCTATTCGAAAAAAATCCTATAGATATTTTGTGTATTCTATCATATAAAATATCTTCTATGCCATCAAAAGTTCCTCCAGCTATAAATAAAATATTATTTGTATTCATTTGTATCATTTTTTGATCTGGATGTTTTCTTCCTCCTTGAGGAGGAACATTGATATTAGAACCTTCTAATATTTTAAGTAAAGCTTGTTGTACCCCTTCTCCGGACACATCTCTTGTAATAGATGGATTTCCTTTTTTCCTTGAGATTTTATCAATTTCATCTATAAATACTATTCCTTTTTCAGCATAATTTACATTGTAATTAGCAGATTGTAATAATCTTGTTAAAATAGATTCTACATCTTCTCCAACGTAACCTGCTTCTGTTAATGAAGTAGCATCTGCTATTGTAAAAGGAACTTTTAAAAGTTTAGATATACTTTTTGCAAGTAATGTTTTTCCTGTACCTGTATTTCCTATTAATAATATATTAGATTTTTCTATCTCTACATCATGTTTATCTTTTTCATTTTTCTTTTTTTTTTCAAAAAAAATACGTTTATAATGATTATAAACAGCTACAGAAATAATTTTTTTTGTATCTTCTTGTCCTATTAGATATTCATCTAAAAATTTTTTTATTTCTTTAGGTTTTTTAATTTCTATTTTTTCGTTATTTTCATTTTTATTTTCTTTTTTTGCAGAAAAATTTTTATGAATAATAGAATAAGTCTTTTCTATACAAAAATTGCAAATATGACCATTAATACCTGATATAATAAAAGTAATTTCATCTTTTTTTTTACCGCAGAAATTGCAGATTAATGAATTTTCCATAATTTTTTTTATGGTTTCTGAATAAGAAGTTTTATTATTAAGAAGCAAGCGATTCTACATCACATCGCTACAACCTAATAACCTTTGCTGTGTTCCCACCCTGGAGGATTCATAGGGAGCTGATTGTGTAGAACTTGCTCCTTGTTTGGCAAATATAAAAAAAAAATTTAAATTCATTTTTTTAGATTAGTAAAGACTTCTTAAATACAATTGAAAAAATAAAAATTATATTTCTAGATTTTGGGAACAAAATACATTTTTGTCACAGGAGGTGTTACCTCATCATTAGGTAAAGGTATTATATCTGCTTCTTTAGGAATGTTATTAAAAAAAAGAGGTTATAAGATAACGATACAAAAATTAGATCCTTATTTTAATATTGATTCTGGAACTTTAAATCCTTATGAACATGGGGAATGTTTTGTTACAAAAGATGGTTATGAAACAGATTTAGATTTAGGATATTATGAAAGATTTTTAGATCAATCAATGACTAAAGATAATAATGTTACATCTGGGTTGATATATAAAACAGTCATAGACAATGAAAGGAAAGGTGTCTATTTAGGTAAAACGGTACAGGTTATACCACATATTACAGATGAAATTAAAAAATGTATTAAAAAACTTATCGAAAAAAAAAATTATGATATTGTTATTATAGAAATAGGAGGGACAGTTGGTGATATAGAAAGTTTACCTTATATAGAAACTGTACGTCAACTAAAATGGAATTTGGGAAGATTTAATAGTCTTGTTATTCATTTAACTTTATTGCCATATATATCAGTTACAGGGGAAATAAAAACAAAACCTACACAATATTCTGTAAGAAATTTAATGGAAAAAGGAATTCAAGCTGATATTTTAGTTTGTAGAACAGAAAAACATATAACCAAAAATATACGTGATAAATTAGCATTATTTTGTAATATAGAATCTGAACATGTTATAGAATCTATTGATACTAAAATGATTTATGATCTTCCATTTCTCTTATACAAGCAAAATTTTGATAAAGTAGTATTGAATTGTTTAAAGTTATCAACTTCCACCTCTCCAAAGTTAGATAAATGGAATGTTTTTATAAATAGATACAAAAATCCTAAGTATAAGATAAATATAGCTTTAGTAGGTAAATATATTTCTTTACGTGATTCTTATAAATCTATAGAAGAAGCATTAATTCATGGAGGAACAGAAAATGAAGTTCGTATTAATATTAGGTGGATTTATTCTGGAATGATCAAAGAAAAAAATGTAAACAAATATTTTGATAAAATATCTGGAATACTGATTGCTCCTGGATTTGGTAGTAGAGGAATAGAAGGTAAAATTCTTGCCACAAAATATGCAAGAGAAAATCAAATTCCTTTTTTAGGAATATGTTTAGGAATGCAAATAGCATTAATAGAATTTGCTAGAAATGTTTTAAATATAAAAGAAGCGGATAGCATTGAAATGAATCCTAATACTATTTATCCTGTTATCAATCTGATGAAAAAACAAAAAAATTTAACTAGAAAGGGTGGAACTATGCGTTTAGGAGAATGGAAATGTTCTTTAATAAAAAATTCTAAGATATTTTCTATCTATGGAAAGAAAGAAATTTTAGAAAGACACCGTCATAGATATGAATTTAATAATGATTATATACATCTTTTTTCTAAATCTGGAATGGAATCAGTAGGAATTAATAATGAGACAGGATTGGTAGAAGCAATAGAGTTAAAAAATCATATTTTTTTCTTAGGAGTTCAATATCACCCTGAATATAGTAGTACAATTACAAAACCACATCCTTTATTCAAGAATTTTGTAAAAGCGTCTAAAAATTATAGAAAAAGTATTATGTATGAAGGTTAGAAATTTAGATTATAATTCTATAATTGGTTTGTTTCTTATTTTATCTATCTTAATATTTTTTACTTATTTCAATAAGGAAAATATTGAAAATAAAAAATATGTAAAAAAAAAAAAGATAGAAACTTTTTTTTTAAAAAATTCTAACAATAGAAATAGTAAAACAAAAGATTTTATTTTAGAAAATAAAGTTTTAAGATTAAAGGTCACTAGTTTAGGAGGATCTATTAGTGAAGTCTTTTTAAAAAAATATAAGGCATACGATGCTAATTATTTAGTTCATAAAAAAAATCTTTATCTAATAAAAGATTCTAGTTTTTTATACAACATGGCTTTTCCTTTTTCGAATAAAAAAGGAAATGAAAAATTAATACATACAAATTCTCTATTATTTTATCCTTTTTTTTTTAAAAACGAAAAAAACTTTACAATTCTTGTTATGAGGGCTAAAAATCCTTATAATAATGGTTTTATAGAACATATTTATATTTTAAAATCGAAGAATCAATATGATTTAGATTTTCAGATCCGTACAATTAATTTATCTTCTTCTTTTAAAATAGGTGAGGAAGCATCAATAAATTTAGAACAGAAGATTTTTTCTTTAGAAAAGGATAAAAAATGGGAAAATTCTTATACACAAGTTTATTATTCTACTATAAATAATAATGAAAATAGAAAAATTAAATACTTATCTGAAAAAGAGGAAGAAGAGAAAAAAATAACTGATTTAAATTGGTTAGCTAATAAACAACAATTTTTCGCATCTATATTTATCTTTAAAAAACCATTTGATCATTCTTTTGTTCGTTCTGAGAATTTCCTTTCTGGACCATTTTTAAAAAAAGTTAAATCAAAATTTCTTTTCAAAATAAAAAAGAATAAGGAAATAAAAATTTTATTTCGATTATATTTTGGTCCATTGGATTTTTCTTTTCTAAAAAAATATGATCAAAAAATAGAAAACATTATTCCATTTGGTTGGGGTTTTTTAAAATGGATAAATAAATATTTTTTTTTGTTAATTTTCTCTTTTTTAGAAAAAACAAATTTAAATTATGGAATAATCATTATTCTGATGACTATTGTAGTTAAATTGATTTTATCACCCATAACTTATAAACAATATAAGTTAAGTGCTATGATGAAATTTATACGTCCAGAAATAGATAATATAAATAATAAATTCAAAAATTATGATACATTAATAAAACAAAGAGAAATAATAAAATTGTATAAAAAAGCAGGAATCAATCCTATGTCTGGATGTTTTTCAGCTATTTTTCAAATCCCTATTTTTTATTCTTTATTTAAATTTTTTCCTACTTTGATAAATCTTAGAGGAAAACATTTTCTATGGGTTAAAGATTTGACATCTTATGACTCAATTTTAGAATTACCATTTTTTATTCCATTTTATGGAAATCATGTAAGTCTTCTTACTTTATTATATTCAATAGCTCTTTTAGTTTATACTAAATTAAGTAACAATGAAAAAAATAATTACAGTGAAGATATCTCTAATATGGATTTTTTATTATATTTCATGCCTGTAGTTATGTTATTGTTTATAAACAGCTATGCATCTGGACTTTCACTTTATTATTTTACATCTAATGTTATTAATATTGGATTAATTTTTTTTATAAAAAAATACATGTTGAATGAAAATAAAATTCGTCAAAAAATTCAGGAAAGACAAAAACGTAATTAATGTTGATTTTTTTTTCAAAAAAAAGTTTTTATTTCTTTTTGAGAAAAAAAAGATATTTTTTTCTTGTTGTATAATAATTCAACAATTAAATGTCCCTCATTTGTAATATTTCGTATGATTCCATCAGTAAATCCTTTTATTTCACAATTGGAATTATTGAAAATAAAAAAACGAGTTTTTTTATTTTTTCTGTATAAAAATTTTATATAATATTTTCTTATAAATGATTCTCCATAGCTTGTAAAAAGAAAACATTCATTTTGAATAGAATAGATTATTTCATATAATAATTTATCTAAATGAAAATGATTATTATAAATTTGTTTCATAGAAGAAATATTAGTTTGAATATCAAAATTTGTTTGATTTACGTTTAAACCTATTCCTACAATAATCTTCTTTATTTTTTTGAAAAAAATTTCATTTTCAATTAAAATACCACCAATTTTTTTATTCATGAGGATAATATCATTAGGCCATTTTATCCAAACTAACATTTTATAATGAAAAAACAATATTTTATGAATAGCATTGCTTATAAGTAAATTAATTATATACGCTTTTTTAGTATCTAGAGTAATAGATTTTATAAAAATGCTAAAAGTTAAATTTTTTTCTTTTTCTGATATCCAGTTATTTTTTCCTACTCCTCTTCCTTTTGTTTGATTTTTAGACCAAACAATAATCCAATCTTTGTTATAATAAATTGATTTATTTTTTTTCAGGTATTTATTTGTAGAATCAACTTTTTTTATAAAGATTAAATATATTGGCCAAATGAAATTTTTCAATTTTTTTTGTTTTAAAACATTTAACTTCCTTAAATAATGTGAAAACCTTATTTTTGTTTTCGAAATTAAATTAAATAAAATTTTATTAAATAAACAAACCCATTTTGTTATTGCAAAAAATCATAGAAGGAATTGAAATAGTTCAAGGTAAAGAAATTTCTATCTTTAACTTAAAAGAAAGAGATAATTTTGTTTGTGATTATTTTGTAGTTTGTAGTGGATCTACTAAAAACCAAGTTCATGCTATATTTAGATCTATACAAGAAATAACAATAGAAGAGTTAAAAGAAAAACCATGGCATGTTGAAGGTTTAAAAAATGGAGAATGGATATTAATGGACTACGTTTCTATTGTTGTTCATATTTTTCAGAAAAAAGCAAGAAATTATTACAATATAGAACAAATTTGGAAAAAAAATGGAACGGTTTATATTTAAAACAATGAAGACAATCTTATGATAGATAAAAAAGTAAAAAATAAAAATAACTTTTTTTGGATATATGCAGTTATATTAGCTATATTTTTAGGTATATTTTTTTTTAAAACTTCTTTTTCTAACCCTAGAAAAATAGATCAAGATACTTTTTTCAAAATATTAGTAAAAGGAGAAGTTCAGAAAATTATAGTCAAACACAGAGAAATTGTATATGTTTATTTAAAAAAAGAATTTTTATCTTCTAATAATTTTTTAAATTCAAATTATTCACTAAAAAATAATAACAGTTATAAATTTATAACAAATCCTTTACAATATGAATTTGAAATAGGTGATTTGCAATTCTTTCAAAAAAAATTTGAAGAATATAAAAATAAATACAAATTAGACACTCTGATTGATTTTAAAAATCAGCAAGAATATACTCTTACTAAATTTTTTTTTGATTATGGTATATTTTTAATATTATTTGTTCTTTTTTGGATGTTTATATTTCGTAAAATAGGAGCAGCTGGAGGAGGAGCAGGAGGACAAATATTCAATATTGGAAAATCGAGAGCTAAATTATTTGATGAAAATGATAATGTGAAAATAACATTTAAAGATGTAGCTGGTTTAGAAGGGGCTAAAGAAGAAGTTCAAGAAATTGTTGAGTTTTTAAAGAGTCCTCAAAAATATACTAAATTAGGAGGTAAAATTCCAAAAGGGGCTCTTTTAATAGGACCACCCGGAACTGGTAAAACTCTATTAGCAAAAGCAGTTGCTGGTGAGGCAAGAGTTCCTTTTTTTTCTCTATCTGGATCGGATTTTGTAGAAATGTTTGTAGGTGTAGGAGCCTCTAGAGTTAGAGATTTATTCGAAAAAGCTAAAGAAAAATCTCCATGTATGATATTTATAGATGAAATTGATGCCATTGGAAGAGCTAGGGGAAAAAGCAGTATAGCAGGATCTAATGATGAAAGAGAGAATACATTAAATCAATTACTTACAGAAATGGATGGTTTTGGAACCCATACTAACGTTATTGTTTTAGCTGCTACTAACAGATCTGATATTTTAGATAAAGCATTACTTCGTCCAGGACGATTTGATCGTACTATAATAGTAGATCCACCTGAATTAAATGAAAGAAAAGAAATATTCCGTGTTCACCTAAAAAATTTAATTTTATCAGATAAAGTTGATATTGATTTTTTAGCTAGACAAACTCCAGGTTTTAGTGGAGCAGATATTGCTAATATCTGTAACGAATCTGCTCTCATTGCTGCTAGAAAAAATAGACCTAAAATATACCATCAGGATTTTTTAGACGCTATAGATCGAATTATAGGAGGATTGGAAAAAAAGAGTAAAATAATTAAACCAAATGAAAAAAAAAGGATAGCATATCATGAAGCAGGACATGCTACTATAAGTTGGTTATTAGAACATGCAGCTCCTTTAGTAAAAGTGACGATAGTTCCAAGAGGAAAATCTTTGGGTTCTGCATGGTATTTACCAGAAGAAAGACAATTAACTACTTTAGAACAAATGAAGGATGAAATATGTGCCTTATTAGCAGGAAGATCTGCAGAAGAGATTATTTTCAATAGTATATCTACTGGGGCTTTAAATGATTTAGAAAGAGTAACTAAACAAGCACAATCTATGGTCGTTATTTTTGGATTGAATAACAAAATTGGAAATATTTCTTATTATGATTCTGCTGGTCAAAATGAATTTTCTTTTACAAAACCTTATAGTGAAAGAACAGCGCAAATTATAGACGAAGAGGTATCTAAAATTATAGAAGAAGAATATCAGAGAGCTAAAAATTTATTGAAAAAGAATAAAGATAAATTATCAATGTTAGCTAATCAATTGTTAGACAAGGAGGTTATATTTAGAGAAGATTTGAAAAAAATTTTTGGAAAAAGACCTTTTTCTGATGATATTGAAGATATACTAACAATTAATCATCATGCATTATCTTGATATATTATAAGAAATAATGAATTTTTTTATAAGATTTTTTACTGGATTTATTTATATTTTTTTAATTTTATTTTCTATAGAAAAAGGAGAAAAATATTTTAGAATTTTAATGATGATTCTATCTTTTTTTTGTCTTTATGAATTTTTGGTTATTTCAAAAACAAAGTCTTTTTTTATAAAAATAATTTCACTATTTTTTTTATTATCAATATTTTTTGATTTTTTTATGGAAATGAAAGAGGAGACATTACCTTATGTTATAAGTTTTATTTTTTCTCCTATATTTTTTCTTGGAATACAGATTTTTTATCAAAAAACGCTTCCAAAAAAGGAAAATATAATGCAAATAAGTAATTTAATTTTTGGTTTAGTTTATATTGTATTACCTTTTTTTTTAACTTTTTATATTTATAAAACTGTTAATAGTGGAAAAAATTTAATTTTAGGTATATTTATTTTGATATGGATTCATGATACTTTATCCTATTTAATAGGAAAAAAATTTGGAAAAAGAAAAATAGCTAGTTTTATATCTCCCGAAAAATCTTTGGAAGGATTTTTTGGAGGTTTATTTTTTTGTTTAATTTTTGGAATTTTTCTATATAAAATATGGGATAAAAAATACTGGTGTTTTTTTTCTTTTATTATTCCTATTTTTTCTACTATAGGAGATCTTGTAGAATCATACATTAAAAGATCTTACGATGTAAAAAATTCTGGTTCTGGAATATGGTTTCCTGGACATGGTGGTTTCTTAGATAGATTAGATAGTCTTATATTTGTTATTCCTATCATGTTTATAATTATTCTAATTTATTCTTTATAAGAAAAAAAATTTTAAGTATAAATATAAAAATTTATGATTCATAAAGAAGGTTACTTTTTTTTAATTTATACGTTAGTTTTCATATTAATATGTATTTTTATTTCCTTATTTTTTTTCCAAAAAAAAATAAGTTTTATTATTTCTTTTTTTTCAATCATGTTATACTGTTTTTTTCTTTTTTTTTTTAGAAATCCAAAAAGAACAGTTTTAAAAACAAATAATGATAAAGAGATTATTTCTCCTGCTGATGGAAAAGTAATAATAATAAAAAAAATCTATGAAAATGAATTTTTAAAAAGAAATAGTTGGTGCATTTCTATTTTTATGTCCCCGTTTGATGTTCATGTAAACAGATTCCCTGTTTCTGGAAAAGTAATTTATGTTAAATATCATCCTGGTAAATATTGGTTTGCATGGGATCATAAAAATTCACTAAATAACGAAAGAACAACAGTAGTTGTTGAAACAAAAACGAAAAAAAAAATTTTATTTAGACAAATTGCAGGAATTATAGCTCGTCGTATAATTCTATATTCTAAAAAGAATGATTTAGCAGAAAAAGGAGAAGAATTTGGATTTATTAAATTTGGATCTAGAATAGATCTTTATTTACCATTGAATACTACTTTTTTTGTGAAAAAGGGAGAAAAAGTTATTGCTGGAAAAACTGTAATATCTTTTATTCCATAAAAATTTTCGTCCCTAATATATTTATTTTACTTCTTCATAATCTACATCTTGTACATTTTCATTACTACTTTGTTTATCTTTTTTTTCTTTTTTTTCCTCATTTTTGTTTTCATTTTTGTTCTTAGAAGATTCATATATTTCTTGTAACACTTTTGTCCAAATTTCGTTTAAATTTTTTATAGAAAGATCTATTTTTTCAAAATCTTTTTTAGAATAGGCTTCTTTTAATTCTTCCAAGAATTGTGTAATCTTTTTTTTATTGTCTTCGGACAATTTATTTTCATAATCTTTTAGTTGTTTTTCTGTTTGAAATATTTGATTATCTGCTGAATTTAATTTCTCTATTTCTCCTTTTGTTTTTTCATCTTTTTGAGCGTTTTCTTTTGCTTCTCTCTTCATTTTTTCTATTTCATCTTTATTTAAGCCTGATGATGTTTCAATACGTATAGACTGTTCTTTTCCAGTCCCTTTATCTTTTGCTGAAACGTTAAGTATACCATTTGCATCAATATCGAAACTAACCTCTATTTGAGGAATACCTCTAGGTGCAGGAGGGATATCTACTAAGTCAAATCTACCTATTTCTTTATTATCATTAAACATAGATCGTTCACCTTGTCCTACTCTTATGGTTACTGCTGATTGGTTATCTGAAGCTGTAGAAAAGGTTTCTGATTTTTTAGTAGGAATGGTAGTATTTGATTCTATAAGTTTTGTAAAAACTCCTCCTAATGTTTCAATACCTAATGATAAAGGAGTAACATCTAATAATAAAACATTTTGAACATCTCCAGTTAAAACTCCACCCTGTATAGCAGCTCCAATAGCAACAACTTCATCAGGATTAACACCTTTAGATGGTTTTTTTTGAAAAAAATTTTCTACACTTTTCTGTACTCTTGGAATTCTAGTAGATCCACCTACTAAAATGACTTCGTCTATATCTTTAGTAGATAAATTTGCATCTTTTAACGCTTTAGAACATGGATTAACAGATCTTTGTATTAATTTTTCAGAAATTTGTTCGAATTTTGAACGAGTTAATGATAAAACTAAATGCTTAGGTCCAGATTCTGTAGCTGTTATATATGGTAAATTTATTTCTGTTTGAGTAGAAGAAGATAATTCAATTTTAGCTTTTTCTGCTGCTTCTTTTAAACGTTGTAAAGCCATAGGATCTTTTCTTAGATCTATATTTTCTCTAGAAGAAAATTCGTTTGCGAGATAATCTATTATTACTTGATCAAAGTCATCTCCACCCAAATGAGTATCACCATTAGTTGAAAGGACTTCGAATACTCCATCTCCTAATTCTAATATTGAAACATCAAACGTTCCTCCTCCTAAATCATAGACTGCAATTTTTTTGTTTTGTTTACTTTTATCTAAACCATAGGCCAATGCCGCAGCAGTAGGCTCGTTAATAATTCTTTCCACTTTTAATCCTGCTATTTCTCCAGCTTCTTTTGTTGCTTGTCTTTGAGCATCATTAAAATAAGCGGGAACAGTAATAACTGCTCTTTTCAATTCTTCTCCTAGATAATCTTCCGCAGTTTTTTTCATTTTTTGAAGTATCATAGCAGATATTTCTTGTGGAGCATATAATCTATTTTCTATATCAACACGAGGTGTATTATTTCCACCTTTCACAATTTTATATGGAATATTTTTTAATTCTTCAGTTACTTCAGAATACATTCTTCCCATAAAACGTTTGATTGAAAAAATAGTTTTTTGTGGATTAGTCACAGCCTGTCTTTTAGCAGGATCTCCTATTTTTCTTTCTCCTCCACTTACAAAAGCAACTATAGACGGGGTCGTTCTTTTTCCTTCTGAATTTGGTATAACCACAGGATCATTTATCTCCATAACGGAAACACAAGAATTTGTTGTTCCTAAATCTATTCCTATAATTTTACTACTCATTATTTATTACTTTTTTTAATTATGAAGAATTCTCCAATCATTATGCCATAATGAAGTTATTATATTTAGTAGACAAAAATAAACTTATTTAAATTGAAATGTTTAGTTTTTTTATGACAAAAAGTCATTCCTTATTTAGGAATTTTTTTTTAAAAATTCTTATATTAGGTTAATAATAAAAAAAGAAATAGAAAAAGAACATGGACCCGTTAAGTTTTAAAACTGACTCTGGAAAGAATTTTTTTCACAAGAAAAAATGGATCATTATGGATGCAAATCATCAAAAACTTGGTCGTTTTTCTTCAGAAATAGCATTTAGAATAAAAGGAAAAGATAAACCTTTTTTTTCTCCTAATTTTGATTGTGGAGATTATATAATTGTAATTAATTCTGATCAAATTCAATTGACTGGAAAAAAATGGTTAAAAAAGAAATATATTCGTTATACTGGTTATCCAGGGGGAAAAAGAATAACTACAGTGAAAGATCTTTTTAAAAAGGATTCGAGAATTTTAATATATAAAGCAGTTAAAGGTATGCTTCCTAAAAATCGTTTAGGAAAAAAAATGATAAAAAAATTACGTATTTATAAAGGAAAAGATCATAAGCATAATGCTCAAAATCCTGTTTTATTAAAAAATTATAATAATACTATATGACAGTTCATCATTCCGTAGGAAGGAGGAAAAGATCTCTTGCTCGCGTGTATTTACAATCTAGTGAAAAATTGTCAATCACAATAAACTCTAAGAGTTATGAACAATATTTTCCTCAAAATCTTCATTTAAAAATTTTATATCCTTTAAAGAAAATAGGAAATCAAAATTTTGATATAAAAATTAAAGTTTGTGGAGGAGGTTTCAATGGTCAAGCTGAAGCCATTTGTTTAGCTATTTCCCGTGTTCTTTGTTTGATACATTTAAATCATAGAAAAATATTAAAAGCTGAGGGTTTATTAACTCGTGATTCTAGAGAAGTAGAAAGAAAAAAATTCGGGCAAAAAAAAGCGAGAAAAAAATTTCAGTTTTCAAAACGTTAAAAAATTGTTTTTATATATGAAAATTAATACTAAAGATTTATTGAAAGCTGGAGTTCATTTTGGACATATTGCATGCAAATGGAATCCAAATATGCGTCCTTTTATATTCATGAAAAAAAGGGGCTTCCATATTATAGATTTATCAAAAACAATAGAAAAATTAGATCAAGCCTGTAACAGTTTAAAAAAAATTGTTTCTATGGGAAAAAAAATTTTGTTAGTAGGAACAAAAGCTCAGGCTCAGGAAAAAGTAGCATTTTACGCTAAAAATGTAAATATGCCGTTTGTTACAGAAAGATGGCTAGGGGGTTTTTTGACTAATTTTATGACCATACGTCGTTCTGTAAAGAAAATGAATAACATAGATAAATTGAAAAAAAATGGAACATTTTCTTCTTTTTCTAAGAAAGAACGATTATTAATAGACAGATTACATGAAAAATTATATAAAAATCTAGGAAGTATATCATCTATGACTCATTTACCTGGAGGAATTTTTTTAATCGATCCATTCAAAGAAAAAATAGCTTTGTCCGAATCGATAAAACTTAAAATACCAGTTTATGCTATGGTTGACACTAATACAAATCCAAATGGAATAAAATATCCTATTCCATCTAATGATGATTCTTCCAAATCTATTGATATTATTTTAAAAGTTATAACATCTTCTATTCAGGAAGGAATTAATATTTTTAATTCAAGAAAAAAGAAAGAAGTTAAATTAATTACAAATGTAAAACCATGAAAATAACTACTTCTAAAATAAAAAAGCTTAGAGAAATTACTGGAATTGGAATTATGGATTGTAAAAAATCTTTAATAAAATCTAAAGGAAATTTAGACAAAGCTATTTATATTCTAAGAAAAAAGGGAGAAAATATAGCATTGAATCGTTCATCTATTCAAATAAAAGAAGGTTCTATTATTTCTTCTGTTAATCCTGAATTTAATAAAGGAAGTATAATTGGGTTAACATGTGAAACAGATTTTCTTTCTAGAAGTACTGAATTTATTGAATTTTTATCTTTTTTGTCAAAAAAATCATTATTCTATAGAAATAAAAATGAATTTTTATCTAGTATAGTTGAAAATAATAGGACTATTCAACAAATAATTATAGAAAAAATGGGTTTATTTTGCGAAAAATTAGAATTGAAAATATTTGAAAATGTAGAATCTACAATTGTTATAAATTATACCCATAATAATAAAATTGCAACTTTAGTAGGTTTTTCTATTTGTTCTTCTTCATCTTTTGATACTTCTTTATCTGAAAATATTTTATTTGCTAGAAATATAGCAATGCATATAACAGCTATGAATCCTATAGCCATAGATGAACAAGGAATTCCAGATGATTTAATAAAAAAAGAAGAAAAAATTATTTGGCATAATATTAATGAAAAAACTAAGGATAAAAGTAATGAAATAAAAGAAAAAATTTTTCTTGGAAAAAAAAGAAAATTTATTATGGAAAATACCCTTCTTCATCAAAAATATATAAAAAATGAAGAAGAAACTATTCAGGAATATATTAGAAAATTTAATGAAAAAATAAAGATCAATATCTTCAAAAGAATAAGTTTGTTGAGATGAAAGAAAAAAAAAAGTTAATGTTGTTAATATTAGATGGTTGGGGTTTATCTTCAAAAAATTCTGAATATTCAGCTATTGAATTAGCTCATACTCCTTTTATAGATTATTGCTATAAACAATATCCATTTAGTAAATTACATGCTTCGGGTTATTTTGTTGGTTTACCAGAAAATCAAATGGGGAATTCAGAAGTTGGTCATATAAGTTTAGGGTCTGGACGAAAAATTATTCAAAGTTTAGAAGAAATAAATCGATCTATTGATAATGAAGATTTTTTCGAAAAAATAAATCCTATTTTTGATTATGTTATTTCATTTAAAAAGAATATTCATTTGATTGGATTGTTATCTGATGGAGGAGTTCATTCTCATATAAATCATCTTTTCTCTATATTAGACGTTGCTTATCAAAAAAATGTATCTAACGTTTTTATACATGCATTTACAGATGGTAGAGATACTTTTCAAAAAAGTGGAATTTTTTTTCTAAAAAATTTATTAGAAAAAACAAAAAAATCTGTTGGAAAATTATCATCTGTGATGGGTAGATATTATTCTATGGATAGAGATAAAAGATGGAATAGAACTAAGATTGCATATAAAGCCTTGGTTTACTCTGAAGGTGAATATACTAATAATATAATTCATTCTATAACATCATTATACAAAAATGGAGTAACTGATGAATTTATTCCTCCTATAATTATTGTTAATGAATCAGGGGTTCCTGTTTCCAGAATAGATAAAGGAGATGTCGTTTTTTGTTTTAATTTTCGTTCAGATCGTTCTAGACAAATAACCGAATTACTGACAAATAATAGTAAGAAAATTTTTTCTTTTTCTAAGAAATTAGATTTAATGTATATAACAATGACTTGTTTCAATCCTATATATAAGAATGTTCATATTCTTTTTAAGAAGAAAAATTTGTCAAATACTTTGGGAGAAGTACTAGAAAAAGAAGGGAAAAAACAAATTCGTATAGCTGAGACAGAAAAATATCCACATGTAACCTTTTTTTTTTCAGGAGGAAGAGAAAAACCTTTTGATAAAGAAAGAAGAATTTTATGTAATTCTCCAAAAATTTCAACTTATGATTTAAAACCCGAAATGAGTGCAGAAAAAATAGTTAAAAAAATATGTCCAGAGTTAAAAAAAAAAGAAGTTGATTTTGTATGTTTAAATTTTTCTAATCCAGATATGGTTGGTCATACTGGAAAAATGTTAGAGACTATTAAAGCATGTGAATTTGTAGATTTATGTACGAAAATATGTTCTGAGGAAGCTATGAAAAATTATTATACAGTTATAATAGTTGGAGATCATGGAAATGCAGATTGCATGATTAATAAAGATGGAAGTCCTAATACAAATCATACTAATTCTTTAGTTCCTTTTATTCTTATAGATTCTACATATAAAAATAAAAATTGTTTAAAAAAAATTGCAACATTATCTGATGTATCTCCTACTATTATTCAAATAATGGGTTTGCAAAAACCTAAAATTATGAATGGATGTTCCATAATAAATTAAAATTAGGAAATATCAAATAAATTATATTCGAAGAATATGATAAAAACAATTGAAGAAATAATTCTTATTAAAAAAAGTGCTTTTTTAGCATCTAAAACATTGGGAATGTTGGCAAAAGAAATTAAACCAGGAATAAATTCTCTTTATTTGGATAAAATAGCTGAAAAATTTATTAGAGATCATGGAGGTATGCCTGCTTTTCTAGGATTATATAATTTTGATCATACTTTATGTTCTTCACCAAATAATCAAGTAGTACATGGAATACCTAATAAAAAACTTTTATGTGAAGGTGATATTTTATCTATAGATTGTGGTGTATATATGAATGGTTATTATGGAGAACATGCATATACATTTGAAGTAGGAAAAGTTTCTAAAGATGTTAAAAAATTTGTCAAGTGTTCAAAAGAATCCCTATATAAAGGATTATCTAATTGTATAAAAGGAAATCATATTGGTGATATAGGTTTTTCTATTCAATCTAGTGTTGAAAAATATGGATATAGTGTAGTTAGAGATCTTGTAGGTCATGGTTTAGGAAAAAAAATACATGAAGAACCTCAAGTTCCTAATTTCGGAAAAAGGGGAGAAGGTTTAAAACTAGAAGAAGGTCTTGTTCTATCTATAGAACCTATGGTCAACAAAGGAAAACCTGATGTTATTTTTCATGAAGATGGGTGGACTATAACAACTTCTGATCAAGATCTTTCTGCTCATTTTGAGCATAATGTAGCTATAGTGGATGGAAAACCTTGTTTACTTTCTACTTTTAGGTATATATATAACGAACTAGAAATTGAATCCTCAGAAGAGGATTTATTTAAAAATAAAAAAATTAATTATTAAACAAATTAGTTGTAATTTATTATTAAATAATATAATTTGCAATTATTATTTATTAAAGATAAAATACTATTTGCAGTATATTATGCCTACTATACAACAATTAATTAGAAAAGGAAGAAAATCTTCTTCTAAAAAAAGAAAATCTATTGCCTTAGATTTTTGTCCGCAAAAAAGAGGAGTATGCACAAGAGTTTATACTACTACTCCAAAAAAACCTAATTCTGCGATGCGAAAAGTAGCTCGTGTTCGTTTTACAAATGGTAAAGAAGTTATTAGTTATATAAATGGAGAGGGACATAATTTACAAGAACATTCAATTGTTTTGGTAAAAGGAGGTAGAGTGAAAGATTTACCAGGAGTAAAATATAAAGTGGTACGTGGTGCTCGTGATACTGCGGGGGTTAACGGAAGGAAAAAAAGTAGAAGTAAGTATGGAGCTAAAATAGAAAAAAAAGGAAAATAAAATGAGAAAATCTAAAAAAAGAAAAAGAATTTATTTTCCTGATCCAAGATTTAATGATATTCTTGTCTCTCGTTTTATCAATCATTTAATGAAAAATGGAAAAAAAAATTTAGCTTATAGGATATTTTATAATGCAATGAAAAAAATAGAGGAAATCAAAGATAAAGAAGAAAAATCCTCTTTAGAAATATGGAAAGATGGATTAAAAAATGTTACACCTAATGTAGAAGTTAGAAGTCGTAGAATGGGAGGATCCAATATACAAATACCCACGTCTATTTCTTCTAACAGCAGAATAACTAAAGCAATAAAATTACTTATTTCTTGTGCTTCTATTAGAAAAGAAAAAACAATGTCTTCTAGATTGGCTTATGAAATATTTGATGCTTACAATGAGCAAGGAGAAGCGGTAAAAAGAAAGGAAAATATTCATAAAATAGCGGAAGCTAATAAAGCTTTTTCTCATTTTAGATTTTAATCATGTCAAAGGATTTAAGATATACAAGAAATATAGGAATTGCAGCACATATTGATGCTGGAAAAACAACAACAACAGAAAGAATTCTTTTTTACACAGGAATTAATCATAAAATAGGGGAAGTCCATGATGGAACAGCTACAATGGATTGGATGTTACAGGAACAAGAACGTGGAATAACTATAACTTCAGCTGCTACATGTTGTAAATGGAATTATAAAAATAAGAAATATCAAATCAATATTATAGATACACCTGGTCATGTAGATTTTACAGTAGAAGTGGAAAGATCTTTAAGAATATTAGATGGAATGGTTGTTTTATTTAGTGCTGTAGATGGAGTTGAACCTCAATCAGAAACAATATGGAGACAAGCAGATAAATATTCTATACCTAGAATAGCTTTTATTAATAAAATGGATCGTCAAGGAGCAGATTTTTTTAATGTTTGTTTCCAAATAACAGATATGTTTGGGGCTCATTCTGTTCCTTTACAAATTCCTATTGGATCTGAAAATGGATTTAAAGGAGTAGTAGATTTAATATCAAATAAAGCAATTATATGGGATGATCATAATTATGGTATAACGTATCAAAAAATACCTATTCCTGAAAATATGAAAGATATTGTAAATGATTATCATAACAAGTTAATCGAATCATTATCTGAATATGATGATGTACTTATGGAAAAGTATATATCTAATGATTATTCTATTTCTGAAGAAGAAATAATATCTTCTTTGCATAAAAGCACAATTGAAATGAAGATTATTCCAATATTATGTGGTTCTTCTTTTAAAAATAAAGGAGTACAAACAGTATTAGATGCTATATGTCGTTATTTGCCTTCTCCTTTAGAGGTAAAGGATATTGTAGGTATACATCCTGTTTATCAAACAAAAGAAACAAGAAAACCTAGTGAGAAAGAACCATTTTCTGCTTTAGCTTTTAAAATAGCTAGCGATCCATTTGTTGGACGATTGGCTTTTTTTAGAGTTTATTCTGGTAAAATAGAAGCAGGATCATATGGTTTAAATCCTAGATCTGGAAGTAAAGAAAGAATTTCCCGTATATATCAAATGCACGCTAATAAACAGAATCCTATTTGTCAAATAGAAGCAGGAGATATAGCTGCGATAGTAGGATTTAAAAATATTAGAACGGGAGATACGTTATGTGATGAAAAAAACCCAATACTTTTGGAAAGTATTTCTTTTCCTGATCCTGTCATAGGAATAGCCATAGAACCAAAATATAAATCAGATATTGACAAAATGAGTTTAGCTTTGTCCAAACTAATGGAAGAAGATCCAACTTTTCAAGTACGTGTAGATAATTATACAGGACAAACTATAATTTCTGGTATGGGTGAACTACATTTAGAAATACTTTTAGACAGAATGAATAGAGAATTCAAAGTAGAAGTTAATCAAGGTAAACCAAAAGTAGAATATAAAGAAGCGCTAACTACTTTGGTAGAACATAGAGAAATATATAAAAAACAAACAGGAGGACGTGGTAAATATGCTGATATTTTGTTTAAAGTTGGTCCGGGAAGTAAAGGAAGTAAAGGTTTAGAATTCATTAATAAAATAAAAGGTGGAAATATTCCTAAAGAATATATTCCATCAATAAAAAAGGGTTGTGTAGAAATGATGAAAAGAGGCCCTTTGTCAGGATATGAAATTGATAACGCAAGAATAATTATTTTAGACGGATCTTATCATTCTGTTGATTCTGATCAATTAGCATTTGAAATAGCAGGAAGATTAGGTTTTAAAAAAGCAGTAAAAAAAACTAAACCTATTCTTTTAGAACCAATTATGAAATTGGAGATAGTAGTACCAGAAGAAAATATGGGAGATGTAATAGGTGATTTGAATCGTAGGAGGGGAATTGTACAAAATATGAATGACAAAAAAAATATAAAAATAATTCAGTCTTTAGTTCCTTTATCTGAAATGTTTGGTTACGTTACTATCTTAAGAACTCTTTCCTCAGGTAGAGGAACATCAACTATGGAATTTTATCACTATGATGTAGTTCCAAAAAATATAATGGAAAACATAATCTTTGTAAATCAAAAGCAAGAAAAGAATAATTTAGATGATAAAAAAAAGAAAATTAAGAAAAAATAAGAAAATAAATAAGCATGGGGCATGATATAAAAATTAAATTAAAATCTTATGATTATAATTTATTAGATAAATCGGCTGAGAAAATAGTAAAATCTGTACTTCCAACAGGTGTTGTATTGAATGGTCCGGTTCCGTTACCTACAGAGAAAAAAATATTTACAGTATTGCGTTCTCCACATGTAAATAAAAAGTCAAGGGAACAATTTTTACTTCCTACGCATAAAAGACTTTTGCAAATTCATAATGCTTCCTCTAAAACAGTAGATGCTTTAATGAAATTAGAATTACCAAGTGGTGTAGAAGCTGAAATTAAAGTATGAAAAAAGAAATGTTTGGTTTAATGGGAATCCATTTTGGAATGACTAGTATTTTTTCTAAGAATGGGGAAAATATCCCATGTACTATTGTAAAAATATATCCTTGTTATATTGTTCAAATAAAAAACTTAGAAAAAGATGGTTATTCTTCTATTCAATTAGGAATGATAAATAAGAAAAAAAAACATACAACTAAAGCTTTACAGGGTCATTTTAAAAAAGCAGGAATTACTCCAAAAAAACAATTAATGGAATTTAGAGGAAAAATCTTAAATTCTTCAAAAGAAGAAATTAAAATGGGAGATTTAATTGATATAAATATATTTTCAGAAGGAGAATTAGTTGATGTAAAGGGGAAAACTAAAGGAAAAGGATTTCAAGGAGTGGTTAAAAGACATGGATTTTCTGGTGTAGGAGAAAGTAGTCATGGGCAACATAATAGATTAAGATCTCCTGGATCTGTTGGAGCAGGATCGGATCCTTCTAGAGTTTTTAAAGGTAAAAAAATGGGTGGACGAATGGGAGGATGTTATATGACTGTAAAAAATTTGATTCTATTAAAAATAGATTTAGATAACAATGTCCTTTTATTAAAAGGATCTGTTCCTGGTAATAAAAATTCATATTTAATAATAAAGAAAAAAAATGGAGTTAGAAATATTAGATATTAAGGGTGAATTAACGAATCGTAAGATTGTATTAAATGATAATTTTTTTGAAAAGACAAAACCTTATAATCATTCTATATATTTAGAAATTAAAAGATATTTATCAGCTCAACGTCATGGAAAACATAAATCTAAAGAAAGAAGTGATTTATCTGGAAGTACAAAAAAATTACATAGGCAAAAAGGAACAGGTGCATCTAGAAAAGGGGATATAAAAAATCCTATATTTAGAGGAGGAGGAAGAGTTTTTGGTCCTCGTCCAAGACTTTATTTATCTAAAATGAACAAACAAACTAAATTTTTAGTTAGAAAATCTATTATAGAATATAAATTGAAAAAAAATAAAGTTAAAATAATAGAAGACATTAGATTGGATAAACCAAAAATGAAACCTTTTTTAAAAATATTAGAATACTTAGGATTAATAAATGAAAAATTATTAATGATAGTCGAAAAAAAAAATACAAATTTGTATTTATCTTCTAGAAATTTAGATAAATTTAGATTATCTACTATTTGTGAAGTAAATAGTTATTTGTTATTAAAATATTCATATATTCTATTCTCGGAGAGTTCCGCTAAAAAAATTAAGAATTTTCTTGATCCCTTAAATTTATGATTATTTTAAATCAACCTTATCTTACAGAAAAATCATCTGGAAAGGAAAAAAATTTATGTTATACTTTTCTGGTATATATTAATTCTAATAAAAAAGAAATTAAAGAAGAAATAAATAAAATGTTTGGAGTTTCTGTGAGAAAAATTTGTACTATGATTTATCCTAGAAAAAATAAATCAAGGTATACTAAAAAAGGATATTTATATGGAAGAACTTCTAAAGTTAAAAAAGCAATTGTTAAATTAGAAGTAGATCAAAAAATTAGTTTTTTTAAGAAAAAAAAAGAAGATATAGATATATCTAAAAAATAAATTTAATGTCAATAAGAAAATTAAAACCATTAACACCCGGTCAACGTTTTAAGATAGTTAATAATTTTGATCAAATTACACATTCTATTCCTGATAGAAATTTAACAAGAGGAAAATCAAAATCTGGAGGAAGGAATAATTATGGTAAAATGACTGTACGTTATCTTGGAGGAGGACATAAAAAAAGGTATAGAATAATTGATTTTAAGAGAAGAAAGTTTGGAATTACTTCTATAGTAAAAACTATAGAATATGATCCTAATAGATCTTCTTTTATTGCTTTACTTCATTATAAAGATGGTGAAAAAAGATATATTTTAGCTTTAGATAAATTAAAAATAGGACAAGAAATTATTTCTGGAAAAGGAATACCGTTTAATATAGGAAATTCTACTTTTCTAAGTGAAATTCCTTTAGGGACAAATATTTCCTGTATAGAATTGAGGCCTGGAGAAGGAGCAAAAATAGCTAGAAGTGCAGGTTCTTATGCTTTATTATATGCAAGAGATAATAAATATGCAACAATTAAGCTTCCATCTGGAGAAGTAAGGATAATATTGAATCAATGTATGGCAACAATAGGTATTGTTTCAAACCTTGATCATCAATTAGAAAAATATGGAAAAGCTGGAAAAAATAGACATCTAGGAAGAAGATCAAGAACTAGAGGAGTGGCAATGAATCCTGTAGATCACCCAATGGGAGGTGGTGAAGGGAAAGCTTCTGGTGGTATACCTAGAAGTAGGAAAGGAATTCCATCTAAAGGTTTTCGAACACGTTCGAAAAAAAAATATTCTGATAAATATATTTTGCAAAGAAGAAAAAAATAAATTATGGCAAGATCTCTTAAAAAAGGACCTTATGTTTCTCATAAATTGTACAAAAAAGTTTTAAAAAATATAAAAAACGAAAAAAAAATTGTTATTAAAACATGGTCTAGACCTTCTACTATTTTACCTGATTTTGTAGGTCAAACTTTTTCTGTTCATAATGGAAGACAATTTATCACTGTTTATATAACAGAAAATATGATTGGACATAAATTGGGTGAATTCGCTCCTACACGTACTTTTAGAAAACATTCTGGATCAAAAAATAAAGTAAAAGTTAAAAATTAGATTTTATTTATTCTATCTATGGAAGAACATAAAAAAAATATTATTTTTGCTTCTTCAAATGAAGTTTCTATTTCTCCAAGAAAAATTAGGCTAGTAGTTAACTTAGTTAAAAATAAAGAAATACAAGAGGCTTTAGATATATTAAAATATAGTAAGAAACATCAAATATCTTTGATTTTGAGAAAATTACTATTATCTGCTTTATCTAATTGGAATAAAATTTATAAAAATATTTTGGAAAAAGATTCTAATTTATATATTGGTAAAATAGTAGTTAATCAAGGAAAAACTTTGAAAAGATTACGTCCAGTCCCTCAAGGAAGAGGAAATAGAATAAGGAAAAGATCGAGTAAAATTTTAGTTGTTTTAGAAAAAAGATAAAATATTATGGGACAAAAAACGAATCCAATGATGAATCGATTAGGTATTATTGTAGGATGGCAATCTAGTTGGTGTAACAATTATAAAGAAAGAATATTAGAAGATTTTAAAGTTAGAAGATATATAGAAGCAAGATTTCCTAAAGGAATAATTTCTAGAATTTTTATAGAACGAACTATGAAATTCATTACTTTAACCATTAGGACTTCTCGTCCAGCTCTTGTTATAGGAAAGGGTGGAGATGAAGTTGATACTGTAAGAAAAGAATTAAAAAAACTAACGAAAAAAGAAATTCAAATAAATATATCTGAAGTGAAACGTCCTGAATTAGATGCTCCTTTAGTTGCAAAAAATTTGGTAAGACAATTAGAAAATAGAATTTCTTATAAAAAATTAATTAAATTATCTATGATTGCTGCTATGAGAATGAATGCCAAAGGTGTAAAAATTCAGATATCAGGAAGATTAAATGGAGCAGAGATGGCAAGATGTGAGATTTACAAGGAAGGAAGAATCTCTTTAGGTACGTTTAGAGCAGAGGTTGATTATTATATGTCTGTAGCTCATACAATATATGGAAGTATAGGAGTTAAAGTATGGATAATGAAAGGAGAAATATATGGAAAAAAAGAATTATCTCCTTCATTAATGCAAAAAAAATATAGATTTTCTAACCATAAAACATTTCGTAGAAAAAAGTTTTGATAAAAATATGTTACAACCGAAAAAAACAAAATATAAGAAAAGACAGAAAGGAAGAATACGTGGGTATGCGTCAAAAGGAATATTTTTATCGAGAGGTTTATATGGGATAAAAGCTTTAGAAGGAGGATGGATTAGTTCTAAGCAATTAGAAGCTGCTCGTGTTGCTGCCACAAGATATATGAAAAGAGAAGGAAATTTATGGATAAATATTTTTCCAGATAAACCTGCTACAAAAAAGCCACAAGAAGTACGTATGGGAAAAGGAAAGGGGCCTGTGGAATTTTGGGTTGCAGTGGTAAAACCAGGAAGAATTTTATTTGAAATAGATGGAGTTACTATTGATATAGCAAAAGAAGCTTTAAGATTAGCTGCACAAAAATTACCTATAAAAATAAAATTTATTTATTCTAAAGAATATATATGAAATATTCTGACTTGAAAATACTTTCTGAAAAAGAAATTCTAAAATATTTAGAAAATAAAAGAAATGATTACAAAAAAATGAAATTTGATCATTCTATTGGTTTAAAAAAAAATACTATGGAAATTAGATGGTTAAGAAGAGATATAGCTAAATTAAAAACTGAATTTAATAGAAAAAAAGCAAAATGATTATTCAAGATAAAAAGAATAAAGATTCTTTTATTAAGATTAGGAAAAAAAGAAAAGAAAGAAAAGGAATAGTCACTAGTGATAAAATGGATAAAACTGTTATTGTTTCTGAAATAAAAAGAGTAAAACATAAATTTTATGAGAAAAGAATTCTGAAAAGAAAAAAGTATATGGTTCATGATGAGAAAAATATTTCTAAAAAAGGTGATGTAGTCTTTATAATGGAAACACGTCCTATTAGTAAGAAAAAATGTTGGAGATTGGTTTCTGTTTTAGAAAAAAAAAAGGAAATATTAAAATAAATTATATATGTTACAACAAGAATCTAGATGTAGAGTTTCGGATAACACAGGAGCAAAAGAAGCTTTAATTATTAGAGTTTTAGGTGGTACAGGAAAAAAATATGCATCATTGGGAGATTCTATTATTGTTACTATTAAAGAAGCAGTTTCGGGTGGATTAGTGAAAAAAGGTCAAGTAATAAAAGCTATTATTATTCGGACAAAAAATAGAAAAAGGAGAAAAGACGGTTCTTATATATGTTTTGATGATAATGCATGTGTTCTTATTAACACTACTGGAGAAATAATGGGAACTAGAGTTTTTGGCCCTGTTGCTAGAGAATTAAGAGATAAAGAATACATGAAGATTATATCATTAGCACAGGAAGTTTTATAAACATATTTTTATATATGAAAAAAGGAGATTTAGTATATATTTTATCTGGTAATAATAAAGGAAAAAAAGGAACAATCCTAAAGGTTATTAAAAAAAAAAATAAAGTATTAATACATGGTATTAATATGATTAAAAAACATTTAAAACCAAATAGAAATAATCTGAAAGGTTCTATTGTAGAAAAAGAAGCGCCTATACATATTTCAAATGTCAAAAAGATAAACTCATGATTTATCATCCTAGATTAAAAATATTATATAATATTGAAATTATTCCTAAATTGATGAAAAAGTTTAAATATACTTCTGTTATGGAAGTTCCAAGATTAAAAAAAATAATTATTCATCAAGGAATAGGATCATTTTTTGTTTTAGATAAAAAAATAGTTGATTTTTCATTAAAAGAAATATCTTCTATAACTGGACAAAAATCTGTTTTATGTTATTCTAAACATGATGAATCTGGATTTAAGTTGAGAAAAGGTACACCTATAGGTGTAATGGTTACTTTGAGAAAAGTTAGGATGTATGAATTTTTGGAAAGGTTAATTGTAATTTCTTTGCCAAGAGTAAGAGACTTTGAAGGTTTAAAGAATAACAGTTTTGATGGTTTTGGAAATTATAATCTTGGAATTAACGAACAAGTGATTTATCCAGAAATAAATATAGATAAGATAAAAAAAAATATGGGAATGAATATTACGTTTGTAACGTCTGCAAAAAGTGATATAGAAGGAAAAGATCTTTTATCTTCATTTGGTATTCCATTTAAAAATAAATAGAAAATATGGCTAAAGAATCAGTAAAAGCAAGACAAAGAAAAAGAGAAAAAATAGTTTTAAAATATGCGAAAAAACGTAAGTTTTTGAAAGACTCTAAGAATTATGAATTGTTACAAAAGTTGCCTAGAAATGCATCTCCTGTCCGTTTAAAAAATAGATGTTCTATTACTGGAAGATGTAGAGGTTATATGAGGAAATTTGGTATTTCCCGCATTGTTTTTAGAGATATGGTTTCTCAAGGTCTTATTCCCGGAGTTAAGAAAGCAAGTTGGTAATTTTTATGTATACTGATCCTATTGCAGATTTTTTAACTCGAATTAGAAATGCTTGTATGGTTAAACATAAATTCATAGAAGTTCCATTTTCTAATATAAGAGAAGGAATATCCAAAGTTTTATTAGATAATGGTTATATATTTGATTATAAATTAGGAGATAAAAAAATAAAAACGATTAAGATTGCTTTAAAATATTATAAAAATGTATCAGTAATACAAAAAATTATTAGAATAAGCAAGCCAGGTCTAAGAAAATATTCAAAATACAAAGAACTACCTCGTGTTTTGAATGGATTGGGTATAGCTATACTTTCTACATCTTATGGTATTTTAACGGATAAACAAGCAAGAAAAAGAAAATTAGGAGGAGAAATATTGTGTTATATATATTAGAAAAATATATTTTCTATGTCTAAAATTGGAAAAATTCCTATCTTTATTCCTAAAGATTTAAATATAAAAATTGATAAAAATTTAATAATTGTTAAAGGAAAATTAGGTGTTTTAAACCTGAAAATTCCTGAGGAGATAAAATTATTAATAGATAATAATAAGTTATATTTAACTAGAAATATAGAATCTAAAAAAATTAAATCTCTACATGGTTTATATCGTGTTTTAATTTTTAATATGATTCAAGGAGTAACTAAAGGATTTAAAAAAGAATTAGAATTGGTAGGTGTTGGATATAGAGCTATTAATAGAGATAATAATATTTTAGAATTAAATTTGGGTTTTTCTCATAGTATTATGATTCAAATTCCAAAAGAAATATCTGTAGATATAAAAACAGAAAAAGGAAGTAATTTTATTTTACTTTTAAAATCGTATAATAAACAATTATTGGGTTTAGTTGCTGCAAAAATTCGTTCTTTTAGAAAACCAGAACCATATAAAGGAAAAGGAATTAGATATTTGAAAGAAGAAATCAGAAGAAAAGAAGGTAAAACTGCTTAGTTATTATTGACGTAATAAATAAAGATATATATGACGTAATAATAAAAAATATTATATTATGGTAAAAAAGAATTTTAAAAGAAAAAAAAATTTTCTTGGAAAATTAGATAAACCGAGAATATCTATTTTTAGAAGTAATAAAGCTATATATGCTCAATTGATAGATGATCAAACCGGAAAAACATTGACATACTCATCTTCTCAAGAAAAAAAGTTATTATTGATGAATCAATCAAAAACAAAAATGGAAATTTCCAATGAAGTTGGAAAACTTTTAGGTGAAAGAGCTAAAAAATTAAATATAAAAAAAGTTGTTTTTGATAAAGGTAGATATTTATATCATGGACGAGTGAAATCTTTAGCTGAAGGAGCAAGAGAGAAAGAATTAGATTTTTAATTTGATATTATATGAAAGCCCAAAATACATCTGATAAAGAAAAAAAAAAAAAATATCTTGGATTAGAATTAAGAGAAAAATTGATTGGCGTGACTAGAGTATGCAAGGTAACTAAAGGAAGAAGATATTTTAGTTTTAGCGCTATCGTTATTAAAGGTAATGAAAAAGGAATGGTTGGTTATGGTTTTGGAAAATCAAAAGAAGCACCTGATGCAATTCGTAAAGCTGGAGAAAGAGCAAAAAAAAGTTTATGTAAAGTTTGTATATTGCCTAATGGAACTATTCCTCATGAACAAGAAGCAAAATATGGAGGGGCTAAAATTTTAATTAAACCAGCATCTGAAGGTACAGGAGTAATAGCTGGAGGACCTTTAAGAGCTGTTCTTGAATCTGTTGGATTAAGGAATGTTTTATCTAAATCAAAAGGATCTTCAAATCCTCATAATATTATTAAAGCAACAATAAAAGCTCTCAGTTATATGAGGGATGTTAAAATAATAGCAAAACAAAGAGGAATTTCCATTGAAAGAGTATACAATGGGTAATTTTATAGATTAATTAATTTTATGCAATCATTAAAATATTTAACTCCAAAAAAAGGATCTAAAAAGAAAAAATTGAGATTAGGTAGAGGACAAGGAAGTGGGAAAGGAGGAACTTGTGGAAGAGGACATAAAGGAGCGAAATCTCGCTCTGGATTTTCTAAAAAAGTAGGATTTGAAGGAGGACAGATGCCTATACAAAGAAGAATTCCAAAATTTGGATTTCGTAGTTATAATAAAAAAAAATATTTTGTAATTAGTTTGGACACTTTACAAAAGTGGATAAATGATAAAAAAATATCCAATGAGAATATCATAACTAAAAGTGTTTTATATGAGAAAAAATTAATTAAAAAAAATTCTATTATCAAAATTTTATCAGGAAAAAATAAATTTTGTTATTCATTAAAAATAAAAGCTTCTAAATTTAGTAAAAAAGCACTTTTTGTTATAAATAAATCTGGAGGAAAAGCTTTATTTGAATAGAAATGAAAAATTTCTTCACTATATTTCATAATATTTGGAATGCAAAAGAATTACGTGATAAAATAATAACAACTTTAAATTTTTTATTAATATACCGATTAGGTGCATATATTCCTCTTCCTGGAATTAATCCTTTAGGTATCAGTGATTTTATAGATAAAATGAATTTAGGATCCAAGGGAATTATGCAAATTTTATCTTCTTTCACAGGAGGGGCATTTAATCGTGCTTCTATTTTTGCATTAGGTATAATGCCTTATATTTCTGCTTCTATTATTATACAATTAATGTGTTTAGTTGTTCCTTCTTTACAAAGACTGCAAAAGGATGGAGAAAGTGGAAAAAAACAAGTAAATCTAATAATAAGATGGTTAACTATTGGAATATGTATGATTCAGGGTCCTTTGTATTTGATATCTTTAACAAAGCAATTTATTCCTTATACTACTTTATCTCATGCTTATTTGTTAAATATAGATTTTTTTTATGAAAAAATGTTATTTTGGATTATAGGGATGGTTGTATTAACTTCTGGAACAATATTCACTATGTGGTTAGGAGATAAGATGACAGAAGAAGGTGTTGGAAATGGAATATCTTTAATTATCATGTCAGGAATTGTAGCTCGTTTTCCAGACGCAGTAATTAAAGAAATATATAATAAAACCGAAGTCGGACATGGTGGTTTAATAGTTTTATTTCTTGAATTAATGTTATGGTTATTAGTTATCCTTTTTTCTATTGTAATTATACAAGCAATTAGGAAAATACAAGTTCAATATGTTTCTCATCATAAATCAACAGTCTTTAGTTCTAAAATAATGCATAGAAAACATCAGTATATTCCATTAAAAATGACATCTGCAGGTGTAATGCCAATTATTTTTTCTCAGGCAATTATGCTTTTTCCTTTAACTTTTTATGATTATGTATCCAATAATAAAATAAAAAATTTTTTTCATTTATTTCAAGATGTATATGGTTTATGGTATAATTTAGCCTTTTCAAGTTTAGTTATAATTTTTACTTTTTTTTATACAGCTATTACTATTCCAGTGAATCAAATAGCTGATGATTTAAAAAGAAATGGAGGACATATACCTAAAATTAAACCTGGAAAAGATACAGCAAAATATTTAGATTCTATTTTGTCTAAAATAACATTTCCTGGTTCTATTTTATTAGCTTTAATAGCTATATTACCTTCTATTGTTTTTCGTATTGGAATCACCCAAAATTTTTCCCTATTTTATGGAGGAACTTCTTTGTTAATCTTAGTTGGAGTTGTTTTAGATATTATTCAACAAGTGAATATGCATTTATTAAATTATTATTATGATGATTTAATGATGATGAAAAATAGAAACATTAGGTATCCCATATAATTTATATAATAAAATTTAATTTTTTGTTATATTTATAACAAATATAAAGAAAGTGTATGGCTAAACAAAAACATATTGAAGTTGACGGTAAAATTATAGAATCATCTCCAAATGCAATGTTTCGTGTAGAATTGGAAAATGGATGTATTGTTAAAGCTCATATTTCTGGTAAAATGAGGATGCATTATATTAAAATATTACCTGGTGATAAAGTTAAATTAGAAATGTCTTCTTATGATTTAGAAAGGGGAAGAATTACGTATAGATATTAAAAAAAAATTTTTATGAAAATTAAATCATCTTTAAAAAAAAGGACAAAAGATTGTAAAATTATTATTAGAAAAGGTCGTTTGCGAATTATTAATAAAAAAAATCCTAGATTTAAACAAAGACAAGGTTAGTAATTTATGTCCAGAATTAGAATATCAGGGATTGATATCCCTAAATCAAAAAGAGGTGTAATTGGACTTACTTATTTGTATGGAATAAATATAAGTTTATCTAAAAAAATATTATTATCTGTTAGAATTGATGAAAATGTTAAAGTAAAAAATTGGTCTGATGAAGAATTAAGTCGTATAAGAAAATATGTATCAGATTATATAAAAATTGAAGGAGAATTAAGGTCAGAAGTACAATTAAGTATTAAGAGACTAATGGATATTGGATGTTATAGGGGTACTAGACACAGAAAACATTTACCATTAAGAGGACAGAAAACAAAAAATAATTGTAGGACAAGAAAAGGGAAAAAGAAAACTGTAGCAAATAAGAAGAAGATTACGAAATAAAAAAATTTTTACTATGTATGGAAAAAAAAAGTTATTAAAGAAAAAAAAATCTGTAATAGTTGATTCTTTTGGAGTTGCACATATTCAATCTACTTTTAATAATATTATTATTACTTTAACTAATAAAAAAGGAGATGTAATAGCATGGTCTTCTGCCGGAAAAATGAACTTTAAAGGATCCAAAAAAAATACTCCATATGCTGCTCAAATAGCGGCAGAAGATGTAGCAAAAAAAGGATTAAATGCTGGAATAAAAAAAATAGAAATAAATATTAAAGGACCTGGAGGTGGAAGAGATTCTGCTATAAGATCCTTGAGTAATTCTGGCTTGATAGTAACTATAATAAAGGATATAACACCGTTACCTCATAACGGTTGTCGTCCTCCTAAAAGGAGAAGAGTATAAAAATTTATTTATAAATATTTTTATGGCAAGATATGTAGGACCAAAAACAAAAATTTCTCGTAAGTTTGGAGAATGTATATATGGAGAAGATAAATATTTTGACAGAAGAAGATATCCATCTGGTCAACATGGAAATAGTCGTCGTAGAGTAAAACGTTCAGAATATTTTATTCAACTATCAGAAAAACAAAAAGCTAAATATACTTATGGTATATTAGAAAATCAATTCAAAAAATTATTCTTTGAGGTTTCAAGAAAAAAAGGAATAACTGGAGAATTATTATTACAAGAGTGTGAATCACGTTTGGATAATATTGTTTTTCGTTTAAATTTTGCTCCATCTAGATCATCTGCCCGTCAGATAGTCTCTCATAGGCATATTATGGTAAATGATCATATTGTTAATATTCCATCTTTTAAATTAAAAGTTGGAGATCGTATAAGTGTGAAAAATAAATCTAAAAAACATCCTGTTATATTAAATACTATAAATGATAAAACAAGATCTGTAATGGATTGGTTAGTTTCAAATGAAAAAGAAATGTTTGGAATATTTAGAATTATGCCAAAGAGAAAGGAAATTCCCGAAAACATTAAAGAACAACTCATTGTTGAGTTTTATTCAAAATAAGGAAAAATTATATGTCTATTATTGATTTTGTTCAACCTGATAAGATCACGGTATCAGAACTTTCGGATAAAAATGGTATTTTTCATTTACAACCTTTGGAGCCAGGATATGGTTTAACGTTAGGAAATTCTTTAAGAAGAGTTTTATTAGGCTCTTTAAAAGGTTATGCTGTAACCTCGATTAGAGTAAAAGGAGTAAAATATGAGTTTTCTACAATAGAAGGAATAGTGGAAGATGTAACTGAAATTATTTTAAATTTTAAAAAAATTCGTTTCAAGAAGAAAATTGATGGAGTTTCTAAAGAAATAGTGAACATCCTAATTAAGAATCATGAAAAAATTACTGGAGATATGTTAAATGAATTTATTTCTAGTTTTCAAATTATTAACAAAGATTTAGTTCTTTGTAATAAAGAAAAATCAGTTCCATTAGAAATGAGTTTTACTATAGAAGAAGGAAGAGGGTATATTCCTGCTGAAATGAATAAAAAAGATGAAGATTTAATAGGAAATATTCCTATAGATTCTATTTATACTCCTATAAAAAATGTAAAATATACAGTTGAAAATTGCCGAGTAGGTAAAAAAACAGACTTTGAAAGTCTTTCTTTAGAAATAAAAACAGATGGATCTATCTGTCCAAAAATCGCTTTAATGGAAGCGTCTTTAATCCTGATAAAATACTTTTCTATTTTTTCTCATGAAAAAATAGGAAAAATAGAAAATAATGAGATTAATAATAAAGCAAAAAAATATGATGATGAATTTTTACGAATGCGAACATTATTAAAATCTAAATTAATGGATATGGATTTATCTGTTCGTACAAAAAATTGTTTAAAAAATGCTTCTATAGAATCTATATATGATTTAGTGAAATGTAGTAAATCCACTATGTTAAAAATGAGAAATTTTGGTAAAAAATCACTAGAAGAATTAGAAAATAAAATGAAAGAAAAAGGTTTATATTTTGGAATGGATATTTCAGATTTTAAATTAAATTAGGATTTATGAATCATAGAAAAAAAAATAACCATTTAGGAAGAAAAAAAGAACATGTAAAATCACTTTTATCTAATATGTCTTCTTCTTTAATTAAAGAAAAAAGAATTTATACGACTTTAGGAAAAGCTAAAGTGTTAAGAAAATATATAGAACCTATTATCACTAAATCTAAAATAGATACTACACATTCTAGAAGAAATATATTTTCTTTATTAAGAGATAAAAAAGCTGTTCAGGAACTTTTTGAAGAATCTTTCAGAAAAGTTAGAGAAAGGTCTGGTGGATATACAAGAATTATAAAAATAGGATCTCGACTTGGTGATATGGGTAAATTATCTTTAATAGAATTAGTTGATTTTAATAGAATTTATAATTCTAAACAATCATCAAAGGCAACAAGACGTAGTGGTAAAAAAAAAAGAGATATAAGTTTGATCAGTAATGAGAAAAATTAAAAGGATAAAAGCCAGACAGATATTAGATTCAAGAGGAAATCCAACAATAGAAGTAGATGTTATAACAAATAATAATGTTTTGGGACGTTTTTCTGTTCCTTCTGGAGCTTCTAAAGGAGAACATGAAGCTTTTGAATTAAGAGATGGTGGAAAGAAATTTTTAGGAAAAGAAGTATATAAAGCTATATATAATGTTAATAATATTATAGCACCAGAATTAACAGGTGTATCTATTATAGATCAAATCTATATAGATCATCTAATGATAGATTTAGATGGAACAAAAAATAAAAGTAGATTGGGTTCTAATTCTATATTAGGTGTATCTATCGCTGCAGTAAAAGCTGCTGCTAAAGAATTGGATATTCCTCTTTATAAATATATTGGAGGTGTATTTAGTACAAATGTATTACCAGTTCCTATGATTAATATAGTAAATGGAGGAAGACATTCTGATGCTCCTGTAGCATTTCAAGAATTTATGATAGTACCTATGAAGGCTAATACTTTTTACGATGCTATTGAAATGGGACATAAGGTTTTTTATCAGTTAAAAAACCTTTTATTTAAAAAAAAATTATCAATAAGTGTTGGAGATGAAGGAGGTTTTTCTTCTAATTTTAATGGAATAGAAGATGTTTTAGATCATATTTTAGAATCTATTCATTTATCAGGTTATATACCTTATGATCAAATAGGAATAGCATTAGATTGTGCCTCATCTGAATTTTATTCAAATAATGTATATGATTATTCTAAATTTGAGAAAGGAAGTATAAAAAGATCTAGAGAAGAACATGTAAGATATTTATCTTATTTAGTCAAGCGTTACCCAATTGTATCTATAGAAGATGGAATGGATCAAAATGATTGGATAGGATGGAATATTCTAACTAAAGAATTAGGTGAAGATATTCTATTAGTAGGGGATGATCTTTTTGTTACTCAGGTAGAAAAATTAAATAAAGGAATAAAAAATTTTTCGGCAAATTCTATTTTAATAAAACTTAATCAAGTAGGAACATTAACAGAAACTATCGAAACTATAAATTTAGCAAAAAAACACAGATATCATAATATTATTTCTCATCGTTCTGGAGAAACAGAAGATACTTTTATAGCAGATTTAACTGTATCTTTAAATATTGGAAAAATAAAAACAGGTTCTATCTGTCGTTCTGAACGAACAGCTAAATATAATCAATTACTTCGTATAGAAGAAATGTTAAGTGGTAAATCTGATTACGCAGGATGGTATTAAAAAAAAAATAAATTCCAAAATAAGATTATGGAATCAATGATAATATTAGTTTTTATCATTGGATATTTATTTATTACCATTGAGAATATTATATCCTTAAATAAGGTTTTTTCTTCCTTAATTATGGCGTCAGTTTGTTGGTCATTAATTATGTTTTTTAAAATTCCTGTTTATGATTTAAATGACAAATCAACGATTTCACTTAACATAAATACTAAATCTTTATTGTTATATCATTTGGGAAAAACTTCAGAAATAGTTTTTTTTATTGTAGGAGCAATGTTAATAATATCTATTATTGATAGATATTCTGGTTTTGATGCATTAAGAAATTTATTTATTACTGACAGTATAACAAAACGTAAATTTTTGTGGATAATAAGTATTTTATCTTTTTTTTTATCTGCTATTATAGATAATTTAACGTCTACTATGGTTATTATTACTATTTTAAGAAAAATAATTTCTGATTATAAAGAACGTTTATATTATATTGGTTTAGTTATTATATCTGCAAATGCAGGAGGAGTATGGTCTCCAATAGGGGATATTACCACTACTATGTTATGGATATCTAACAAAGTAACAACTTTAAATCTTCTTAGAAAAGTTTTTATTCCTTCTATTTTATGTTTGATTATCTCCACTTTAATTGGTTCTTTTATGCCTGTTTTTAATGGTTTTCTTTCTATAAAGAAAAGTGAATTGTCTAGAAAGGATCTTCAAAAAGCTTTTTTCATATTAAATTTGGGTATAAGTTTACTATTATTTGTTCCAATATTTAAAACTATTACTGGTTTACCTCCATATATGGGAATGATTTTTTCTCTTGGAATATTAGGAATAGCAACAACTAATTTTTCAGAAAAAAATTTTTCTATAGATGAAATTTTTAAGAATCTAGATCTTTCTAGTATTTTATTTTTTTTTGGTATTTTACTTTCTGTTTCTTCATTAGAATCTTTAGGAATATTATATAATTTATCTCAATGGATAAATAACACTGTTTCTTCATGGAAAATTACTGCATTTTTATTTGGATTGATATCTTCTATTATAGATAATGTACCATTAGTTGCTGCAACTATAGCTATGTTTTCTTATCCATTAGATCATGATATTTGGCATTTTATAGCTTATGTTTCTGGAACAGGAGGTAGCATTTTTCTTATAGGATCAGCTTCTGGAGTAGCTGCTATGGGTATGGAAAATATTGATTTTTTTTGGTATTTCAAAAAAATAGGATGGATAGCATTAATTGGATATTTTTCTGGTTTTTTATACTTATTATTTTATCCATTTTTTTTTCTGTAAAAATTCTACAAATTCTCCACTTAGATATGAAAAAGGAAAAAATATTGTAAGAATAGAAAATCTAAACCATAATGGAAAAGTGTATATAAATATATGAATAAAAGAAAAAATAAATAAAATAAATCCAGTTAGCATAGCATATGCTTTTTTAGCTTTTTTCACAAAAAAAGCAGTTAAAATACACCCTAAAAAAGTACTAAATATATAAAAAATGAATAATATTATGAAAAATTTATCAGGAGCATAATAAAATATAGATTTTAAATCTATTATAGAAATAGATTGAATATTTATAAATCCTTTTTTAATATATTTTATAGAAAAAAGGATTTCAATAAAACTGATTAATATTCCAATTAATACTGAAAAAATATTTCTAAACATAATAACACAATTAATAGTAAAATTTTTTTTATTATTTTGTACTCTTTCCTATAATTTTAAAATAAATATCAATTTTTAATATATATTTTCTTATGGTTGATTCTTCAATAAATTGGATTCTAATAAAAGAATATAAGGATATTTTATTTACCTTTTGTAAAGGAATATCAAAAATAGAAATTAATAGACCTAAATGTCATAATGCTTTTCGATCAGAAACAGTGAATGAAATGATTGATGCTATAGATATATGTTATAAAAGAATGGATATAGATGTATTGATTATAACTGGTTCTGGTAATAAATCTTTTTGTTCTGGGGGAGATCAAAAGACGAGAGATAAAGGAGGATATTTAGGAAAAGATGGTATTCCTAGATTAAATATCTTAGATTTTTATAAAAAAATAAGAGAACTTCCTAAACCAGTTATAGCTATGGTTAACGGTTTTTCTATAGGAGGTGGACATGTTTTGCATGTTGTTTGTGATTTAACTATTGCTTCAGACAATGCCATTTTTAGTCAAATTGGTCCAAAAGTAGGTTCTTTCGATGGAGGTTTTGGTTCTTCATATTTAGCTCGTCATATAGGTCAAAAAAGAGCTCGTGAAATGTGGTTTTTATGCAAAAAATATACTGCAAATGAAGCACTAAATATGGGGTTAATAAATAAAGTTGTTCCTCTAAAAGATTTAGAAAATGTTACCATAAAATGGTGCAAGATTATTCAAAAAAGAAGCCCAATGGCTTTAAGAATGATTAAACGTTGTTTAAATGCAGAATTAGATGGACAACATGGTATAATGCAATTGGCTGGAGATGCTACTTTAATGTTTTATTTAATGGATGAATCTATAGAAGGAAAAAAAGCTTTTTTAGAAAAAAGAAATCCAAATTTTAAAAAATTTCCTAAATTTTTATGAAATTTAAAAAATTTCTATATGCTATCCGTATTAATACTTTAATGTTATCCTTCTCTGGAATAACATTAAGTTTTTTAATCTCCTTATCTAAAAATATTACAAATATAACAACATATTTATTATCTCTATCTACAGCAGTTTCTTTACAAATATTATCTAATCTAGCAAATGATTATGGTGATAGTATTTATGGTTTAGATAATTTAAATCGTGTTGGTCCAAGAAGAGCCATTCAAAGTGGTTTTTTTTCATTCTCAGAAATGAGAATAGCTATATATTTATTTTCTTTTTTGTCTTTTTTATTAGGTTTTTTATTAATTTTTCATTCTATTTCTATGAAAAAAAACTTTTTCCTTTTTTTGTTGTACATAATAGGTTTATTGTTATGTATTTTTTTTTCTATAAAATATAGTTTAGGAAACAAACCTTATGGATATATAGTAGGAATAGGAGATTTACTTGTTTTCATTTTTTTTGGACTTTTTTCTATAGAAGGAAGTTTTTTTTTATATACTCGTTTTTTTTCATTAGAAATGTTTTTTTTATCTTTATCAATAGGTTTGTTGAATTCATCTGTTTTGAATATCAATAATATGAGGGATATGGAAAATGATTTTAAAAATGGAAAAAATACGTTAGCAGGTTTTTTAGGAAAAAAGTATGCAAAATTTTATCATTTTATATCTGTTATAACATCCTTATTTTTTGGTGTATTTTTTATTTTTTTGACTTATAAAAATTTTATTCAATGGTTTTTTTATATAATAAATATTCCTTTTTTTATAGATCATTTGAAAACTATTTACTATAGTAGTAGACCAAAAGAATTTACTTTAGAATTAAATAAACTTATTTTTTTGATTTTTTTTTATTCCATGAGTATAGGAATTAGTAGTTTTACTTATTAATTAATATTTAAATTTATTAATTATAGTCATAATAATAAAAAAATGGAATTAACGTATTTTACTCATAGTACATGTTTGTTAAAAATTAGAGAATATTCTTTATTAATAGATCCATTTTTTACAGAAAATCCTTTTTTTCAAGAAAAGGAAAAAACCTTATTAAGAGAAGATTTTTTTTCTATAAAAAAACTTGAATACATTTTAATAACTCATGCTCATTATGATCACGTATGTGATGTAGAATTTATCGCAAGAAGATTTAATTCTTTAATTATTTCAAATTATGAAATTTCTTCTTATTATGATAAAATAGGATTACAAACATATGGAATAAATTATGGATCTTTTATTTCTTTTCCTTTTGGATATATAAAATATGTTTGGGCTTCACATTCTAGTGTTTTTAAAGATGGAACTTATGGTGGAAATCCTGGAGGTTTTTTATTACATACGGAAAAAGGAAATATATATATATCAGGAGATACTTCATTAACATATGAAATGAAACTTATTCCTACTTTTGGTAAGATAAAAATATCTATCCTTCCTATAGGAGGAATTTATACTATGGATATAGAAGAAGCTATTATAGCTTCTTCTTTTTTGAAGTGTGATAAAATATTAGGTGTTCATTATAACACTTTTAAACCAATTCAAATTAATAAAAAATTGGCAATAAAAAGGTTTTCTGAAAAGAAAAAAAAACTTTTTTTATTGGAAAAAGGAGAAAAAATTCTATTTTAATAGCTTTTTTTTAACTGTAAAACTATGGAATTAAAATCTGTATTGAAGAAACGTGTATTTTTTTTTGAAAAAAGAATTCAAAATTCTTCTAGAGTTTTTAAAAAAATATTAATTTGGTTTTTAATAATTAAAAAAAAAAATAAAATAGGAATAGGAGAATGTAATCCATTATTGGAGGTAACCAACTTAAAAAAATTAAGTTCTTACAAAAAAGAATTATTCTTTCTTTCTGAAAAAATAAATTTTTTAAAGAAGGAAGAAACGAATTTTTATCGTCCTTATATTTCTTTTTCTTCAATTCTATTTGGATTAGAACAAGCTCTTTTTGGATTAAAAAAAGGTTTTCCTATTTTATATAATTCAGAATTTACTGATGGTAAAAAAGGTATACCTATTAATGGTTTGATATGGATTTCCTCTTTAAAAGAAATAGAAAAAGAAATAAAAAAAAAAATTATTCAAGGTTTTTTATTTTTAAAAATAAAGATAAATCCAAAAATATTTCTACATAAAGGTTTTTTTTTAGAAAAAATAAAAAAAAAATATCCAAATGTTAAAATATCTTTAGATGCAAATGGTTCTTTTGAAAAAAAAGATTTTTTTAGTTTTATTAAAAAAACGAAAAATTTAGATATCATTCATTCTATTGAACAACCTATAAAACCTGGAAATTTTAAAGATCTTATTGAAGTTTGTAGAGAATCAAATATACCTATAGCTTTAGATGAGGAATTAATAAATATTAAAGATTTAGAAATGAAAAAAATTTTTTTAGACATTATTAATCCAAATTATATAGTATTAAAACCAAGTGTATGTGGAGGTTTTTCAGGGACTAAGGAGTGGATTGAGATAGCAAATGAAAGGAAAATAGGATGGTGGATTAGTTCTTCATTAGAAAGTCATATAGGAATAAACTCTATATCTCAATGGCTTTTTCATTTAGAGAAAAAAATATTATATAACAATAATAGTAGTAGAGGTTTACATGGATTAAACATAGGTCATTTTCATAATGATTTCTTATCTCCTTTAATAGTTAAAAAAGGATCTATTTGGTATAATCCTTTAAAAAAGTGGAAAATAAAAAATCATATTTAAAAATGTGGATTAATTTTTCTCAAAAAAAAATATATTCTAATAATTTATTAGCAAGAAAACATCCATTATATTCTTGGCAAGAATCAATTTTTTCTATTATAAAGAATTGGAAAGATAATAATCAAAAAACATTGGAATGTTTTACTTCTGGTAGTACAGGTTTTCCAAGAAAAATTTTTTTAAAAAAAAATGAATTGTATGAAAATGCGAAAAAAACAGTTGATACTTTAAAATTAGGAAGTAAAAAAATTAAAGGATTATTATGTCTATCTCCAGATTATATAGCAAGTAAAATGTTTTTGATACGTTCAATCATATTCTCTTGGAATATTTATTGCATTCCTCCAACTTCTAATCCTTTAAAAAATATAAAGGAAAATTTTGATATTGTTTCGATGGTTCCTCTTCAAGTTTTTTATTCTAGTTTATATCAATTAGAAAAATTAAAAATTATTCTTATAGGAGGAGGTCCTATTTCTATAGAAATAGAAAAAAAATTACAAAAGATCTCCACAAGATGTTATCTTACATATGGAATGACAGAAACTTTAGGTCATATAGCTTTAAAAAGAATTAATGGAAAAAAGAAAAAATCTTATTTCCAATCTTTACAAGATATCTCTCTTAATGTAGATAAAAGAAATTGTTTAGGAATTTTTATGAAAAAAAAAATATTTATCCAAACAAATGATATTGTTAACCTATTTTCTGAACATAAATTTAATTGGATAGGTAGATATGATAATGTTATAAATAGTGGAGGTATTAAAATTATTCCTGAGTTAATAGAAAAAGAATTATATCCCTTTATTTACAAAAGATTTATAATAACTTCTATTCCAGATAATATTTTAGGAGAAAAAATAGTCTTAGTTATTGAAGGAAATTCTTTTTTTGTTAAAATACCAAAACATATTTTCAAAGGAAAAAAAAGATTTTATAAACCAAAATATACTTTTTTTATTAAAAATTTTATGGAAAAACCTTATGAAAAATTGAAAAGAAAAGAAATTAGAAATTTTCTAATTAAAAATTATTTTCCGAATAAAAATTTCATTCTTTTTTCAAATTTACATTTTAAAATGTAAAAAAAAGATTCTGTATCTAAATAATTATTTTTTTTTATATCTAAATTATTTTCATAAGATAGATTGAATAAATCTTTAGTCATTTTTCCAGAAATAATAACATCTAAGCAAGTTTTTTCTATTTCTTCCGAAAAAATTTTTAAATCTAAATTTTGATCTAAATTAGCGCGGTGTTTTAATCCACGTGTCCAGGAAAAAATAGAAGCTATTGGATTTGTAGATGTTTTTTTTTCTTTCTTATATCTTTCATAGTGTTTTTTTATTGTTCCATGAGCCGCTTCAGATTCCATTGTTTTTCCATCTGAACTAAGTAAAAAAGAAGTCATCATCCCTAATGATCCAAAACCTTGAGCAATATAATCAGATTGTACATCTCCATCGTAATTTTTACAAGCCCAGATAAAACCTCCTTTTGATTTTAGGGAAAAAGCTACCATATCATCAATTAAACGATGTTCATAAGTTATTCCATATTTTTTAAATATGGATATGAATTTATTTTCATATAAATATTGAAATATTTCTTTATATCGTTCATCATATATTTTTAATATGGTATTTTTTGTTGAAAGATAAAGTGGATATTTTTTTTGAATAGAATAATTAAAACAGGAATTAGCAAATTCATTAATAGATTTATCTGTATTGTACATTCCCATAGCAATTCCTGGTTCTAAAAAATGGTGAATTTCAATTTTTTTTTGTTCTTCTTTTTGATTTTCCTCTGGAATAAAATGGAAATATAATTTTCCTTTTTTTTTAATCAATAAATCAGTTGCATTATATTGATCTGCATTTGCATGACGAGCTATACATATAGGTTTTTTCCAATTTTTTACGATATTTGGAATATTTTTTACCAAAATAGGCTCTCTAAAAATAGTACCGCCTAAAATGTTTCGTATAGTTCCATTTGGAGATTTCCACATTTTTTTCAAATGAAATTCTTTCATTCTTTCATGGTCTGGTGTTATAGTTGCGCATTTTATTCCTACATTATATTTTTTTATTGCATGTGCTGCTTCTATTGTTATTTGATCATTAGTTCTATCTCTATTTTCTATTCCAAGATCAAAATAAACAATTTTCAGATCTAAATAAGGAAAAATGAAATATTCTTTTATATATTTCCATATAATTTTTGCCATTTCATCTCCATTCATTTCTACTATAGGATTATATACTTTTATTTTTTTCATATTATTTATGTAGATGAAAATTAATTCAGTTCTATTATTTAGATTAAGTTTAATCAACAATAAATATTATATTTTTTTAACAGAAAAAAAAATAAATTCTTATATTTGTTGTTTCTTTTCTTCGAGAAAGAAGATCATCAAATATTTTCATGAATTTTATTTATGAATATGTCTTCCATGACTGTTTGTTGAATTTGTTATATTGAAATTTTAATAATCATAATGAATTCTACTAGTTCACATTTTTTGAAAAAATTATTCCAAAAAAATAACCAAAATATAAAAAATGGATTTTATCCTTCTTATCTTAACAAGGAAAAGTCCGAAAAATTTGTTGATAAATTATTTAATTTTCTTTTTATTCCTGAAAAATTAGAAGATTTTAATTCTTTAAAAGAAATTTATAATAAATTAGAAATAGAATTATACAAAATTCTTATCGAATTAAATTTTGAGGAAAAAAAATCGAAAAATATATCTAAAATTTTTTTTGAAAAAATACCTATTATCTATCAAACACTGGTCGTAGATGCATATGCCATTTTAGACTTTGATCCAGCTTCCACAGTAATAGAGGAGATTTATTTATCTTATCCAGGTTTTTTTGCTACTGCATTATATAGAATAGCACATGAACTATGGATGATGAAAATCCCTATTTTTCCTAGATTAATAACAGAATATGCTCATAGCAGAACGGGTGTAGATATTCATGCTTCAGCTAAAATTGGAAAAGCTTTCGTGATAGATCATGGAACAGGAATAGTTATAGGTTCCAGTACAAAAATAGGAAATGATGTTAAAATTTATCAGGGAGTAACTTTGGGTGCTATTTATGTAGATAAAAAATTAGCAAACAAGAAACGTCATCCAACTATAGAAGATAAAGTGACTATTTATGCTGGAGCAACAATTTTAGGAGGAGATACAATAGTTGGACATGACAGTATTCTTGGAGGAAATGTATGGGTAACACATAGTATCCCACCCTTTTCTATAGTTTATCAAAAAAGTGAAATAAGAATGAGAAACAATAGTCCTTTCCCTGACCCTATTAATTATATGATATAATTAAAGAAAAGAATAATGAGATGAGAGTAAAAAATATATTACATACTATAGGTAATACACCCCATGTACGTTTAAGTCGTTTATATCCAAATCATGAAGTTTGGATAAAATTAGAAAAAAATAATCCAGGAGGAAGTATAAAGGATCGAATAGCTCTATCTATGATAGAAGATGCAGAAAAAAAAGGAATTCTTAAAGAAGGGGATACTATTATAGAACCAACTTCTGGAAATACTGGAATTGGATTAGCTATAGTTTCTTCTGTTAAAGGATATCGTCTTATTTTAGTAATGCCTGAATCTATGAGTATAGAAAGAAGAAAACTATTTTCAATTTTCGGGGCAAAATTTGTACTTACTCCTAAAGAAGAAGGAATGAAGGGGGCTATTGAAAAAGCTGAAGAACTTATAAATTCTATCCAAAATTCTTGGATGCCAAAACAATTTGATAATATATCTAATTCTAATATACACAAGAATACTACAGCAATTGAAATTTTAAAATCATTTCCAAATGGAATAGATTATTTTATTACGGGAGTAGGGACAGGAGGACACATTACTGGAATAGGAGAAGTATTAAAAGAAAAATTTCCAAAAATAAAAATATTCTCTGTAGAACCAGAGGAATCTCCAGTAATTTTTGGAGGAAAGCCTAATTCTCATTTTTTACAGGGGTTAGGAGCTGGATTTATTCCTTCTATTTTAAATATTAAGATATTGGATGGTTCTTTTTTGGTATCTAAGGAAGACGCATTTAGTTTTGTTCGTAAAATTGCTAAAAAAGAAGGAATTTTAGTTGGAATTTCCACAGGTGCTGCTTTATCTGCTATTGATAAAGAATTATCAAATATTCCAAAAAATTCTACTATTTTAACATTCAATTATGATACTGGAGAAAGATATCTATCAATTGATAATCTTTTTTTTTAAAAAAAATGAAAGGATAATATAACTATTATAACAATTTTATGTCTATTCTTAATAAAGAAAAGGAGAAAATAACAGCGAAGGTATTAGAAAAGAAACTATTAAGTGATAAAAAAAAAGGATCTAGTAGAGATATATATCATATTGAATTTATCATGATAAAAAATGATAAAACAAACATAAAAGATAATAATCAATATTATTATGAACCAGGTGATTCTATAAGAATTGTTCCTAACAATACAATAAAAGAAGTTCAAAAAATTTTAAATTTTTTTAATCTTAATATAAATCAAGAAAATTTAATAAATAGATTTATAAAATTGAATATATCTCATTTATCAACAAATTTTTTGAAAAATTATTCTTTTTTAATAAAAAAAAATTTTTCATCCAATAAAGAATGGAAACTTTATGATCTTTTAAGATTTATTCCTCCAAATAAAGATTTTCAATTAGAAAATTTAGTTAAAATCATAGAACCTATTAAACCTAGATTTTACTCTATTTCTTCTTCTCCTAAAGTTAATTTATTAGAAATACATATATCTGTATTGCTTGATCAATTTAGAATTGACGGAAAAACTAGATATGGACATTGCTCTAATTTTCTTTCAAATTTAGAAAAAGGAGAAAAAATTACATTTTCTATTCATAGGAATCAATCTTTTAAACTTCCAAAAAATGATGAAAATATGATTCTTATTTGTTCTGGGACAGGAATAGCTCCTTTTCGTTCTTTTTTATATGAAAGAGAGAAAGTTATATCTAAAGGAAAAAGTTGGCTTTTTTTTGGATTACAAAAGCGTTTTTTTGATTTTTTATTATATCAAATGGAAATAAAAAATTGGAAAAAGAAAGGAATTCTTTCTAGAGTTGATTTTGCTTTTTCTAGAGATCAAAAAAATAAAATTTATGTACAGGATAAAATATGGGAAAATCGTATAGATTTTTTTTTGTGGATAAAAAGTGGAGCACATATATATATTTGTGGGAAAAAAAAACCAATGAGTCTAGATGTAGAAAATACCATTTTTCGAATTATTAAAGAAGTTGGTTTTTGTAATCCAGAATATTTTATAAGAAATATGAAGAAAAAAAAGAAATATTTAAAAGATGTATATTGATATAATTTTTAATTATATTACATATATGAGAAAGAATTATAAATAGAAAAAATTTTTTTGACAATTATGTTTGCCATTTTACGTTCTGATTCTTTTGTTAATCCAGCAATATGTGGAGTTAAAATTATGTTTTTAGATTGAAGAAAATTATAAAATTTTTTAGAAAACTTTTTATTTCGAAATAAATTTTCAAATAAATTAGATTCATAATCTATGACATCTAAACATGCTCCAAGTATTTTACCATATTTTATAGCATTGATTAAGTGATCAATAAAAACGCATTTTCCTCTAGAAGTATTAATCAAATAAAAAGGTTTTTTGAAGTTTTTAATAAAATTTTCATTTATCATTCCTTTTGTATTCCTTGTATAAGGAATATGTAAACTAATAATATCTGATTCTTTATAAATTTTATTTATATCTACTTGTATTGCATTCTGATCTCCTTTATTAGGTAAAATATCGTAACATAATATTTTTGCATTAAATGATGAAATTTTTTTTGCAAAAGCTTTTCCTGTATTTCCATATCCTATGATTCCTATAGTCTTTCCTTTTATTTCTTTTCCTTTATTTAATTCCCTATTCCATTTTCCTTTCCTTATTTCTTCATTAGAAATACAGATATGATTCATTATAGAAAGTAGCATTCCGATAGCATGCTCTGCAACTGAATCTTTATTTCCTTCTGGAGAAGTTATTAATTTGATATTTTTTTTATATGCATATTCTTGATCTATATTTTCTATTCCTGATCCAACACGAGCTATAAATTTTAAATTCATAGCTTTATTTAAAAAATTTTTATCTATTTTTAATCTGCTTTTTAAAATAATTCCATTATAACTAAATATAGTTTTTTTTATTTCTTCTTCGGATTCCGAATATTTTTCGTTACAAAAAAAACCATTTATTCTTAACTTTTTTAAAATAAAAGGATGAATTTTGTCTAAAATTAATATTCTTTTATTCGTCATTTTTTTTAATATTATCTTCTTCTTTATTTAAAAAGTTATCTGTCTCTATAATATTTTTTAAATCCTTATTTTTTTCATCTTCATTGGATTCATTGGATTCATTGGATTCATTGGATTCATTGGATTCATTGGATTCATTGGATTCATTAGAATGTTTGTATTCTTCTTCAATACAATTATCCAAATGAAAATTTTCCGGTTTCTGGAATATAAATTGTTCATGATAAACAAGATTTGAATCTTTGTATAGATTATTCATATAATATGCCCATATCGGTAGAGCCATATTAGCTCCCTGTCCCAACTTAATATTCTCAAAATGAGAAAATCTATCTTCCCAACCTACCCAAACTCCAGTAGTTAAATTAGGAATCATCCCTATAAACCATCCATCTGAATTTTCATTAGTAGTTCCTGTTTTTCCTGCAACATTTCCAAAAAAAAGATGATTATATTTATTTAATCTTTTTGCAGTTCCATATTGGACTACACCTTGCATTAATTTTATCATAACATACGCTACTTCTTCACTAAATACTTGTCTTCTGCTACTAAAATCTATATGATCTTTAATTAATTTACCATATTTATCTTCTATTCTGACTAACATAGTAGGCTTACTATAAAAACCCTTATTAGTAAATGTATTAAAAGATCCAGTCATTTCATATAAGGTTAAATCAGCTGATCCAAGTGCTATAGATGGATTTTCAGGAATAATTGATTTTATTCCCATTTTTTTTGCTAAATTAATGACTGGTTTTGGTGTCATTTTTGATATAAGACGAGCTGAAATAGTATTAACAGATAATGCTAATCCATCTTTTAATGTTAAAAAACCTCCATATCTTCCATTTGAATTTCTTGGACTCCATTTTCCTAAATGGAATTTTTCATTGGATATTTTTGTACATGGAGAATAATGTAATTCACTGATAGCCGCAGCATATAAAATAGGTTTAAAGATAGAACCAACTTGACGTTGTGTTTTTGAAACATGATCATATTGAAAATAATTAAAATCTATTCCCCCTACCCATGCTTTTATATAACCCGTCGAAGGTTCTATGGATAATAATCCTGCTTGGATTATACTTTTTTGATAACGGATAAAATCCCATGGGGATATTAATACTTCTTTTGTTCCTTTCCAAGTAAATAATTTTGTATTTTGTGGTTTTTTAAAAATCTTTATAATTTGTTCTTCCGTCATTCCTTTTTGTTTAAGATCTTGATATAATTGTGTTCTGTGAACTGCAGAAAGAATAATTCTGTTTGTTTTTTCCTTTGTAATATTTAGAAATGGGGCATTTTTATTTTTCTTTTGAGAATTATTAAATAAAATTTGCAATTTGCTAAGATGTTGTTTTACTGATTTTTCTGCATAATTTTGCATTCTTATATCGATAGATGTATATATTTTTAAACCACTTGAATATAAACTTAATTTTTTTCCTGTTCTTTTTTCATAATTATCTAATTCTTCTTGAATTTCTTTTTTCAAAAAATCACCATAATACGTTGATAATTCGAAATTTTTTCTTTGTAATTTAAAATTTATTTGAACAGGTTTTTCTAATTCTTTTTCATATATGTTTTTGTTTAAAAAATTATATTTTTTCATTTGAAAAAGAACAAGATTTCTTTGATTTTTAGTTCTTATTGGATATAATCTTGGATTGTAAAATGACGGATTTTCTAACATTCCAACTAATATAGCGCATTCTCCTAAATCTAATTCAGAAGCTGTTTTATTAAAATAAGTGAGAGCAGCAGTCTCTATTCCTTTAGCATTATATAAAAAATCAAATTTGTTATAATACATAGTAATTATTTCTTCTTTCGTATAACGTTTTTCTAATTCAATAGCCATTACCCATTCTAAAAGTTTTTGATGAATTCTTTGCCATTTATTTTTAGCTGATTTCCCTGTAAAAAGGAGTTTAGCTAGTTGTTGAGAAATTGTACTACCACCTCCTTTTTTCCCCAAAGAAAAAATAGCTCTTAAGAGAGATTTAATGTCAATACCAGAATGATGTTTAAAACGGATATCTTCTTTTGAAATAAGAGCATTAACAAGATTTTTTGGTAACTTTTTATAGGTAATCAAAGTTCTATTTTCTGAAAAAAATTTACCTAATAAAACACCATTTGTATCATAAACTTCTGATCCTACTTCCATAGTAGGATTTTCTATATCTTTTGTGCTTGGTAAAGCTCCTAAATGACCTTTATATGCTGAATAAAAGATTAAAAAAATAACTCCTATTCCTAAAAAAAAGAAAAACCAGAAATAAAAAATGAGTAAACCAAATATTTTTGTACTTTTTTTCTTATTAAGATAATACACTAATTCTTTGTTATGATTATGAATATCTTATTCATTATAATTAATGAAACGTTAATTCTGTTCTTTTAATAATATTAACTGTAGTTAATTCCTCTAAAGGAGGAGTAATTTTATCTTTTTTTAAGATGATTTTGATATCATCTATGTTTAAACTAAACCATATATTCGGTTTTTTTATATAAGAAAACCACATTTTTTTTTGAAAAACATCAATTTTCATACATTGAGCTATTCCTTTTTTTGTTTTTATTTTACAGTTAAAATCAGGAAAATCCTTTATGGAAGATAAATAAGTATCTAATTCATAATTAAGGCAGCATTTTAATTTATTACACAAACCAGTTAATTTTTCTATATTTATAGAAAGTTGTTGATATCTAGCCGAGTTTGTTGAGACACTTCTAAAATTTTTTAACCAAGTAGAACAACATAATTCACGTCCACATGAACCAATTCCTCCAATTTTTGCCGATTCTTGTCTATATCCTATTTGACGCATTTCTATTCTAATACGAAATTTTGAAGCAAAATTTTTGATTAATTGACGAAAATCTATTCTATTTTCTGCTGTGTAATAAAAAGTAGCTTTTTCTCCATCTCCTTGATATTCTATATCACAAATTTTCATAGAAATATTTAATTCATTTGCAATTTTTCTTGATTCAAGAAGCATCGAAGATTCTTCTTTTTTTAAGAAATTGTATTTAGATATTTCTTTTTTTGTAGATTTTCTATAAATCTTTTTCATTTTTAAGGAATTTAAAGAAATATTTTTGTTTCGCATTTGTATTTTAACTAACTCTCCAGTTAAAGTCACTTTTCCAATATCGTATTCATTTAATTTGGATTCTACGGTAACAAAATCATCTTTAAAAAGATTTATTTTTTTTTCATTATGGAAAAATTCTTTTCTATCATTTTTGAATTGTACTTCAACTATATAATATTCTTTCTCATCTATAAAAGGAGATCTTATATTAGAAAGCCAATCTACTACATTTAGTTTAACACATTTTCCTTCTATATTTTGATTACATTTTTGTTGAGAACAAACGGTGCATGATTTTTTCATTTTTATAATTTAAAAAAAAAACATAAAAATTTTTATTTTTTTTATTTTTTTCTTGATAAGAATTTATATATTTTAAATCTTATGGATAGTAAAATAGCTGTATTTCCTGGAACTTTTGATCCAATAACTTTAGGACATTATGACATAATTATTAGATCCTTAAATTTATTTGATAAAATAGTTGTAGCTATTGGAAAGAATTCAGAAAAAAAACATATGTTTTCTATTCATAAGAGAAAGAAATGGATACAAAAAACTTTTTTAGATTTTCCAAAAATAGAAATTGATTTATTTAAAGGTTTAACTACTTCTTTTTGTATAAAGAAAAAAGCTAAATTTATATTAAGAGGGATCAGAAATCAATTCGATTTTGAATTTGAAAAAAACATTATTTATGTAAATAGAGAATTAAATAAAAAAAATTGTATAGAAACTATTTTTATTCTTTCTTCTTATAAAAATTCACATATTAGTTCTCGTGCTGTAAGAGATATTATAAGAAATAAAGGTGATTATACTATTTTTGTTCCTCCTTATGTAAGAGTTTAATTTTATCCTTTTTCATTAACCATTCAAGAATTATTTTTTTCTTTTCTATATTAACATCAATAATTTTGACTTGTATTTTATCTCCTAATCTAAAAATTTTTCCTTTATTTTTACCAATTATGCTATAGTTATTAGAATGTAAAGAATAATAATCTTCTTTAAGATCTCGTAATCGTATCATTCCTTCTATCTGAAAAAAAAGTAAATCTATATAAATACACCATTCTGTCAATCCTATAATAACTCCATTAAACTTTTTCCCTAAAAATTTTTTTATATATTTTACTTGCATAAATTTTAAAAATTCTCTTTCAACATCTATTGCTAAACGTTCTTGATTACTGCAATGTTTGGATTGTTCTTCGTAAAAATCTATAGGTTTAATTTCATTTTTTTTGTTTGATAAATAAAAACATAACAATCTATGAGCTATAATATCTGAATATCTCCTGATAGGAGAAGTAAAATGACTGTAATAAATAAAAGATAAACCATAATGTCCTCTATTTTTTGTAGAATATTTAGCTTTGCTCATACAACGAAGAATTGAATTTTCAATCATATTTTTCTCTGGTTTTCCATGTATTTTTTTTAGAATAGAATTGATAGAATCTTTCAGATTTTTAAGATCCAAAATATAACCTAAAGGTTCTATTATACTTTTTAGAAAAGAAATTTTTTGATAATCTGGCTCTTCATGTATTCTATAAACATACGTATTACGAGAGGGTTTTCCATCTAGATTTAGACTAACAAATTCAGATATTTTTCTATTAGTCAACAACATAAATTCTTCGATGAGACGATGAGCTTCATGATTTTTTTCAAAAAAAATATCGATAGGATTATTTTCACTATCTAAATGAAATTTAGTATCAAATCTATCTAAAAAAATAGCTCCATTTTTCAATCTATTTTTAGAAATAATTTTAGAAAAAAAGAATAAATCCATTATATCTTCATGATATTCTCCCTTATTTTTTTCTATTATTTCTTGTACTTCTTCATATGTAAATCTTTTATTAGACCGTATAATTGTTTTTCCAAACCAATTTTTTAAAATTTTTCCTTTACTATTCATGTTAAAAATGTATGAAAAACACAATTTATCTTCTTCAGGAAGTAAAGAACAAAGATTATTGGAAATTTCTTCAGGAAGCATAGGTATTACTTTTCCCATAAGATAAATAGATGTTGCACGGTTATATGCTTCTTTATCTAATAAACTTCCTTCTTTTATGTAATAAGATACATCTGCAATGTGAATTCCAATTTCCCAAGTTTCAGAATCTAATTTTTTAATAGAAAGTGCATCATCAAAATCTTTAGCATCTAAAGGATCTATTGTAAAAGTATTAATATGACGCATATCTCTCCTTAATCTTAAATCAAAATTTTCTTTTTCCATTATTTTTTTAGTTTCTTTTTCAATTTTTTTTGAAAATTTGTAAGGAAATCCATATTCAAATAACAAAGAAAAAATTTCTGTGTTATATTCTCCAGAAATACCAAAACTTTTTATTATTTTTCCTATAGGATTTTTAGATTCTTTTGGCCATAAAATTATATTTGTTAATACTTTTTCATTATTTTTGTATATTTTTAATTCTTGTTCTTGAATAAGAATATCTACATGTATTGTATTATCATAAACTTTTACATAAGCATATTTGGAATGAGTTTTTAATTTAAGAACTCCGACAAAATTTTTTCTTTTTCTTTTAATAATTTTTAAAACTTTTCCTTTTATTTTTTTCCTTGATTTTTTTTTCGTAATTTTTACGAGGACAAGATCTCCGTTTATAGCTCTATTTGTATCTTTTTTAGATATAAAAACATCTTGAGTATCTCCCTCTATATTTTTAAAAAATGCAAAACCATAACTGGTAACAGAAATATGTCCAGTTACTAAAAAACTATTTTTTTCAACAAAATTTTTCTTTTTTCCTTTTAATTTCATGATAACAAAAAAAAAACTTATAAATTGATTACTTAAATAAAGTAAAAACTAAACACTATTCTACAATCTACAAGTAATTTATCTACTAATAAAAGAAATATTCTTCATTACTTTTTCATCTCAAACTGGATATTATTTTATATCTTTGCAATGATCTGATATATTATATTTTAATAAAATACTCTATAAGATGACAGGTAAACGTTTATTATATGTTTCTTCAGATTTATTTCCTTTTTCTTCAGAAAATCCTGTTTCTTTGTCAGTTTTAAAGGCTGCAAAATTTATGCAGTCTATAGGAAATGATGTTCGTATATTTATGCCTCGTTTTGGAGTTATAAATGAAAGAAGACATCAATTACATGAGGTGATACGTTTATCAGGAATGAACTTGATGATAAATGATATAGATCAACCTCTATTAATAAAAGTAGCTTCTATACCTTATGCAAGGTTACAAGTTTATTTTATAGATAATGAAGAATATTTTAAAAGAAAAGCTATATATGAAGATGAAAATGGAATATTTTTCCATGATAATGACGAAAGGGCTTTATTTTTTACAAAAGGAGTTTTAGAAGCTGTTAAAAAATTAAATTGGAGACCTGATATAATTCATGTCTATGGTTGGATAAGTTCATTGATTCCATTGTATGTTCATGAATTTTATAAGAATGATCTTATTTATAAGAATACAAAAATAATATCTTCTATTTATAATAATCCTTTTCAAGGAAGTTTAAACAGTAATCTTCTTAAAAAGATACAAACAGATGGAATTAAATCTGAAGAATTAAAATTATTGGAAAAACCTAATTATTTTAACTTAATTAAATTATGTATGCATTTTTCTGATTCCATAATCAAGGGTGATCTTCTTTTTCCTAAAGAAATAGAAGATTTTATTCATCTAAATAAATTATTAGTATTCAAATATTATCCTGTAGATAAAATAGAAACAGTCTATCAAAAATTTTATAAGGAAACAGTATTATTAGAAACAGATTAAAAGTTTCTATTAAAAAAATAGAATATAGAAAAATATAATTCTAATTATTTATTAAAATTATAATGTGTGGTATAATAGGTTATTTAGGATATAGAGAAGCTTATCCCATTCTTCTTAATGGATTAAAAAAATTAGAATACCGTGGATATGATAGTTCTGGAATTGCTGTTTTTAGAAAACGAAAATATAATTTATATAAAACTAAAGGAAAAGTTAATGAATTAGAAAAAAAGATTTCTTTTTACAAAATAAAGATGAAAGGAAATACAGGAATAGGGCATACAAGATGGGCTACTCATGGAATTCCAGATAATATTAATGCACATCCTCATGTATCTAATTCTAATGAACTTTTTTTAATTCATAATGGAATAATAGAAAATTATCACGCTATTAAAATTATTTTATCCAAAAACGGTTTTATATTCAAAAGTAAAACAGATACAGAAGTTTTAGTTAATTTAATTGAATTTGTACAAAAAAAAAACAAATTATCCTTGGAGGAAGCCGTTCGTATTTCTTTAAATGAAATAGTAGGTGCATATTCTATAGCAATAGTAGATAAATCAAATCCAGAAATAATTGTAATAGCTAAATTAGGAAGTCCTCTTGCTTTAGGTATCAATGAAAGAGAGTTTTTTATTTCTTCTGATCCCGTTTCATTTGTTAATTATACTAAAAATGTTCTTTATTTAAGAGATGGAGAGATGGCTATTCTTAGAAAAGATAAGGATTTAGATCTACGAAAAATTAGAGATAATCATAAACTTAATCCAATTATTAAAGAACTCCAAATAAATCTTAAAGAAATAGAAAAAGGAAATTACAAATATTTTATGTTAAAGGAAATATATGAACAACCTAAAAGTATTAGAGATACTTTACGTGGTAGATTATTAATTCCAAATAAGAATATAGATGGGTTAATTTGTATTGATGGAATTGAATCTAATAAAGATATTTTTATTAATGCTAAAAGTATAACTATAGTAGCTTGTGGAACTTCATGGCATGCTAGTTTAATAGGAGAATATTTATTGGAAGAATTAGCTCGTATTCCAGTAGAAGTTGAATATGCTTCTGAATTTAGATATAGAAAACCTATTTTGGGTAAAAAAGATATAGTTATTGTTATTTCACAATCTGGAGAGACAGCAGATACAATAGAAGCCTTAAAATTAGCAAAAAAAAGAGGAGCTTTTGTTTTTGGAATTTGCAACGTTGTTAGTTCATATATAGCAAGAAATGTTGATGCCGGGGCTTATACTCATGCAGGACCTGAAATAGGAGTAGCTTCTACAAAATCTTTTACAGCACAGATTACTGTATTAACTCTTCTTTCTCTAATTATAGGAAAATACAGATCAACGATAACAAATAATCGTTATCAATATTTATGCAAAGAACTTAAATCTATACCAGAAAAAGTTAGTCAAACATTAAAAATAGATGATACTATAAAAAATATATCTCAATTATATTGTCATGTAAATAATTTTCTTTATTTAGGAAGAGGTATAAATTTTCCAGTAGCATTAGAAGGGGCATTAAAATTGAAAGAAATCTCTTATATACATGCCGAAGGTTATCCCGCTGCAGAAATGAAACATGGTCCTATCGCTTTAATAGATGAAAAAATACCTGTTGTTTTTTTATCTACAAAAACTGGACAATATAAAAAAATTATAGGAAATATTGAGGAAATTAAAGCTAGAAAAGGAAAAATTATTGCTATAGTGAACGAAGATGATATTCAAATAAGCATGTTAGCTGATCACATTATAAAAGTACCAAAAATATCTGAAGAATTAAATCCATTGATAACGGTAATTCCTCTACAATTATTGGCTTATCAAATTGCATTTCTTAGAGGAGAAAATGTTGATCAACCTAGAAATTTAGCAAAGTCAGTAACAGTAGAATGAATATTATTGATATTTTTTTTGTATGTAATTTTCTAAAGCTTTTGCCATTGAAGGATATTTCGGAGTAGGAACTTTAATTTCTATTTTTAATCCTGCTTTATAAGCAGCATCTAAAGTATTTTTTCCAAAAGTTGCAATTTTTATATTTTTTTGATTAAAATTAGGAAAATTTTCGAATAAAGATTTTATGCAAGCTGGACTAAAAAAAACCAATATATCATGATGTATATGTTTTAAATCAGATAAGTCACTAGATGTTGTTTTATATAAAATAGCTCTTTTCCATAAAATATTAAGCCTATTTAAAATTTTTGGGATTTCTGGTTTTAATATATTAGAAGATGGTAATAGATATTTTTCTTTGTAATGTTTTTTTATAAAAGGGACAATATCTTGGAAATTTTTTTTACCAATGTAAATTTTTCTCTTCCTATATACTATATATTTTTGTAAATAATGAGCTACTACTTCTGTTAAACAGATATATTTCATGGTTATAGGAATTTTAAATCGCATAGATTCCGCTAATCTAAAATAATAATCGACAGATTTTTTACTAATGAAAAGAACAACACTAAAATCAGAAAAATTTATTTTTTGTTTTCTTACTTCTACTGGAGAAGCTTCTTTTACTTCTATAAAAGATATAAAATCTATTTGTACATTTTTCTTTTTACCAAGTTCTATGTATGGAGAATAAGAATTTTTAAAAGGTTGCGAAATTAATATATGATTGATCTTCATGAATATAAAATATATAAATTTGCAAAATTACAAAAAATTTTATTTATATTTTTTCATATTGTAAGGATCAAAAATTATAATTGATATAATAAAAAAAAAGGCACAGAGCGGAATCGAACCGCTATAAAAGGTTTTGCAGACCTCTGCCTTTCCAATCGGCCACAGTGCCTATTCTTCTAAAATAATACAAACTCTATCTACCATATTTTTTAATGGAGGATTTTCTTTGCAAATTTTTATCTTTGTTGATTTGATTGAATCCTTTTTATGTTCTTTTATTTTTTTTACAATTCTTTTTGCTAAATGTTCTATCAATTTAGATCTTATAGACATTTCTTTTTTTACTATACGATATAAATCTACATAATTTACAGTTTGTGATAAATCATCACTAATAGATGCTTTATTTAAATCTAATTCAATTTCTAAATTAATAGTATAATGAGATCCTATCAAAGATTCTTCAGGCATACATCCATGAAATCCAAATAATCTTAAATTTTCTATAAGAATTTTTCCCATTCCATTATTGAATAGCTTCTTTATAATTTTTTTCTACTTGTTTCCAATTGATAATTTTCCAAAAAGAAGAAATATAGTCTAAACGACGATTTTGATATTTAAGATAATAAGCATGCTCCCATACGTCTAAACCTAATATAGGTTTTCCTTCACAACCTATGCCTAACATTAAAGGATTATCCTGATTTTGAGTAGAACAAATAGTTAATTCGTTTTTATTTTTAACGCATAACCAAGCCCATCCTGAACCAAATCGATTCATTGCTTCAGAAGAAAATTTATTCTTAAAAGATTCAAATGAATCAAAATATATTTTTATTATATCGTTTAAATATTGGCTTGGAGAAAGGTATTCTGAATAAGGAACTAATATTTTCCAGTACAAATTGTGATTATAATATCCTCCACTGTTATTCCTTACTGCAAGTTTTTCAATATTAGCTCTTCTTAATATTTCCTCTATAGAAAGATTTAATAAATCAGAACCACAAATGGATTTATTTAAATTATCTGTATATGTTGCATGATGTTTTGTATAATGAACCTCCATTGTTTTTTCATCTATAAATGGTTCAAAGTCTTTATATGAATAAGATAATTTTGGAAGTTTAAATGACATAAGTATTAATATTTATTAATTATAAATTTGTATTAAATTAAAAATAAATAAAGATACTATAATATATTTATTTTGGTAAATAATTTTCATTCCAAAGAAATAGACTTGATTCCAGGAATAATTTTATTTTTTAAAAATTCTAACATGGCTCCTCCTCCAGTAGATAGATAACTAATATCAGTTTTTCTTTTTTTTATGTTTTTTAATGAAGCAATAGTATCTCCACCTCCAATTAAAGAAAAAGAACCTTCTTTAGTTGTTTCTATTATTGTTTTTGCTATAGATTTAGTTCCCAAAGAAAAATCTTTTTTTTCAAATACACCTAATGGTCCATTCCATAAAATTGTCTTCGATTTTTTTATTTTTTTACAAAAAGTTTTTATGGTTGATGGACCTATATCTAATCCTACCCATCCGAAAGGAATAGAATGAATAGGTACAATTTTGATATTTTTAGGAGAAGAATTGGAATGATGATTGTGATTCATAGTTGTTATTATCACGTCCTCAGGAAAAAAAATTTTTGTTCTTTTTTCTTTAAATTTTAAATAATTTAAAATATTAGTTATTGTTTTTTCAACATATTTACACTCATTTTTTATAAGAGAGTCTCCAACTTCTCCTCCTTTAGCTTTAATAAAAGGATAAGCCATTCCTCCTCCTATTAATATGTTATCTACTTTATTTATAAGATTTTCAATAATAGCTATTTTAGAAGAGATTTTTGCTCCTCCTAATAAAATAGTAATTGGTTTTTCTCCTTTTCCTAAAATTTTTTTTAATGAATGAATTTCTTTTTTCATGAGAAACCCGATACATTTTTTTTTATTAAAAAATTTTGGAGTTGTGTGTACTGAAGCATGTAAACGATGAGAAACAGCAAAAGCATCGTTAACATAAATATCTCCAAGTTTAGATAAATTAAAAGAAAAATTTTTATCATCATTTTCTTCTTCTTTGTAAAAACGAATATTCTCTAATAAGAGAATTTCTCTATTTTTCAATAGTGAGATTTCATTTTCTACAGTTTTTCCTATGCAATTTTCTGAAAATTTTACAGATACTTTTAGTTTTTTGGATAAAAATGGAACAAGAAATCTTGTTGAAAGATTTTCAGAACGTATTCCTTTTGGTCTTCCTATATGAGTAATAATTATTATTTTTCCGTTATCTGAAATAATTTTATTAATTGTAGGTAAACTCAATAAAATACGAGTATCATCCATGATTTCACATTTCATTTTTTCATTAATCTTTATAGGAACATTAAAATCAACTCTAACTAAAGCTATTTTATTTTTAAAATCAAAATCGTTTATTGTTTTTATATTAGCTATCATCATATATATTTTTTACTACATTATATAGTTCTGAAAAATACAATTTTTTAATGTATTTTTAGGATAAAATTTTGAAAATAGCAATAGGGTCTGATCATACTGGTGTATATCATAAAAATTTAATAATAGAGTATTTAAATAATAAAGGATATAACATGATAGATTTTGGTTCTTATAGTAGTGAAAGAAAAGTAGATTATCCTGATTTTATTCATCCAACAGTTAATTCGGTAGAAAATGAAGAATCTCTATATGGAATTATTATTTGTGGTAGTGGAAATGGAGCAGCAATGACGGCTAACAAACATCCAAATATTAGAGCTGCTTTAGTATGGAAAAAAGAAATTGCTTCTTTAGCTAGGAAACATAATGATGCAAATATTTTAAGTCTTCCAGCTCGTTTTTTAAATAAAGAAAGAGATGTTTTAGAAATAGTAGATATTTTTTTAAATACCGATTTTCAAGGAGGTAGACATAAAAAAAGAATAGAAAAAATTTCAATTTACAAATAAATATCCTCAGTAGCTCAGTAGGTTAGAGCATCTGACTGTTAATCAGGGGGTCGCTGGTTCGAATCCAGCCTGAGGAGCTTTTTATTCATTTATCATTGAATTAATTGAGATAATTTGAAACTAATTTTTGTATTATTTTTTTTGTTTTATTTAAATTTATATTTAACAAAATTTTATCAAAAAAATTAGCATATTTCCATTCTTTTTCTGCTTTTTTTAAACGAATTATTAATTTTGATAAATTTTCATTATTTCTTTTTACCAGTCTTTTTTTTAATAAAATAGTGGAATTTACCATGATAAATATGGATAAGGAATTATTTGGATATTTTTTTTTTAAATGAAGGGCTCCTTTAACATCTACATCAAATAAAACATGTTTTTTTTTGTTCCATATTTTGGATATTTCACTTTTTAAAGTTCCATAAAACAATTTTGGATATACTTCTTCCCATTCCGCAAATTGATCCTTTTTTATTTTGGATAAAAATTTATTATTAGAAATAAAAAAATAATCTTTTCCTTGTTTTTCTTTTTCTAATCTTATAGGACGAGTTGTGCATGATATAGAAAATTCTAATTCTGGTATAATTGACAATAAATATTGTGATATTGTTGTTTTTCCAGATCCTGAAGGTCCTGATAAAATAATCATTTTTCCTTTTTTCATGATTAAATTATATTATTATGATAAATATGGAATCAATAAGATTCAAAGATTGTGTGAGTATTTATGAGTATTAATTTAATATATTAATATTTCTTAATTTTGTTTCTCCATAGAATAGAAATGGAAAGATAAATAGATAAAATTAATTATGAAATTTGGAATAGTTGGAGCGACGGGAATGGTTGGTAGGGAAATAATTGATATTTTAGAAAATAAGGATCTTCCGATAAAAAAATTGTATTTTTCAGCCTCTAAAAATTCTGTTGGAAAAGAAATTTTTTTTCGAAAAAGAAAATATCAGATAATTAGTATTCAAGATCTTTTTTTAAAAAGACCTAATCTTGTTTTATTTTCAGCCGGTTCTCTTATTTCTAAAAAATGGGCTCCTTTATTTGCTAAAAAAGGATCAATTGTTATTGATAATTCTTCTGCATGGAGAATGGATCCTGATAAAAAATTAATAGTACCAGAAATAAATAGTTCTTCTATAGAAAAAAAAGATAAAATTATAGCTAATCCAAATTGTTCTACAATACAATTAGTTATGATTTTATATCCTTTACATATGGAATATCATATAAGTAGAGTCGTTATTTCCACATATCAATCTGTTACTGGTACAGGAAAAAAAGCAGTAGATCAATTAAATAAAGAAAAGGATAAACTTTTTTTTTCAAAAAAAGTTTATCCTCATCCTATTTATGGAAATGTATTACCACAATGTGACTCTTTTCTAGATAATAATTATACAATAGAGGAAATAAAATTAATAGAAGAGACAAAGAAAATAATAAATGATAAAAATATCTCTATAACAGCTACAGCAGTACGTGTCCCAGTTATAGGAGGACATTCTGAATGTGTTAATATTACATTTAAAAAAAAACCTGATATTAATCATATTTATAAGATTCTTTCAAAAAAAAGAGGAATAATTATTTTAGATTTTCCAAAAGAAAATATTTATCCAACACCTATTTTTTCACATAAAAAAGATGATGTATTTGTAGGACGTATACGTGAAGATTTTTCTTGTATAAATTCATTAAATCTTTGGATTGTCGCAGATAATTTACGTAAAGGTTCAGCAACTAATGCAGTACAAATATCTGAATACTTAATAGATAAAAATTATATTTAATTTTTTTTATCTATGATTAAAACATATTCTCCTAATATTTTTTTATTTTTTATTTGATAAAAATGAATTATTTCTTCTATATTACCTCTTAGTATTTCTTGAAATAATTTGGAAATTTCTTTACATACAACAATATTTCTTTTACATCCAAAAAATTTTTTTAAATCATTTAATGTACGTAATAATCTATGAGGGGATTCATATAAAACTAGAGTTCTTTTTTCTTTTGATAAATTTTTTAGTTTTTTTTCTCTTTTTTTTTTGGATAAAAATCCAATAAATGTAAATTCATTAATAGAAAAACCAGATATTACTATAGCCGGAATAATAGCAGTTGCTCCTGGTAAACATTCTATAGTAATAGATTTTTTTATGCAAGATTTAATAAGAAGATATCCTGGATCTGAAATACTTGGAGTTCCAGCATTGGTAATTAATGCTAATTTTTCTCCTTTTTTTATTTTTTCTAAAAAAAATGGAATTATTTTTTTCTCATTAGATATATGGTAAGTTTTTGTGGGGGTTTTTATTTTGTAAAAATTTAATAATTTTTTTGAATAATTCTTATTTTCTGCTAGAATAAGATCTACTTCATTTAATATTCGTAAACTTCTGAAAGTTAAATCTTCCATATTTCCTATAGGGGTTGGAACTATATATAACATATATTTTATTTTTTAGGAAAAAACCATAACTTTTATAAAATCTTTTAAAAATCGTTTTTTTTGTAGAATTTACTTAATGTATTAAATCCTAATTAATATTAATTTGATTAATTATTTATTAAAAATTAATATGAATGAAACGAAAAAAGAAATGAAAGGAAAGAAATACATATTTAGAAGTTCTTTATTTTCTGGAGAAATAGTGTTTAAATATGATCTGAATGGGGCTTTGAGGGAAATAATATTTCCAGAAAAACTCTCTTTTTCTCATTATATATGGATAGGAAGATTTCTTCCTTATAATGAGTCTATTATAAGTAAAATGAAAAGTACTAGAGCTTCTTTTTCTATAGAAGAAATTCCTATTGATTTATCTTTTAATCGTTTTTGGATAGATTACCAATACAAAGTAGGTAAAAAAAAAATGGCAGAAAGCATATGGAATAGAATGTCTTTATCTGATAGAATAAAAGCTTTATCATACATTCCTAAATATTTAGATCATATTAAAAGGACAGGACATGACCAAGCATATCCTACTACTTATTTAAATCAAAGATATTTCGATAGTTAAATTAATTATAAGAATTAATTGATATTTTTTTCTATCATATTTATAGCGTCTTTTAAATCAAAAGAATGAAAAAAAATATCTTCTTTTACTTTAAAAAAATTTTTACCATATTCGAAATAAATATTGTTCTTATTCATTTTTAAGAAAATTTCATTTTCTTTAAAGACCCCCATAGATTTAGGTAATTCAAGTAATTTTAATGCTTCTTCAAAAGTTATAGTATCTATTTTTTTACTACTTAACAATGGAGAAAATTTTGGTTTTTTTTTATCTTTAAATTCTCCCATCTGTAAAATGGGACCAAATCTTGCTATTTTTGCAAATATTTTTCTATTAGATATTGGATCTATTCCTAAAAATCGTTCTTTATGTATTTTTTTTACGTTTTTTTTTACGTATTCTATTTTCTCATGAAATTTTTCATAAAAATTCTTAATCACTTCTTGGAAAGAAAGTTCTCCCTTAGCTATATTATCAAAATCTTTTTCTAAATTTGCAGTAAAATCAAAATTTAAAATTTCTTGGAAGTTTTCTTTCAAAAAATCAGTAGTAATAAAACCCATTTCAGTCGGAATAAATTTATCTTTTTCTTTTTCATAAATTTTTTCTTTTTTTTCAATAATAATATTATTTTCGTTTAGAATAAAAATTTCATTTTTTTTGGAAACCTCTATTATTTTTTTCTTATTTATATAATTTCTTTTTTGAATTGTTGATATTATAGGTACATAAGTAGATGGTCTCCCTATTCCTAATCTTTCCAAATTTTTTACCAAAGATGCTTCATTATATCTAGATATATGTTTTGTGTATATTTTTTTTGCTATAATTTCTTTTTTCTGAAGAAAAGTTCCTTTTTTAATTTTTGGAATATTATCTTTTTGAAAATTTTGATTTTTTATTTTCATAAAACCATCAAAAATTACGGTTTTATTTATATAGATAAAAGAATGGTTTTCTAAATCTTTTAGATTGGAAGACTGAATATAAAAATTTTTTATTTCTAAATTTGAATCGGTCATTTGTCCTATAACTGACCTTTCCCATATCATTTTGTAAAGACGTTTTTGATTTAAATCTTCAAAATCATTCAATAATTCTTTTATATTAGTAGGATGGATTGCTTCGTGAGCTTCTTGAGTAAATTTTTTTTCAGATGAAAAAGTTTTTGGAGATAAATATTCTTTTCCATAAGAAAATAAAATATGATTTTTTACTTCCGATAAAAAAGACTGAGATAAATGAAGACTATCTGTTCTCATATATGTAATATATCCTTTTTCATATAATTTTTGTGCTAAAAACATAGTCTTAGATATGGAATAATTCAATACTTTAGAAGCTTCTTGTTGTAAAGATGAAGTAGTAAAAGGAGGTGGAGGTGTTTTTTTTTCTCTTTTAACAACAATATTTTTTACAAAAAAATCAGAATTAATACATGATAATAAAATTTTTTCCATTTCTTTTTTACTATCTATTTTTTTTTCTAGTTTAGCGACAAAAACTTCTTTATTTTCATTTGAAAAAAATCCAGATATCTGAAATTTGGAAATTGGCTTAAATTTTTGTATTTCTTTTTCACGTTCTACTATAAGTCTAACTGCAACGGATTGAACCCTTCCTGCAGATAATCCAGTGTTAACTTTTTTCCATAATATAGGAGATAATAGAAAACCTACTAATCTGTCTAAAATTCTTCTAGTTTGTTGAGCATAAACAAGGTTATAATTTATTGATCTTGGATGTTTTATAGAATGAAGAATAGCATCTTTTGTAATCTCATGGAAAACTATTCTTCTAAATTTATTAGAAGGTATTTTTAGAGATTTATAAATCTGATAGGCAATAGCTTCACCCTCTCTATCTTCATCTGAAGCTAACCATATTGTATTAAACTTTTTAACTAATTCTTTTAATCTCTGGATTATTTTTCTTTTTTTTGGAAGAATGACATAATTTGGTTTAAAATTTTTATGAATATCAATTCCTATTTTTTTTTCCGGAAGATCTATAAGATGTCCGTAACTTGGAACAACATAAAAATCTTTATTAAGAAATGTTTGAATAGTATTAGCTTTAGTAGGGGATTCAACAATCACTAAATTATTTTTCATTGTTAATTATTATATATTTCTTTCTATAACAAAATAAACCATTTTTTTTAACGATTCTTTTTCTAAACTTTCTGGATATTTATTTAATATTTTCAAAGCACTATCACGTATTTGTATCATTTTTTTTGTTGCATATTTTATTCCTCCATATTTTTTAACATAATAAATTATGTGATTTCTTTTTTCATTATTATAATATTTTATGGAATTTAAGATTGATTCTTGATCATTTTTTGAAGCATTTCGAATAGCATATATAAGAGGTAGTGTAATTTTCTTCTCTTTTAAATCAGTACCAATAGGTTTTCCTGAATTATTTAATTCATCATAATCAAATAAATCGTCTCGAATTTGAAATGCTAAACCAATTAATTCTCCAAATTTTTTCATTTGAAATATTGTTTTTGTCTCAGCATTAACTGATAAGGCTCCTCCTTCACAAGAAGCAGAAATTAGACCAGCAGTTTTGTAAAAAATAATTTGTTTATATATTTTCTCTGTAATGTCTAATTTTTCCGATTTATCCATTTGTAATAATTCTCCTTCACTCATATTTTTGATGGTTTTACATATAATTTTTAGTAAATCATAATAATTATTATCTGTGGCTAATAAAAGGCTTTTAGAAAGTAAAAAATCGCCTATTAAAACGGCTTTTTTATTCTTCCAAATAGCATTGATTGAAAGAGAACCTCGACGTAATGAACTATTATCTATGACATCATCATGAACAAGAGTAGCAGTATGAATTAGTTCTATTATATATGCGGTATGATATGTTTTTTTTTGTATGCATCCAAGCATTTTTGCTATTAAAAAAACAAACATGGGACGTATTTCTTTTCCTTTTCTATGAATAATATAATTTGTTATTTTATTTACAAGGGGGATTTTACTCTCTAAAAGAATTGAAAATTCTTTTTCAAAGAGAATCATTTCCTTTTTGATAGTTTTTTTGATAGAATTTAGGATAGATTTCATAGAAATTTATTATAAATGTGAAGATAAAAAAATAAAAAGTTTATCTAACATTATTCATTTTTTTATAAAATAAGCATGGAATCTCCATAAGAGTGAAATCTATATTTTTCCTCTATAGCTATCTTGTATGCTTTCATTATTAGATCATATCCGGAAAATGCTGCTATCATCATTAATAAGGTAGATTTAGGCATATGAAAATTTGTAATCATAGTATTTGCTATACTAAAATTATAAGGAGGAAAAATAAATTTATTTGTCCATCCTGAAAATGGATTAAGGTTTTTATTAGAAGAAACTGAACTTTCTATAGCACGCATAGATGATGTCCCTACAGCACATATACGTTTTTTTTGTTGAATTGTATTATTAATAATAGAGCAAACATCTTTTTTTATAAAACATTTTTCAGAATCCATTTTATGTTTTGATATATCTTCTACTTCTACGGGAAAGAAACTACTCAATCCTAAATGTAATGTAATTTCTACTAAATTTATTCCTTTAATTTCTAATTTTTTTAATAAATGTTTTGAAAAATGTAGCCCTGCTGTAGGAGCAGCTACTGATCCTTCTATTTTTGCATAAATAGTTTGATAACGTATTTCGTCAATTTTTTCTGGTAGTCTTTTAATATATTTTGGGAGAGGAGTTTTTCCTAATTCCTTTATTTTTTTTATAAGTTTTTCGTGTGTTCCATTAAAATGAATTTGAAGAATTCTTCCTCTTGAAGTGGTATTGTCTATAACTTCTCCTGTTAATCCAGAACCAAAATTTAATTTATTTCCTACTCTTACTTTTCTTGCTGGATCAACAAGAACATCCCAAATTCTATCTGATGAATCTAATTCTCTGAGTAAAAAAACTTCTATTTTTGCTTCTGTTTTTTCTTTATTTCCAAATAATCTTGCCGGAAAAACTTTTGTATTATTTAAAATAAGAGTGTCTCCTTCTTCGAAATAAAAATGTAAATCTTTAAAATATTTATGTTCAATTTTATTGTTGTGCCTATGAATAATCATTAATCTGGATTCGTCTCTTTCTTTTGTTGGATATTTTGCTAGTAAATCTAAAGGATAGTCAAATTCAAAATTTGAGGTTCTCATGAAAAAAAAATTAAAAAATTATAAAAAAATTAATTCTTTAAAATTAGTTTATTTTTTTTTAGGAAAAAAAATATATACATTTGTTTGTTTTTTATTTATATACCTAATTTTTGATTTATTATATTATTAGGTATTAAAAATATATAGTTCTTTGTCTTTATTATGAAATTTAAAAGAAAAGCTTCTAATTCCTGGTTCTTAACGGGTTTTTATAATTGCGTATTTGACATTTTTATATAATTAATACACAACGGAGAGTTTGATCCTGGCTCAGGATGAACGCTAGCGGCGGGCTTAACACATGCAAGTCGAGGGGCAACATGGAAATTATTATTCTATAATAGTTTTTGATGGCGACCGGCGAACGGGTGCGTAACACGTACGTAACTTACCTTTTGCAAGAAAATAGCCTAAGGAAACTTAGATTAATGTTCTATAGTATAATTAAGTTGCATGACTATATTATTAAAGCAGAAATGCGGCAAAAGATAGGCGTGCGTCCGATTAGTTAGTTGGTAGGGTAAAAGCCTACAAAGACAATGATCGGTAGGGGGCCTGAGAGGGTGATCCCCCACACTGGTACTGAGATACGGACCAGACTCCTACGGGAGGCAGCAGTGAGGAATATTGGTCAATGGAGGAAACTCTGAACCAGCCACGCCGCGTGCAGGAGGAAGGCCTTACGGGTTGTAAACTGCTTTTGTATTGGAAATAAAGATTTTTACGAGATAAAAATTATGAAGGTACCATACGAATAAGTGTCGGCAAACTCCGTGCCAGCAGCCGCGGTAATACGGAGGACACAAGCGTTATCCGGATTTATTGGGTTTAAAGGGTGCGTAGGCGGTTTATTAAGTCAGTAGTGAAATGTTGCAGCTTAACTGTTAAAATTGCTATTGATACTGATCAACTTGAGTGAGATTGGAGTAGCTGGAATGTGTAGTGTAGCGGTGAAATGCATAGATATTACACAGAACACCGATCGCGAAAGCAGGTTACTAAGTCTATACTGACGCTGAGGCACGAAAGCGTGGGGAGCAAACAGGATTAGATACCCTGGTAGTCCACGCCGTAAACGATGATCACTAGTTGTTGGATTTTCATTCAGCGGCTAAGCGAAAGTGATAAGTGATCCACCTGGGGAGTACGGCCGCAAGGCTGAAACTCAAAGGAATTGACGGGGGCCCGCACAAGCGGTGGAGCATGTGGTTTAATTCGATGATACGCGAGGAACCTTACCAAGGTTTAAATGTACTACGAATAAGCTAGAAATAGTTTAGTCTTCGGACGGAGTACAAGATGCTGCATGGTTGTCGTCAGCTCGTGCCGTGAGGTGTTGGGTTAAGTCCCTCAACGAGCGCAACCCTTATTGTTAGTTGCCAGCGAGTAAAGTCGGGGACTCTAACAAGACTGCCGACGTAAGTCGTGAGGAAGGTGGGGATGACGTCAAATCATCACGGCTCTCATACCTTGGGCTACACACGTGCTACAATGGTCGGTACAAAGGGTTTTGCTACTGAGCAATCAAAAGCTAATCTCTAAAAGCCGATCTCAGTTCGGATTGGAGTCTGCAACTCGACTCCATGAAGTTGGAATCGCTAGTAATCGCATATCAGCCATGATGCGGTGAATATGTTCCCGGGCCTTGTACACACCGCCCGTCAAGCCATGGAAGTCGGGGGGACCTGAAATCGGTGACCGTAAAAGGAACTGCTTAAGGTAAAATCGATAACTGGGGCTAAGTCGTAACAAGGTAGCCGTACCGGAAGGTGCGGCTGGAATATCTCTTTTTTCGGAGTTTTTTACAAAAAAAATCTGAAGTATCAGGGTTAGAAGTTTTCTTTTTATTAAAATAAAATATCTATCTAATTAATTATAGATCATGTTTCATTTACATGTTCAGTCTCGTAGCTCAGTTGGTTAGAGCGCTACACTGATAATGTAGAGGTCCGCGGTTCAATTCCGCGCGAGACTATATAATTAATTAAGAAGATATAATAATACTTAAATAGTATATATAAAACAATTTGAGAAAAAGAAGGGGGGGGATTAGCTCAGTTGGATAGAGCGCCTGCTTTGCAAGCAGGAGGTCATCGGTTCGACTCCGATATTCTCCATTTTTATTTAAAGATCTTTGACATAACATAACATACTAAAATAAATTTTTAGGGAAAAAAGCTAAATAAGGGCGTATGGTGGATGCCTAGGCTCTGAGAGGCGAAGAAGGACGTGATAAGCTGCGATAAGCTGCGGGGATTGGCACATACAAATTGATCCGCAGATTTCCGAATGGGGAAACCTATCATAAATAATATTATGATATTACTTTTTGATAAAGTAAAGTAAACCTAGAGAACTGAAACATCTAAGTATCTAGAGGAAAAGAAAACAAAAGTGATTCCGTTAGTAGTGGCGAGCGAAAATGGAACAGCCTAAACTTTTATAGTTCCTTGAGACTGTAAAGGGGTTGTAGGTCTACAATAATAAAGTCTTTTTTTTATAGTAGAATGGTTTGGAAAAACCAATCATAGAAGGTGATAATCCTGTATACAAAATAGAAAGTTGACCTAATGTAGTAACCTGATTAGGACGGGACACGGGAAATCTTGTCTGAATCTGCCGGGACCATCCGGTAAGGCTAAATACTACTCAGAGACCGATAGTGAACTAGTACCGTGAGGGAAAGGTGAAAAGTACTTCGAATAGAAGGGTGAAATAGATCCTGAAACCATACGCCTACAAGCTGTCGGAGCCTCTTCGTGAGGTGACGACGTGCCTTTTGCATAATGAACCTACGAGTTAATTTTTCCGGCAAGGTTAAATAGTTCAGCTATGGAGCCATAGCGAAAGCGAGTCTGAATAGGGCATTAAGTCGGAAGAATTAGACGCGAAACCGAGTGATCTATCCATGAGCAGGTTGAAACTGTGGTAACACATAGTGGAGGACCGAACCGGTTGACGTTGAAAAGTCTTCGGATGACTTGTGGATAGGGGTGAAAGGCCAATCAAACTCGGAGATAGCTCGTACTCCCCGAAATGCATTTAGGTGCAGCATCGTGTAAAGTATAACAGAGGTAGAGCTACTGATTGGATAAAGGGGTTTCATCACCTACTAAATCCTGACAAACTCCGAATTCTGTTATTATGTTTCACGGTAGTGAGGGCATGGGTGCTAAGGTCCATGTCCGAGAGGGGAACAACCCAGACCATCAGTTAAGGCCCCTAAGTATATATTAAGTTGAACAAACGAAGTTTAATCACTTAGACAGCTAGGATGTTAGCTTGGAAGCAGCTATTCATTTAAAGAGTGCGTAACAGCTCACTAGTCGAGTGATTAAGCGTGGATAATAATCGGGCATAAATATATCGCCGAAACTATGGGATTAAAAAAATCGGTAGGGGAGCATTGTAATAACGCAGAAGTTATATTGTGAAATATAGTGGAGTAATTACAAAAGAAAATGTAGGTATAAGTAACGATAATGCGGGAGAGAAACCCGCACACCGAAAAACTAAGGGTTCCTCAGCTATGTTAATCAACTGAGGGTTAGTCGGAACCTAAGATATAATCGATGGATGTAGTCGATGGATAACCGGTTAATATTCCGGTACTTTCTTTTATTGCGATAGGGGGGACGAAGGAATGAAACTGTCGCGTACGGACGGAAGTGTACGTTAAAATAGCTAGGTATAAAATATATAGGAAAATCCGTATATTTTGCTGATCTATGATAGTACCGCAAACCTTCGGGCGAGTGGATAGTACAGGTAAGAACTTCCAAGAAAAGCCTCTAAGCTTCAGATAAAAGAGATCCGTACCAAAACCGACACAGGTAGTTAAGGAGAGAATCCTAAGGTGCTCGAGTGATTCACGGCTAAGGAACTAGGCAAAAATGACCTGTAACTTCGGGATAAAGGTTGCCTTCCTTATAAGAAGGTCGCAGTGAAAATATCCAGGCGACTGTTTATCAAAAACACAGGACTCTGCTAAATTGAAAAATGACGTATAGGGTCTGACACCTGCCCAGTACTGGAAGGTTAAAGAAAGAGGTTAGCTATTTATAGCAAAGCTTTTGACTGAAGCCCCAGTAAACGGCGGCCGTAACTATAACGGTCCTAAGGTAGCGAAATTCCTTGTCGGGTAAGTTCCGACCTGCACGAATGGTGTAACGATCTGGAAACTGTCTCGGCCGTGAGCTCGGTGAAATTGTAATATCGGTGAAGATGCCGATTACTCGCAATGGGACGAAAAGACCCTGTGAACCTTTACTATAGCTTCGTATTGATTTTGATTAGAAAATGTGTAGGATAGGTGGGAGATGAAGAAGTATTGTCGCTAGGCGGTATGGAATCAACCTTGAAATACCACCCTTTTTCTATTTGAAATCTAACTCTATATATATAATATAGAGGACATTGCGTGGTGGGTAGTTTGACTGGGGTGGTCGCCTCCAAAAAAGTAACGGAGGCTTCCAAAGGTACCCTCAACACGTTTGGTAATCGTGTGTAGAGTGTAATGGCATAAGGGTGCTTGACTGTGAGACTGACAAGTCGATCAGGTACGAAAGTAGGGCATAGTGATCCGGTGGTTCCGAATGGAAGGGCCATCGCTCAAAGGATAAAAGGTACTCCGGGGATAACAGGCTAGTCTCCCCCAAGAGCTCATATCGACGGGGAGGTTCGGCACCTCGATGTCGGCTCGTCACATCCTGGGGCTGGAGAAGGTCCCAAGGGTTGGGCTGTTCGCCCATTAAAGTGGCACGCGAGCTGGGTTCAGAACGTCGTGAGACAGTTCGGTCTCTATCTATTGTGAGCGTTAGAAGCTTGAGTGGAGCTGATTCTAGTACGAGAGGACCGAATCGGACGAACCTCTGGTGTATCAGTTGTATCGCCAGGTGCAACGCTGAGTAGCTAAGTTCGGAAGAGATAAGCACTGAAAGCATATAAGTGCGAAGCTCCCCACAAGATTAGGCTTCTTTTAAGGGTCGTTGAAGATTACAACGTAGATAGGCTACAAGTGTAAAGATAGTAATATCAAAGCTGAGTAGTACTAATTACCCGTAAGCTTTTTCCTTATTTTTATATATATGTATGTTATGTTTTTTAATTAATTTGATTATCGATTACATCGATATAAGATAATAATTTTTATGAAGGGTGGTTATAGCAATGTGGATCACCTCTTACCATTCCGAACAGAGAAGTTAAACACATTAGCGCTGATGGTACTGGAATAATCTGGGAGAGTAAGTCGCTGCCCTTTTTTTTTTTTTTTAAAATTTAAAATAAACATTCGGAGTATAAATCTCTTTTTCTTGTATTATCTGCTCGTAATATACTCTCACTTCTATAATAATACAAACTTTTTAATCCTATTTTCCAAGCTTCTAAATGTACTTTATTTATAAATTTAGCGGGAGCATTTTGATGAAAAGAAAGATTAATGCTTTGACCTTGATCAAGGTATCTCTGTCGTATACTAGCTTGTTTAATTAATTCTAATTGATCTATTTCTTTAAAACATCGGAAAACGTTTCTTTCGTTATCGCTAAGACCTTTTATGAGGCTAAGACAAGATCCTTTTTCATTAGCTATTTGTTCCCATACTTCTGGTAGGTTATAACCGTTTTTTATCAAAACTTTTTCCAAAAATGGATTTTTCCTAATATGCATGCCTTTTGCATCGTCATCTACATAAATATTAGCAGCTATTGGTTCTATTCCTTGAGATAAACCTCCTGCTAATTTAGCAGAACTTCTATTTGGAGCTATAGCCATCAAAGTTAAATTTCTTCTTCCTGTTCCTTTATTCCATTCAGATTCTCCATATTCTTTAGCTAAATATTGAGTAGCTTTTTTAGATTCAAACTGAATTTTTTTAAATATATTATGAGTTAATGTTTCAGATTTTTTAGAAATAAAAGGAATTAATCTAGACTGTAAATAAGAATGCCAGCCTAAAGCTCCTAAACCTAAAGCTCTGCTTTTTTTCGCAAAATTTACAGCATCTTCTATTCCCTTTATATTTTTACCTTTGTCAATAAATTCTTGCAAAACAGCATCAAGAAATAAGACAGAATAAAAAACGGTTTTAGTATTTTTCCATTCAAAATACTTATACAAATTTAAAGAAGACAGACAACAGACCAAAGTATGATTTTCATCTGTAGGTAACATAATTTCTGAACAAAGATTACTATGATGTATTTTCAATCCGTTTTTTGTCCAATTTTCTGGAAGATTTCTATTTGCGTTATCTCGAAAAAATAAGTATGGTTCTCCTGTTTTAACACGTTCCTTTAGCGTATTGATCCATAGACATCTTTCTTTTCCATTTTTTATTAAGACTTTTTCCATAAAAGAATTAGAAAGGATAACCCCCTGATGTATATTATGACATTGTCTATTAATATCACCTTTTGGTTCTCTTATTCTTAAAAAATCCGGATATTCTTTGTGTTTTATGTTTAAATAAATAGCAACAGCCCCTCTTCTTGTTCTTCCTTGTTTACTTGCAATGATAGTACTGTCATAAGATTTAATAAAAGGTATAATTCCATCAGAGGTACCTAAAATTCCTTTTTTTATAGGACTTTCGATAGGACGAATAAGACTAAAATCATAAGACGTTCCTCCTCCATGTTTGCTTAAAATAGACATCTCTAAATTTTTTCTGTATATTTCATACATGCTATCTCCAATTCTTCCAGAAAAACAGCTTATCGGTAAACCTTTCTCCGTTCCAAGATTAACCATAACAGGAGTAGAAGGAATGAGCCATCCATTCCATAATATTTCAAAAAATTTTTTTTCTATTTTTGGTTTTTTAAGTATCCTAGAAGCATTATTAGATAATCTCTTGTATGCTTCAATAGGTTTTTCACCATCCAATAAATAACCACCTTTAATTGTAGTTAAATACAATTCATTATTAGCCCAAACAGGTATATCTTTTCCTACTTTCCATCCTTCTTTTTCTGCGATAGGGTGTGTCTCCATCTCTTTTTTTTATTTTTTTTCCTTTTCTATTTTTTCCTTTAGTCTCGCTAACCCAGCAATATCTCCAAAAGTTGATTTTTCAAATTTTTTATTACGAAATTCTTTTTTCTGAGAATCTTTATAAATGGAAGTATGAGAAACAATAATTTTTTTATTTTCTTTGTTAAATTCAATAATCTTAAAATTACTTTTTTCTCCTTTTTTCAGGATACTACCATCTTTTTTTTCCAAAAATCGCAATGGAGCAAAAGCTTCTATTTCCTCATCAATCATTGAATTAATAAATTTAATGGTTGCTCCTTTTTCAAAAAAATTAATAATTTTTCCATCATGGATGCTTCCTGTTTGATAAATTTTGTCATATTTATCCCATGGATTATTTGTTAATTGTTTATGACCTAAGATTAATCTTCTAGTTTGAGTATCTATAGATAATATGATTACTTCTAGTTTATCATTTAAGTTACAAAAACCTGAAGGTTGTTTAATTCTTTTAGTCCATGAAAGATCATTTGTATAAATAAAGCCAGATATTCCTTTCTCTAATTCTAAAAGAACTCCAAAATTCGTAAACTTTCGAACAACACCTTTATGCTTTGATCCTATTGGATATTTGTTCTGAATATCCAACCATGGATCGTTAGTTAATTGTCTAACACTTAAAGACATCTTTCTTTCTTCACGATCTATTGTTAATATAAGGGCCTCTAATACTTCTCCTACATGTACAAAATCTTGTGCAGAAGATAGATCCGAAGACCAAGACATTTCACTTATATGAAGCAAAGCTTCTACTCCTGGTATTATTTCAATAAATGCTCCGTAATCGGCTAAAACACTAACTTTTCCTTTAATTTTACTTCCTACTTTTAAATTCTCATCTAAAGAATTCCAAGGATGAGGTTGCAATTGTTTTAATCCTAATTGAACTCTGTTTTTTTCTTTATCTACACCTAAAACGACGAACTTCAATTCTTGTTCTAATTGAACAACTTCTGTTGGATGACTGATATGAGGCCAGCTCATATCTGTAATATGTAATAAAGCATCTACTCCTCCTAAGTCAACAAAAGCTCCATAAGGAAGAATATTTTTAATTTTTCCTTCTAAAACTTGACCTTTATCTAGTTTAGATATCATTTCTTTTTTTTGCTCCTCTATATCTCTTTCTATCAACACTTTATGTGAAACTACTACATTATTAGTTTTTTGATTGATTTTAACAATTTTAACTTCCATAGTTTTTCCAACATAAGTATCATAATCTCTAACAGGTTTTACATTAATATGGGATCCAGGCAAAAAGCATTCGATTTCAAAAATCTCTACAATTAAACCCCCTTTTGTTCTTGCTGCAACATATCCTAGAATAACTTCACCTTTTTCATAAGATTCATTAATTTTTTGCCAATTTTTTAGTATTTTTGCTTTTTGATATGAAAAAATACATTCTCCTCTGTAATCCATCTTTACTATCATTACATCAATTTTATCTCCTATTTTAAAGGATGTTTCTTCTTTAAATTCACTAAGAGGAATAGCCCCTTCTGCTTTAAAACCAATATCTACGATAATATTTTTATTTGTAATAAGAGTTATTGTTCCCTGATATATTTCTAATTCATGTATTTTAGGAAATTTTTCTGTGTAAATTTTTTCTAGTTTTTTTCTATCTTCTTGAAGGTCATGATTGAAATCCTTTTCATATTCCGTCCAATCGAAACTTTTTATTTTTGAATGATCATCATTTAATATTGTAAGACGATCTTTGTTTTTACCTTCATTTTTTATTTCTTCTTTTTCTTTTGTTTCTTCTGTTAGATTAGACATAATATTTATTTAAAATTTGTTGATTAAGATTAAGATCCTTTATTTGGAAAAGATGAATAGGAAAATATAGGATTTAACAAATCTTAATAATCCTCTTAAATACAAAACTAATAATTTTTCATCATATAAATTTTTTCTTAAGATTGAGTTAAAAAATTAAGTTTATAAAAAATAAAAGGAATAACTTATTTTAAGATTTTTAAAATAAAAAAAATGTATTTTATTTTCGATACCGAGACTACAGGATTACCTCAGAACTACCATTTACCCATAAAAAACACAGAAAATTGGCCAAGAGTTGTACAGATAGCATGGCAAAGTCATGACATACTAGGAAATTTAATAGAATTCAAAAATTTTATTATAAAACCAGATGAATATGATATTCCTTTTAATTCATTTATAATTCATGGAATAACTAATGAAATAGCCGATAAAGAAGGGAAAAACTTAGATTTTGTATTAACTGAGTTTCAAAAAACTATCGATAAATCAGAATATATAATAGGGCATAATTTGGAATTTGATATCAAAGTTATAAATTGTGAATTTTTTAGATTAAAAAAAAGAATTGACTTTGAAAAAAAAAAGATACTAGATACAAAAGAGCTTTCTGTCAATTATTGTAAATTACCTGGAATAAGAAAAAAATTTAAATGGCCTACATTATCCGAATTATATCATAAATTATTTGGAGTTTCTCTTCCTTATTTACATAATGCGGCAAATGATGTAAAAGCTACATCTCGTTGTTTTTTAGAACTTATACGTCTAGGAATTATATCAAAAAATGATATTGGTATAGATAAAGAAAATATACTTTCAGTATTTAGAAGTACACATAAATCTATGATTTCCAATTCTTTTGTCTCTTTTGAGATTCCTTATTCTTCTAATAAAATAAAAATAAAAAAAAGGATAGATAAAAAGAGGAATTCTCATGATGAAAATGATAATTTGAAAAAAAAAAAATATTCTCATATTCATAATCATACTTCTTTCTCTATTCTCTATTCTACTATGAATATTAAATCTATGATAGATAGAGCTATATTTTACGATATGCCTGCTTTAGGCATAACGGATTGTGGAAATATGATGGGGTCTTTTCATTTTTTAAATGCTATTCATTATGCAAATAAAAAATATTCTTCATCAAAAAAATCTATTAAAGGAATTATAGGATGTGAAATTTTTATTTCAGAATCTTATTTACAAAAAAAATTTACTAAAGAACAACCAGACAAACGTTATTCTCAAGTTTTATTATCCAAAAATAAAAATGGATATCACAATTTATCCAAACTTTGTTCTCTTGGTTATACAGAAGGTTTTTATGCGGGAATACCTAGAATTGGAAAAAATTTGATAGAAAAACATCATCAAAATTTGATAGCTTTAACAGGAGATATTTATGCAGAAATACCACAGATAATTCTTAGTAAAGGTAAAAGAAAAGCAGAAAAAGTTTTTTTATGGTGGAAAGAACTTTTTGGAGATGATTTTTACATAGAATTATTACGTCATGGATTAGATGAAGAAGATTATGTAAATAATACATTGTTAGAATTATCTGATAAACATCATGTAAAATATATAGTACAAAACAACACTTTTTATTTGGATCAAAAAGACGCTTATGCTCATGATATTTTACTTTGTGTAAAAAATGGAGAAAAAAAAGAAACGCCTATAGGTAAAGGTAGAGGTTATAGATTTGGTTTCCCTAATCATGAATTTTATTTCAAGAGTTCTGAACAAATGAAGGATATTTTTTCAGATATACCGGAAGCATTTGACTCTTTAGAAGAATTAATTAATAAAGTAGAAACATATAGTTTATCGAAAAAAATATTACTTCCAAAATTTCAAATACCAAGATTATTTGAAAATAAAATGGATAAAATAGATGGAGGAGATAGGGGAGAAAACCAATTTCTGAAAATTATTACATATGAAGGAGCTAAAAAACGTTATCAAAATATCACAAAGGATATTAAAGAAAGAATACATTTTGAATTAAAAACCATAGAAAAAATTGGATATCCTGGTTATTTTTTGATTGTTCATAATTTTATTAGTCAAGCTAGAAAAATGAATATATCAGTTGGGCCTGGAAGAGGTTCTGTCGCTGGATCTGTTGTAGCCTATTGTATAGGAATTACAGATATAGATCCAATCAAATATAATCTTCTTTTTGAAAGATTTTTAAATCCAGATAGAATATCCTTACCAGACATAGATATTGATTTTGATGATAGAGGACGTGAAAAGATTATTGAATGGGTTGTTCAAAAATATGGAAAAAATCAAGTTGCTCAAATTATAACGTATGCTACTATGGGAGCAAAATCTGCTATACGTGATACAGCTAGAGTATTGAATTTATCTTTAAAAAGAACGGATCATCTTGCTAAGATGACACCTAATTTATCGTTGAAAAAAATTTTATCGAAAGAAAAAAATTTTCTTTCGGATAAGTTAAGAAAAATAGATATAGAAAATATAGAAAAATTAAGAAACATTTTAGATAATAAAACTCTTGATAGCAAAGTTTTACAACATGCAAAAACTATAGAAGGATCTATAAGAAGTACAGGAATACATGCTTGTGGGATTATTATAAGTCCATGTGATATAAAAAAATATATACCGGTATCTATTTCAAAAGAATCCGATTTATTATTAACTCAATTTGATAACAATGTTGTAGAAAAAGTTGGATTATTAAAAATGGACTTTTTAGGATTAAAAACTTTAACCATTATTAAAGACACTTTAAATTTAATTAGAAAATATAATACTAATAATAATAGTAGTAATAAAAAGTTCACTTTTCCTTTGGATGATGAAAAAACTTATTCTTTATTTAAAAAAGGAGAAACAATAGCCGTTTTTCAATATGAATCTACAGGAATGCAAAAATATTTACGTTTACTGAAACCTGATAAATTTGATGAATTAATAGCAATGACAGCTCTATATAGACCTGGACCATTACAGTATCTTCCAAATTTTATTAATAGAAAACATGGAAAAGAAACTATAAAATATGATCTTCCAGAAATGGAAGAATTTTTAAAAGAAACTTATGGAATAACCATATATCAGGAACAGGTCATGTTAATTTCCCAGAAAATTGCAGGTTTTAGTAAAAGTGAAGCAGATTTTCTCAGAATTGCAATGGGAAAAAAACAAAAGGAAGTATTAAATAAAATGAAAAATAAATTCATAGATCAGGCTATTATAAAAGGATATCCGAAAAAAATATTAGAAAAAATATGGAAAGATTGGGAATATTTCTCTTGTTATGCTTTTAATAAATCTCATGCAACATGTTATGCTTATATAGCATTTCAAACTGCTTATCTGAAGGTTCATTATCCATATGAATATATGGCATCTGTTTTAAGTAACAATATGGATAATATTAAAGAACTTACATCATTTATAAATGAATGTAAACGTATGAAAATTCTTGTGATAAGTCCAGACATTAATGACAGTGATGCTTTTTTCAAAGTAAAAAAAAATCTGAATTGTATTAGATTTGGAATGAGAGGGATCAAAGGTGTTGGAAAAAATGCAGTGAAAGAAATTATTAATGAAAGAGAAAAAAATGGTCCATTTACTTCTATTTTTGATATGGTAAAACGAATTGACTTACGTATAGTGAATAAAAAGACTTTAGAATGTTTAGTATTATCTGGTTCATTGGATCTTTTCTGTATATCCAGAGATAATTATTTTTATTTTGATGAAAAGAATAATCAAAATAATATAGAAAAAATTATTCGATTCGGATTAAAATATAAAAAAAAGAATTTATCTAAAAATACTAAGATAGAAAAACCTATTCTTCTTTCTGAAGAAAAAAAACCATGGAGTAATATATATAAATTATCCAAAGAAAGAGAAGTATTAGGTATTTACGTCTCTTCCCATCCATTAGATGATTTTTTTTATGAGAGAAAATTTTTTACCAATATCTCTATTGATCAGCTAAATAAAAATGAATTCAAACTGATAGGAAAAAAAATTTGTATATGCGGTATTCTATCAAAAATAGAAAAAAAAGTTTTTATAAAAAGTGGAAAAAAATATGGTCTATTTTTATTAGAGGATGATCATTCATCTAAAGAATTTTGTCTATATGGACAACAGTATTTAAAATATGAGCATTTTTTATTAAAAAATAGTCTTTTGTATATAAGTTTTTCGATTTATAAATCCAAATATAAAAATAATCAAATCCATATTTTTCATATAGAAAATATGCAAAACGTTTTAAAGAATTTATCTCATAAATTGATAATAAAAATCAATATAAAAAATTTAAATAACTCAATGATTAATGAAATTGATAGACTTTTTTCTCAACAAATAGGAGATACGCAAATTCATATTCTTCTTTATGATGATAAAAAAAATGAGAAAATCAATCATTCTTTTTTTGAATCTAAAAAATATAAATTGGATATTAGTTCTATATTTTTGAAAAAATTAGAAAAGGTAAAAGGATTAGAATTTCGTTTGATTTCAAAAATTCCAAGTATTCATATGTAATATAAAATGAATCTTTAAAAAGGCTTAACTTTGTTCTTATTATAGTAGCATAAGTAAATAAAAATTTTAAAGTAAAGTGATAAAAAAAAACATTATGAATCGTCATTTATTTGTAAAATTTTTTTTATAGTACTTTTTTTTTTAGAAAATGAAAATAGAAGTTAGGGTTTCTCATGATGGAGATACAAAATATGCTTCCTTGATTTGCAAAAAGATACAAGAATCAGCAAAAATTAGAGGAACAGGAATTTCGAAAAAGGATCCAGAGTATATTAAATCAAAAATAACACATGGAAATGCTGTTATTGCTTTTTTCAATGGTAAGATAGCAGGATTTAGTTACCTTGACTTTTATCAAAAAAAAGAGTTTGTAGTGAATTCAGGTTTGATTGTTTTTCCTGAATTTAGGAAACAAGGATTAGCAAAAAATCTTAAAATAGAAATATTTAAGCTTTCCAGAAGAAAATTTCCAAATTCTAAAATTTTTAGTATAACAACAAGTCATCCAGTTATTAAGATTAATACAAAACTTGGATTTAAACCTGTTACTTTTAGTGAGCTTCCTCAATCAGAAGATTTTTGGAAAGGATGTAAAAGTTGTGCTAATTTTGATATTTTGAAGAAAAATAAAAGAAAAATGTGTCTTTGTACTGGTCTTTTGTTCAAACCTTCATCTAAAAAGGAAAATGAAAAGATGAAGAAAAAAAATATAGATTTATTAGATTATGGAGATAAAATTGTTCTTGCTTATAGTGGAGGATTGGATACGTCTTATTGTTTAAAATATTTAATTAAAAAGGGATATGAAGTTCATACAGTTATCATTAATACAGGAGGATTTCAGAAAAACGAACTGAAAGATATACAAGATAGAGCATTAAATCTAGGAGCTAAGTCTCATAAAACTATTAATGCTATAGAAGAATATTATCAAAATTGTATCAAATATCTTATATTTGGAAATATACTGAAAAACAATACTTATCCACTTTCAGCTAGCTCAGAAAGAATTTTTCAAGCTATTCAAATTGCAAAATATTCAAACAATATTAAAGCAAAAGCCATAGCTCATGGAAGTACTGGGGCAGGAAATGATCAAATTAGATTTGATATAGCTTTTCAAATTATTTGTCCAGAAAAAATTACCATATCTCCTATAAGAGATTTAAAAATTTCAAGAAAAGAAGAAATAGAATATTTGAGAAATAACGGAATATATACCTGTTGGGATAAGGCAAAATATTCTATTAATAAAGGAATTTGGGGAACTAGTATTTGTGGAAATGAAACACTTACTTCATACGAAGAATTACCAGAAAAAGCATATACAAAAAAATTAAGTAAAAAAGGAAGTGAAAAACTAGAATTAGAATTTAAAAAAGGAGAATTAATAGGTGTTAATAGAAAAAAAGAAGATGTTATAAAAAATATAGTAAAAATTGAGAAAATAGCTTCTCAATTCGCAATAGGAAGAGGGATGCATATAGGAGATACTATTTTAGGGATAAAAGGTAGAGTTGCTTTTGAAGCATCTGCAGCTATGATCATTATTAAAGCTCATCATCTTTTAGAAAAACATATTCTTACAAAATGGCAACTATATTGGAAAGAACAATTGTCGAATTGGTATGGAATGTTACTTCATGAGGCTCAATATTTAGATCCTGTCATGCGTAATATAGAAACATTCTTAAGTAGTACACAAGAAAGATTAACAGGAACTGTAGAGGTCATCTTATCTCCTTATAGATTTCATTTAGTAGGCATTAAGTCTAAATTTGATTTAATGAATTCTAAAATGGCTCAATATGGAGAAATGAATAATGCTTGGACAGCAGATGATGTTAAAGGTTTTACTAAAATTCTTAGTAATCAAATGAAAATCTATCATAAAATAACAAAAAGTAAAGAAGAAAAATGATAAAAATAGGTATTATAGGAGGAACAGGGTTTACAGCAGGAGAATTAATTAGATTAATAATCTATCATCCAAAAGCAAGCATAAAAAATGTGGTAAGTAGAAGTAAACCAGGTAAGTTGATCCATTGTACCCATAAAGATTTATTAGGAGAAATAGGTGATGTGAGGTATTCCGATTCTTTAAGTAAAGATATTGATATTGTTTTTCTTTGTTCAGGGCATGGAAGATCCAGAAAAGAACTAAATAACATATCAGAAACTGTAAAAATAATTGATCTTAGTCAGGATTTTAGATTGGTTAATGAATCCACATTTAGACAAAGAAAATTTATTTATGGATTACCAGAATTATATAAAGAAATTATTTCTACATCTAATAATATTGCAAATCCTGGATGTTATGCTACGGCAATTTTATTATCTGTCATTCCTTTAGCAAAAAAAGGATTCTTAAAAAAGAATATACATATTAGTGCAATAACAGGTTCTACAGGATCAGGAAAGGAGATGACGGAAACTAATCAATTTAGTTGGAGAAATAATAACATTTCTACTTATAAAATATTTAAACACCAACATTTACACGAAATTAAACAAACAATTCATCAACTTCAAAAAAGTTTTTCTTCGGATATTTATATGATTCCTTATAGAGGTAATTTTACTAGAGGGATCATGGTCACTTTATATACATTTTCTAATGTTTCTCTGAAAGAGAATAAGGAAATTTTTGAAAATTATTATCAAAATCATCCTTTTGTGGAAATTTCTGATCAAGAGATAGATTTAAAACAAGTAATCAATACTAATAAATGTATTTTGCATCTTTTTAAAGAAAAGGATCAATTAATTATAACTAGTATAATAGATAATCTTATCAAAGGAGCATCTGGTCAAGCTATACAGAATATGAACCTTATGTTTAATTTGGATGAAAAATGTGGATTAAAATTAAAATCTATCTGTTTTTAATATGAATTTATTTGAAGTTTACCCCATAAATAATATAGAATTAATTAAAAGTGAAGGAGTTTATGTTTTTGATAAAAAAGGATATAAATATCTAGATTTTTATGGAGGACATGCCGTTATTTCCATTGGTCATACTCATCCATATTATGTAAAATCATTAACAGAACAAATTCATAAAATTTGTTATTATTCCAATAGTATTTTGATTTCTCAACAGAAAAAATTAGCTGAAATACTTGGAGTTCTTTCAGGATATGAAGAATATTCTTTATTTCTTTGTAATTCTGGCACAGAATCTAATGAAAATGCTCTTAAAATAGCATCATTTCATACAGGTAAAAAAAAAGTTATTTCTTTTAAAGGAGCTTTTCATGGAAGGACGAGTGGGAGTGTATCCGTTACAGATAACTATAAAATTGTAGCCCCTTTTAATACTAAACATGAAACTATATTTATCAATTATAGTGATACTAAACTTTTAGAAAATGAATTAAAAAAAGGGGATATTTGTGCTGTAATTACGGAGGGAATACAAGGAGTATCTGGAATAATAGATCCTGGTGTAAATTTTTTTCATAATGCCTGGAAATTATGCAGAAAATACAATACAATTTTTATTATTGATGAAATTCAAAGTGGATATGGAAGAACTGGATTATTTTTTTCTCATCAATTTTATTCGGTAAAACCAGATTTAATTACTATTGCTAAAGGAATGGGAAATGGATTTCCTATAGGAGGAGTAATTATCCATCCTAAATTTAGACCTTATTATGGAATGTTAGGAACGACGTTTGGAGGAAGCCATCTTGCTTGTACAGCTGCTATTACAGTTTTAGAGGTTATGAGAAAAGAAAATTTGATAAAAAATGCAAAAAGAATGGGAAGCCTTCTTATGAAAGAGTTACGTATGATTCCTAAGATTAAAAAAATAAGTGGAAGAGGACTTATGTTAGGTTTGGAATTTGATTTTCCTATTCATTATTTAAAACATATTTTATGTTATAAGGAAAAAGTGTTTGTAGGTTCATCTAATAATTCAAATATTTTAAGATTACTTCCTCCATTAATCATTAATAGTGATCATATAAGATTATTTATATCAAAATTGAAAAAAGCCTTAGAATACATAGAAAAAAATGAAAAAAACAAGAAAGGCTACGATACTTTTTGAAGATGGAACGAAGTGTCAAGGTTATAACTTTGGAGCACCAATTTCTTCTTCGGGAGAAGTAGTATTTAATACGGCTATGGTTGGTTATACAGAAAGCTTAACGGATCCATCTTACAATGGTCAAATTTTGACTTATACTTATCCTATCATAGGGAATTATGGAATACCTCATCCTTATAAGGAAAATGATATACATAAGTTTTATGAGTCAGATAGAATTCAAGTATCAGGAATTATTATTTCTTATTATTGTAACCGTCCTTCTCATTGGAATATGCATATTTCCTTATCCGATTGGTTAAAAAATTATGGCGTACCAGGAGTATATGGGGTAGATACTAGGTTTATTGCAAAAAAACTTAGAGTAAATGGAGGTTCTCTGTTAGGTAAGATATTAATAGAAAAAAAGGATATTTCCTTTTATAATCCCAATAAAGAGAATCTCTCTAAAAAAGTTTCTGTCAAGAAAAAAATGTTACATGGAAAAGGAAAATATAAAATTGTACTTGTAGATTTAGGTTTAAAAAATAATATTTTACGTTCTTTTTTACGAAGAAATTGCAGTGTAACAATAGTTCCATGGGATTATGATTTTACAAAGGAAGAATATGATGGTTTAGTTATTTCTAATGGTCCTGGAAATCCAAAAATTTATGAAAAAACTATACTTCATCTTCGTCTTTACATGAAAAAAGAAAAACCTATATTTGGAATTTGTTTAGGAAATCAACTTCTAGGACTTTCTGCAGGAGGAGATACTTATAAATTGAAATATGCACATCGAGGACATAATCAACCAGTTATTTTACTAAAAACGGGAAAAAATTTTATAACATCACAAAATCATGGTTATGTTTTAGATCCTAAAAATCTTTTTTTTAAAAAATGGAAAATTTTTTTTAAAAATTTAAATGATGAAACTTGTGAAGGAATCATTCATGATGATAAACCTTTTTTTTCAGTGCAATTTCATCCAGAAGCATCAGGTGGCCCTACAGACACTGAATTTTTATTTGATATTTTTATAGACTTAATGATTAGAAAATATTATTAATACAATTAAAATAAAAAAAGATCTTACAAGATAAGTATGAAAATAAATAAAAAAAAAAAAGTTCTTATCCTAGGATCAGGAGCTTTGAAAATAGGAGAGGCTGGTGAATTTGATTATTCTGGGACACAAGCTATAAAAGCTCTTAAAGAAGAAGGTTTTTATACAATATTAATTAATCCAAATATAGCTACAGTTCAAACATCTAAAGAAATTTCTGACAAAATTTATTTTCTTCCTCTCACTTCTTTTTTTATAAAAAAAGTAATTGATAAAGAAAAACCAAAAGGTATTTTACTTTCTTTTGGAGGTCAAACAGCATTAAATTGTGGTATTCAACTTTTTAAAGAAGGAATTTTAGAAAGAAAAAAAATTAAAGTTTTAGGGACTTCTATTGAATCAATCATTCAAAGTGAAGATAGAGAATTATTTAGAAGGAACTTGAATCGTATGAATATAAAAACAACAAAAAGTTTTGTTGTGAATTCTGTTGATCATGCTATATCCTATGCTTTACAAATAGGTTTTCCTATTATAATTCGATCGGCTTATACACTTGGAGGTTTAGGGAGTGGTTTTGCAAAAAATATTCATGATTTAAAAAAAATAGTAAACAAAGCTTTTTCTTATTCTTCCCAAGTTGTTATAGAAGAATATTTAGAAGGATGGAAAGAGATAGAATATGAAATAGTAAGAGATCAATATGATAATTGTATTGCAATCTGCAATATGGAAAATTTTGATCCTATAGGAATTCATACAGGAGAAAGTATTGTAGTAGCACCTTCGCAAACATTAACCAATTCTGAATACTATAAACTGAGAGAATTATCTTTTCACATAGCTAGAGATCTTAAAATAGTAGGAGAATGCAATGTTCAATTTGCATTGGATCCTAAATCGGAAGATTATCGAGTGATTGAAGTTAATGCTCGTCTTTCTCGTTCTAGTGCCTTAGCTTCTAAGGCTACAGGTTATCCGCTAGCATTTGTTTCTGCTAAATTATCTATAGGTTATGGTCTAAATGAATTAAAAAATTCTGTAACTAAAACTACTTATGCTTTTTTTGAACCTGCATTAGATTATATCGTATGTAAAATTCCTAGATGGGATTTAAAAAAATTCTATGGAGTTTCCAATAGAATTGGAAGTAGTATGAAGAGTGTAGGAGAAGTTATGGCTATTGGTGGATCGTTTGAAGAGGCTTTACAGAAAGGTATTCGTATGTTAGATATAGGAATGTTAGGTTTTATAAATAATACAAAAAATAAAAAAAAAATAGAATCTATTCATTTACTTAAACATCTATTGGAAAAACCAACGGATCAAAGAATTATGTATCTAGAAGAAGCTTTGGAAAAAGGTATTTCTATAAAAGAAATTCATCTTTTAACGAAAATAGATTTATGGTTTCTATATCAGTTAGATAACATTTTTCAAACGAAAAAAGATCTTTTATTTTATGATGATTGGCTTAATATTCCGGATGAATTATTTATCAAAGCTAAAAAAGAAGGTTTTTCCGATAGACAAATAGCTAGTCTTTTTTTTGATGAAAAAAAAAATGAAAGTATTTATGCTATAGAGAAAAAAATAAGAAAATATAGAAAACAAAAAAATATCCTTCCTTTTGTTAGACAAATTGATACTTTAGCAGCTGAATATCCAGCGCATACAAATTATTTGTATTTGACTTACCATGCTGTTCAGCATGATATTATTTATGAGAAGGATGGTAAATCTGTAGTGACTTTAGGTTCTGGTGTTTATAGAATTGGGAGTAGTGTTGAATTTGATTGGTGTTGTGTAAATGCATTAAATACGATTAAAAAAGAATCTTATAGATCCATAATGATTAATTACAATCCGGAGACGGTTAGTACAGATTTTGATGTATGTGATAGATTATATTTTGAAGAATTAACTTTAGAACGAGTTTTAGATATTCTAGATTTAGAAGAGCCTAAAGGAACTATAGTATCCATGGGTGGACAAATTCCAAATAATTTAGTTGTAAAACTTCACGAAAATAAAGTTCCTATATTAGGAACATCTCCTTCTTCTATAGATAAAGTGGAAAATAGATATAAATTTTCTAAAGCAATGGATGATTTGGATATAGGACAACCAAAATGGAAAGAATTATCAGATTATAATAGCATTTATAGGTTTGTAGAGGAAGTAGACTATCCTATATTAGTTAGACCTTCCTATGTTCTTTCAGGAGCGGATATGAGTGTAATTTCTAATCATGAAGAATTAGAGATTTATCTGAAAAATAAAGTATCTATATCTCCAGAACATCCATTGGTTATAACAGAATTTATAAAAAACGCGAAGGAAATAGAATTAGATGCAATTTCTAAAGATGGAAACATTTTATATTATGCTATATCAGAACATGTCGAATTTGCAGGTGTACATTCAGGAGACGCAACTTTAGTTTATCCACCTCAAAATATATATTTATCTACATTGAAAGAAATACTTCGTATATCTAAAATTATTTCAAAACATTTTAATATAACTGGACCTTTTAATATTCAATTTTTATCTAAAGAAAATGTAGTTAAAGTAATTGAATGTAATTTAAGAGCATCCAGAAGTTTTCCTTTTGTATCAAAAGTATCTCATTTCAATATGATTGAATTAGCTACTCAAGTTCTTCTTGGAAGAAAAAAAAATAAGAAAGAACCTGATTTTTTTACTACAAATTTCTTAGGAGTTAAAGCTTCTCAATTCTCTTTTTCCCGTTTGCAAAATGCTGATCCTATTTTAAGTGTAGATATGACTTCCACTGGAGAGGTTGGATGTTTAGGTCATACTTTTAATGAAGCTATTTTAAAAGCTATGATATCTGTAGGTTATACAATTCCGAAAAAAAATATTCTTATATCTGGAGGGCCTATCTCTTCTAAATTAGATATCTTAAATGTTTGTAAACTTTTACATGAAAAAAAATATATATTATTTTCTACAGAAGGAACAAATAATTTTTTATCTAATAATGGTATTCCATCTATAAGAGTAAATTGGCCAGATATAAAAAAAGATCAAAATGTTATAGACTTGATAAAACAAAGAAAATTTGATCTCATCATTAATATTCCAAAAAATTTAAGCAAATCAGAATTAGATAATGATTATGAGATAAGACGTTCCGCCGTAGATTTTAATATACCTTTATTAACTAATACACGTTTAGCAAAAGCTTTTATACAAGCTTTTTGTAATTTATCTATGGATGAACTTCCTATAACATCTTTGGATGAATATATATAAATAAATTTTATGAATAATTTTTTTAGCGTTGAAGATGTCATCAATGTATATGATCTTGTTAAAGAAGCAATAATTTTAAAGAAAAATCCTTATTCTTTTAAAGAATTTGGATTAAATAAAACAATTGGACTTGTTTTTTTTAATCCCAGCTTGCGGACCAGAATAAGTTGTCAAAAAGCAGCTTTTAACTTAGGGTGCCATACTTGGACTTTAGATATTAATAAGGATTCATGGAAAATAGAAATGAGTGATGGAAGTGTGATGATGAAAACTCAAGAACACATCAAAGAAGCTATTAATGTTATGAGTATATATTGTGATATTCTTGCTGTAAGAAGTTTTCCTAATCTTTTAAATAGAGAAGAAGATTACAAAGAAGTAATTTTTAATAAAATTTTACTTTATTCTAAAGTACCAGTAGTCAACATGGAAAGTGCAACATTACATCCTTTACAGTCTCTAGCTGATCTCATGACTATAGCAGAAATAAAACCATTTTATGATAAAAAGAAAAGTAAAGTAGTGTTAAGTTGGGCTCCTCACATAAAACCATTACCACAATCCGTTGCAAATTCATTTTCTCAATGGATATCTAAAATAAAAGAAATAGATTTCACTATAACTTGTCCTGATAAATATAATTTATTCGAAAATTTTTCTAAAAATATTTATACCACATATAATCAAAATAAAGCTTTTTTAAAGGCTGATTTTATTTATGCCAAGAATTGGAGTAGTTATATAGATTATGGAAAAGTACTTTGTAATAACTCTGATTGGATGATTACTAAGGATAAAATGAAGTTAACTAATCAAGCAAAATTTATGCACTGTCTTCCTGTAAGGAGAAATATGGTAGTGGAAGATGCAGTATTGGATAGTCCAGATTCCATTGTTTTGAAACAAGCAGAAAATAGGATTTATGCTTCTCAAATAATTTTTTTGAAAATTTTACAATCTTTATCATGAGAATACATATAGTAAAAATAGGAGGAAATTTAATTAATGATAAAAAAAAATTTCATGATTCACTGGAAGCTTTTTTGAAAATAGAAGGTCATAAGATATTAATTCATGGAGGAGGAAAGAAGGTTAATTTTTTTTCGGATAAAATGGGGGTTACTCAAAAATTTGTACAAGGCAGAAGAATAACAGACAAAGACACTCTTGATTTAGTTGTTATGACTTATGCCGGTTTAATCAACAAAAACATTATAGCTAAATTACAATCCAAAAATTGTAATTCTGTTGGTTTTTGCGGAGCGGATGGGAACTCATTGATTTCTTCTTTTCGTAAAACAAAAAATAATACTCAAGTAGACTATGGATATGTGGGGGATATCACTAGAATTAACACTTCTTTTTTGAAATTACTTTTAAAAAAAAATATTGTCCCTGTATTATGTTCTATTACTCATAATAAAAAAGGGTTTCTTTTAAATACGAACGCAGATACTATCGCTGCATATATAGCTGTATCTTTGACAAAGGAAGGAAATGAAATAGAACTACATTTTTGTTTTGAAAAAAAAGGAGTATTAAAAGATTTACATAATGAAGAATCTTATTATAAAAAAATAAATTTACGTTTATATCAGATGATAAGAAAAAATAAATCTATAAAAAACGGAATGATTCCAAAATTAGAAAATGCTTTTTTTGCATTAAAAAATGGTGTTTCTAAAGTAAGTATAGGAAATCCTGGTTATTTAACTGACGTAAATAATAAAACGATTTTATGTCTGTATTAAATTTGAAATCTTTGAAAAAAGAAGCTATACAACTTTTAGTTAAACTGATAAATACGCCATCTGTATCAAAAGAAGAAAAAAACGTATCTATTTTAATAGAAGATTATCTTTCTAAATATGGATTTCATGTACATAGAAAATTTAACAATATATGGACTGAAAGTACTAATTATGACGATAAAGAAGTAAGTCTACATACTATTTTATTAAATTCTCATCATGATACAGTTCAACCAGGTAAAAATTGGATAACGAATCCTTTCAAGGCTATTGTCAATAAAGATGATAAGTTAATAGGTCTAGGTAGTAATGATGCGGGAGGATCTATTGTCTCTTTGATTTCTGCTTTTATTTATTTAAATAGTTTTTCTACAAGATTACCTTATAAACTAATCCTTTCTATTACTGCAGAGGAGGAAATATCTGGACCTTTAGGAATAAGATCTATTATAAATGATATAGGAAAAATAGATTTAGGAATAATAGGAGAGCCAACAAAAATGCAAGTAGCTATAGGAGAAAAAGGTTTAATAGTTTTAGATTGTATTGCCCAAGGAAAAACAGGTCATTCTGCAAGAAATATAGGGATCAATGCTATATACATAGCTATAAAGGATATAGAAAAATTGAGATATTTGAAATTTGATAGAAAATCAAAAATATTGGGTTTTCCGACTTTAAATGTAACTCAAATTAAAGGAGGTATACAACATAATGTGATTCCAGACTTATGTTATTTTGTCGTTGATTTAAGAACAAATGAATTATATACAAATGAAGAATTGATAGAGATGATACAAAATCAAATTAATTCTAGAATTAAACCTCGTCCTTATTATTCTAATTGTTCTTTTATAGATCCTAGACATCCAATTGTGAAAAAAGCAAAATTAATAGGTAGAAAAATTTATGGTTCTCCTACTCTTTCTGATCAAAGTCTTATGCCTTTTCCAACTATTAAAATGGGAGTAGGAGAAAGTGAACGATCTCATACACCAAATGAGTATGTTTTGGTTTCTGAAATTATATCTGGAATAGATATTTATATACGTTTGTTAAAGGATTTTAAATTTTAAAAAAAAAAAAAAAGGTAAATTTGTTTTCAAAAATAAAAATATGATACAAGAAATTAATGATAATAATTTCGATCAATTAGTTATTCTAGATTCTAGTCTACCTGTATTGGTCGATTTTTGGGCTCCATGGTGTGCTCCTTGTAGAACATTATCAAATATATTAGAAGAGATATTGATTGAATATGAAGGGAAAGTATCAATTTTAAAATTAAATGTAGATAAAAATGAAAAAACAGCATCTAAGTATGGGATACGAAGTATACCTACAATGTTTTTTTTTAAAAATGGAATAAAAAAAGATAGTCATATAGGAATCTCATCTAAAGATGAGATCGTAAAAAAATTAAATTTTCTAATAGAAAAATAGGATAAATAATCCTATTAGTAATCATACTAATCTTTTATTCCATAACAACATAAAATAAAGGTATATTTGGTCTGGTAGTTCAGTTGGTTAGAATACATGCCTGTCACGCATGGGGTCGCGGGTTCGAGTCCCGTCCAGACCGCATAAAAAGAACTAATATTCATATTTATTGTTATATAAAGAAATCGTCCATAACTGTCTTATAGGTGATCCATATACTTATTGGTAAAAGAGTAAAATTTGGAATCCAAGCACTAATCCATGGATATATTACTGCACTTTCTCCTTTATTTTGTGTAATAGTTAGTAAAGTATGATAAAAAAGGAATATAACAATAGCAACAAGAGTTGGAGGCCCTACCCCCCCTTTCTGTATCATAGCGCCTAATGAAGCTCCAGTAAAAAACATAATCATACATGTAAATGGAAATGTGAATCTTTTTTGTAATTCAAATTGATGCTTAGATAGGTATATTTTTCTTTTTTGAAGAAATTTTTTATTACTTTTAAATTGATGATGTAATAGGAAATTTTCTTTTTTTATGGAATGTATTTTTTGTATTAATTTTTTTGTATTAAGAGTATAATAAGTTTCATTATCATCTATTTTTTCTTCAATAAAAGGTGTTTTTAAGTATTGAATTAATGTATCAAAATATATTAGATAATACGAGTATTTTTTTCTATAAAAAGGTATATCTCGATAAAATAATCCTTTTATTAGCTTTATTTTTAGATTACTTTTTTCTGGTATTAAGATTCCACTTTTTGCAAAAATAGTATTTATTTTTAAATCCTTTTCATATGAAAAAATATATACATTTTTTAGTATATTTTTATTTTTTCCTGAAATTTCATCTATTTTTATGAAAAAATTTGGAAAAATATTAACAAAAAAACCCTCTCTTAATCTCCATGATGGATTAGCTATTGATATTTTATATCCTAATTCTTTTGTTTTTTTTTTTGCATGTGGAATAGAATAATCAGAAAAAAAGTATAAACATATGGATAAGATTAATGTTATCCATAAAATGGGTATCATGATACGAAATAGGGATATTCCAGAAGATTTTATAGCTAGAAGCTCTTTATTTTCTGAAATGTTTCCGTAGGTCATAATAGAAGTTAATAAGATAGTAATAGGAATTACTGAAGGAATAATAGAAATACCGAAATAAAATATAAACTTTAGTATGATAAAAATATGAACATCTATACCTGTTAAATCATTCATTTTACTCCAAAAAAATTGAACGATAAATATAAAAAGAATAGAAAAGAATATGACCAAAAAAGGAGCTATAAATAAACGTATTATATATATATCCAATTTTTTTAGTTTTATCATTATACAGAATTATCCGGTTTAGGTAAAAGAAATGATTCATTTTTTTGAAATCTTTTTTTTCCATAAAAATTAACTATATTTTGAATATCTGATAAATTTAGAAAAGGACATTGTAATCGTATTAATTCATTCTTATGAGAAAATAAAAGATCTCCTTTTCCGATTAATTGTTCTGCACCAGAAGAATCCAATATGGTTCTAGAATCTATTTTAGAACTTACTTTAAAAGAAATCCTTGCAGTAAAATTAGATTTAATTAAACCGGTAATAACATCAACAGATGGTCTTTGTGTTGATATAATTAAATGAATCCCTACAGCACGAGCTAACTGTGCTAATCGGATGATATATACTTCTATATATTTTTTATTTAGAGTTAAATCTGCAAACTCGTCTATAATTAGAATAATATAAGGTAAGTGATATTTTTTTTCATATTTAACATTATATTCCTTAATATTTCTAACCTTAGCTCGTTCAAACATTGAAAATCTTTTATCCATTTCTTTACATAAAGAATTTAGTATATCTCTTACTTCATGTATATCTGTAATGATAGGATTGATAGAATTTGGTAAAATAGCAAAATAAGATTTGGATATTTTGTTGTATATAGATAGCTCTACTTTTTTTGGATCTATGAAAATAAATTTCATATTTTCTGGTTTTTTATTATATAATAAATAAACTATTATTGCATTTAATCCTACAGATTTACCTTGTCCGGTAGCTCCTGCTATAAGTAAATGAGGCATGTTTACTAAATCTATAACAAAAGTTTCATTACATACAGTTTTTCCTAAAGAAATAGGAAGTTCCATTTGATTACTTTTTTTGATACTATCTTCTTCTGATAAAAGAATAGTTTTCATATAAACAAGAGTCCGTTTATTATTCGGTATTTCTATACCAATAGATCCTTTTCCAGGTATAGGAGCTATGATTCTTATAGATAAAGCAGATAAATTTAAAGCTATTTCATTTTTTAAATTTTTTATTTTTGAAATACGTACTCCTACTTTTGGAAATAGTTGGTATAAAGTAATCGTAGGCCCTATAGTTGCTTTTATTTTTTCTATTTCTATTTTATAAAAATTTAGAATATCAATTATTTTTTTTTTATTATTTTCTACATCTATTTCAGATATAGATGAATAAAAATCGTTTTTTTCTTCTTTTTTCAAAAAAAATAAAAGAGGAGGTTTTTTTATAGAATTTATTTTTTTTTTATAAGTTGAAGGAGTGGAAAAAAACGTTTTTTTATAAAAATTTAGGAAAAATTTTTGAGATTTTATTCCATTTTTTTTTGGTGTATTAGGACGAAAAATCGTAATGATATAAGGAATTATACTTATAATTAATAGGATACATAAACCAATTTTCCCAAAAAGATGAATTAAAAAATTAGCTATTTCAAAACCAATGATTCCACTTAATATACCATTCTTAGGAAAGAAAAGAAAAGATGTAATAGGAATCCATATGCTTATAAATAAAAATTTATATATTATGGATTGATACTTAGTTAGTTGAAATTTTTCTTTCAAAAGAATACTTAATCCTTTCATAAATAATAATATAGGAAAAATAAAAGAACATATTCCTATTCCACAATGTAAAAAATAGTGAGAAAGAATAGCTCCTATTTTTCCAAGTAGATTTTCTGCTATTATATCTTTGTTAAAAAGATAAATCAATTGACTTTGATCATTTTTCCAATGAAAAAGAAAAGAAAAAAAACTTAATAGTAAGAAAATACTATTTCCCAACAAAAGAGATCCAAAAAAAATTTGGACAATTTTTGTTTCGTATTTTTTTTTAGGATTATGTATTTTTTTACACATTTTTTTATATTATATAATTTCATTTCATCATATATAATCACATAATTTCGTATAATCTTTTTTTTTAATTGAAAAAAAATTTATTTTATTTAGAAATTAGCAAAATAAATAAATGAAAAAAACAAAAATAATTTTTATTTTTTTAGTATTTTTTTATCCTTTGCATAATAATAGAATGCATAGTGAAATAAAAAAAAAGGTAAAGGAAGAAGAAATCAATCCAACTCATGGATTCAATCTTCACATAGATTTTTCAAATAGTATTCAAAATAAAATAAAAGATGAATTGTTTGATGAATATTTATTTTTATCTGATGACCTTAAATTAGATTTTAAAGGAAAACCGGATAATAAACATACAACTTTTCGTTTCGTACAAAAATTCGAGATTAAGGATAAAAATAAAAATGAGGATAAGGTGGATAAAAATGATTTATCCTACTCCTACAATTATCTATCTCCATTAATTGATTTAGCTTATATAAAATATAATTTAAATAAAAAATTATCTTTTGTAATAGGAAAACAATATCCTACTTTTAAAGAAATAGAATCAAATATAAATTTTCATCGTTATCCTAAAAAATTCAAGAATAAGGATAATCCTTTTGGGATAAATATAATTTATAAACCAATAAAAAATCAAGAAATACAATTACAAATTGTTAAAAGTAATAGCATGAAATATTATTATAATATACCTACTAAAGTAAATTATGTGATAGTTGATAATCCTATTGGTTTTTCTTTAGGTTTGAATTGGAGTTTATTTAATAAAATTATTCGTAATAAATGGTCTTATTCTATTTTTCAAGAAGATGAAAAAGATAGATATTGGAAATATATAGCATTAGAAAGTGGGTTTCATTTGAAATCTTTTTCTCTAGATGTCAATTACATGTTTAGTGATGAAGATCGAGAACGAGATGATTTAATTAGTCAAATAATTCGTTTATGCCAGGATAACGATAAATTTATCGTATCTATAAAATCAAAAACTTATTTAATTCAAGCCCAGTATGATTTTTTTCCTCAATGGAGGTTATTAGCTAAAGGAGCATATGAGACTGAATCTTTTAAGAGAAACATAGATGAGCTTTATGATTTGGTTGTTGAAAATAAAGAATTTAAGAGAGAATATTCATACTTAGGATGTATAGAATATTATCCTTACAAACCGAATAAAGAAAATCTAAAGTTTTATGTTTCATATGAAAGACATAAAATGAATTATATAAATATGATTAAAAGATACTGCAAAAATCATAAGGATGATCATATTGTATCTTTTGGATTGAAATATCGTATCAAATTAATTTAAAGAAAAAAAGAAAAAAAATGAAAATAGGACTTTATTTTGGATCGTTTAACCCAATTCATTTAGGACATCTAATTCTTGCTAATTATATAGTAGAATATTTGGATATAGATCATATATGGTTTGTTGTTTCTCCAAAAAATCCATTAAAAAAAAAAGGAGGACTATTAGATTATGTTCATAGGATGAATATGGTTCGTCTTGCTATCCATAATTATAAAAAAATGAGTGTTTCAGATATCGAATCTGGACATTCTCCTTCTTATACATTTCATACACTTAATGTGATAAGAAAAAAATATCCGGAGGATAAATTTACTATTTTAATAGGAAAGGATACTCTATATTCTATGTATAAATGGAAAAATTATAACAATATTTTAAATAAATATAATATTTTCGTTTACCCCCGTATAATGAAACATTATTTGTTTCATTATAATAATTTTAAACAAAAAAATATCTATTTTTTGAAAGCTCCTATTATTGAAATATCTTCTTCTTTTATTCGACATTCTATTAGAATCGGTAAAAATATGAAATCTATGCTTCAAACCAAAGTATGGAAATATATGGAGGAACACAATTTTTACAAAATAAAATAGGAGTTTACTTCTCTTTATTGTTTAAATATTTAAAAAATATTTTTAATGGTTTTTTAAATTCAAGTTCCGAAAATATTTTTTCTATAGAATTCAAATTAGGTTTTTTTATTAAATATTTTTTCTCTTGGAAAAATAGAAAAGGGATATTAGTAACAATAGTGGCTAACTTTCTAGATAGAAAACCTAGTTGTTTATTATTTTCAATATTTTGTTTCATTTTACCATGAAGATCATGAGTTGATTGAAAAAAATTATCAAGACTTCCATACTTTTTAATGAATTTTATGGCATTTTTTTTTCCGATTCCAGGTAATCCTGGGATATGATCAGATGGATCACCCATCATACTGAGTAAATCTATTATTTGTCTGGGATGTTGAATGCAAAATTTTTTTTTAACTTCTTCAATTCCAAATATTTCTTTTGAATTTTTTTTAAAAGGAGGTCTATAAACATAAATATTTTTTGATACGATTTGGTTAAAATCTTTATCTATGGAAATAATATATATAACATATCCTTTTTTTTCCGCTTCTTTTGCTATAGTTCCAATCATATCATCTGCTTCATATCCATTTTTAGAATCCATAAAAAAAATTCTAAAAGATTTTAAAATTTTTTTTATGTAAGGTATAGAAATGGAAATATCTTTTGGTATTTTTTTTCTATGAGCTTTATATTGAGGATATTCTTTTTTCCGAAAACTTTTTTTATTATTATCAAAAAAAGCAGCCATATAGGCTGGTTTTTCTTCATGTAAAAGATTTATTATAAAATAAGTAAAATGAATAATAGGAGAAGTATTAATTCCCGTTGAAGTATATAGGGGTTTTTTGATATATGCGTAATATCCTTGATATAGGATAGTAAATATATCTATTAAATATAATTTTTTATTATTCATATTTTTTTATTATGTAAATATGTAAAAAAATATTAGAACAATACTTCTATGTTTTAAAAAAAAAACAACAATGGCTTCTGCTATGTTAGAGCTATTGTTTATTGTATATTTTTATTATTATCTATTAGATAGATAATATATAAATTTAAATTATAAATAAGCACTACTACTATATAATACTATTACTACCATAATAATATTACCACCATTATGACACATCATGATAAATATACAATAACTGCGGCTTTTCCATATGCAAATGGACCTATCCATATAGGACATTTATCTGGTGTTTATTTACCTGCCGATATTTTTGTTCGTTATCTTAGAAGGAATAATAGAGATGTTATATTTATTTGTGGATCGGATGAATATGGTATTCCGATCACTTTAAAAGCTAGAGAAGAAAACACAACTCCTGAAAAAATCGTAAATAAATATCATTTCATGATACATGAAAGTCTTTTTAAAATTGGAATACATTTTGACAATTATTCTAGAACATCTACAAAAATTCATAAAAAAATTTCTATTTCTTTTTTTAAAAAGCTTTGTAAAGAAAAAAAAATTTTTGAAAAGGAAACTGAACAATATTATGATAACCAAGTCAAACAATTTTTAGCAGATAGATATATATCTGGTAGATGTCCTCATTGTAAGAGAGATGGAGCCTATGGAGATCAATGCGAAAATTGTGGTATTTCATTAAGTCCTGAAGATTTAATCAATCCTATGTCAACTATAAGTAGAAGCAATCCAATTCTAAAAAAAACTAAGCATTGGTATTTTCCATTAAATGAATATCAAAAATTTTTAGAAAAATGGATTTTAAAGGATCATAAAACAGATTGGAAAATAAATGTATATGGACAAGCAAAATCTTGGTTAAATAAAGGATTACAAGCTCGTTCTATCACAAGAGATTTAAATTGGGGAATTCCTATAGAAGAAGAAGGTAAAGTATTGTATGTATGGTTTGAAGCCACTATAGGTTATATTTCTTCTACCATAGAATGGGCAAAAATTAATAAGAAAGATTGGAAACCATATTGGAAAGACAAGAAAACAAAACTGATTCAGTTTATAGGAAAAGATAATATTGTATTTCATTGCATTATTTTTCCTTCTATACTAAAGGCATATAATTGTAAATATATCTTACCGGATAAAATTGTTGCTAATGAATTTCTAAATTTAGAAAATAAAAAAATTTCTACTTCTAAAAAGTGGGGAGTTTGGGTTCATGATTATTTAAAGGATTTTCCAAATCAACAGGATAGTCTTCGTTATATGCTTATAGCTAATATGCCAGAGAAAAAAGATAGTAATTTTAAGTGGAAAGATTTTCAAAAAAAAAATAATACGGAATTGGTAGCCATACTGGGAAATTTTGTTAATCGTAGTATTACTTTAATACAAAAATATAATAATGGTATAATTCCTTTTCCTGGATTTTTTTCTGTGAAAGATCAAGATATTTTGAAAAAAATAAAAAAATATCCTGAAGATATAGGTAATTTGATCGAATCTTTTCGATTTCGTGAAGCTATGATTTGTTTGATGGATTTAGCTAGACTTGGTAATAAATATTTAACTCAAGAAGAACCTTGGAAAGAAAATTTTTCTCAAAAAGAAAAAAGAAGAGAGACTATTCTTTATGTATCATTTCAAATAGTAGGAATATTGGCTCAATTATCAGAGCCTTTTCTTCCATATACAGCAAAAAAATTGCTAAAAATGCTTCGTTTAAAAACTTTTTTTTGGAAGGATATAAAAGAAATGGAAGAAATTTTGTCTCCAGGACATTTTTTGGGTAAAAAAAATTTATTATTTAAAATAATAACCAATAAAAGTGTTGATCAACAAATAAAAAGATTAGAAACCATTAAAAAAAAGAATGAATAAATTTATTATTTTTATCTTCTCAATTTTTTTTTTTCATGTAATGACTATTTAGTTAAAACTTCCTCAGATCATGATGAAAAAAAAGAATTTTTAATTCCTATGGATCCTTATTTAATAAGAAAGAATCAAGTAATAAATTCTCCCTCAGATGGAATGTTTGTGATATGGGGTTCTGTTAAAAAATATGATCATTTTACCATTTATTATGATAATAGAAAATACAATCATACAATTTATAATTGTATAATAGAGGTATATGTTAATAATGTTTTAAACAGTAAAACATATATTAAAAAATATATAAATGAAGATAACAAAATATCTCAGTTAAATTTAAAAAGAGATTTTTTTTTAAAAATTACAGTAAAACAGGATGATAAATTGTACTTAAAATTTGTTTATCCAGACCATATTCAATATAAATTGGATGATGTACAAATATATTTTCATACAAATAAATGATTTCCTAGCGGAGAGAGAGGGATTCGAACCCTCGGAGGAATAAATAATCCTCAACGGTTTTCAAGACCGACGCAATTAGCCACTCTGCCATCTCTCCTTTTTTTTTATATAGGAATTTCTATTACGTTTCTAAGAAGATCCTTCATAGTTTCTCTTTTTCTTATAAGAAAATCTTTTTCTTTAAAAATCATAACTTCAGAAGGTCTATAACGAGAATTATAATTGGATGACATAGAAAAACAGTATGCTCCCGCATTTTTAATACACAAAATATCTCCCTCACGAATCTCAGCTATTTTTCTATTGAATCCAAATGTATCAGATTCACAAATATAGCCTACTACTGTGTAAAAACGACGGCATCCATTTGGATTTGATAGATTTTCAATAGAATGATAAGCCTCATAATACATAGGACGAATCAAGTGATTAAAACCGGAATCAACTCCTGCAAATACATTAGAAGTGGTATGTTTAATCACATTAACATGAACTAAAAAATATCCAGATTCACTAACTAAAAATTTACCTGGTTCTAGAATAAGAGTGACTTTTTTTCCGTAAATCTTACAAAAATCTTCAAATTGTTTTATAAGAGAAAAACTTAAAGAATTAAGATCCGTTTTTTTATCATTTTTTGTATACGGAACTTTAAATCCACTTCCAAAATCTATATAATCAATATTTGGAAAATCTATAGCTATTTTAAATATGACTTTAGCTCCTTTTATAAAAGTTTCTATATCTGATATATCAGATCCTGTATGCATGTGAAATCCATCAATTTTAAGTCCTGTATTTTTTAATATTCTTTTCAAATGAGGAATTTGATAATATGATATTCCGAATTTAGAATCTACATGTCCTACGGAAATTTTATAATTATTTCCGGCCATAATATGAGGATTAATTCTTATTCCTACAGGATAATATGGTTTATCATTTCCAAATTGTTCTAAAATAGATAAATTATCTATGTTAATTCTAACACCTAAATCAACGGCTTTATTTATTTCATGAATAGAAACACAATTAGGAGTAAATATGATTTCTCTTGGATGAAAACCAGCCATTAATCCAAGTTCTACTTCTTGAATAGAAACGGTGTCTAATCCACTTCCTAATTTTTGTAAAAATTTTAAAATATTTAAATTAGTATTGGCTTTACATGCATAATAAATTTTTAAATGTTTAATTTCACTAAAAGCCTTTTGAAGTTTTAAATATTGATTTTTAATTGTTAGTGAATCATATATGTAAAGTGGAGTTCCGTATTTATTCCCTATTTTTATTAAATTTTCTCTAGAAATTAAAGAATTTTTGAATTCGTTACTCATCATATCATAAAAAAAATAGGTGTAGTAAATATTAATTTATAATAGAGCTAAATGGATAACATCGTTCATATCTCTAACATAATCAAATGTTAATCCTTTTAAGTTATCTTGTTTAATTTCTTCTACGTCTTTTTTATTATCCTGTGAAAGGATAATTTCCTTTATATTAGCTCGTTTAGCAGCTAAAATTTTTTCTTTAATACCTCCTACAGGTAAGACTTTCCCTCTTAAAGTTATTTCTCCTGTCATAGCTAAATAAGGTCTTAACTTTCTTTTTGTATAACTTGAAACTAAAGAGGTTAACATAGTAATACCAGCGGAAGGTCCATCTTTAGGTACAGCTCCTTCAGGAACGTGAACATGCACATTTCTTTCTTCGAACATTTTAGGATCTATGTTAAATTCTTTATAATGAGCTTTAATATATTGTAAAGCAATAGTGGCAGACTCTTTCATTACCTCTCCTAAATTTCCAGTAATGCTTAAATGTCCTTTTCCTTTAGATAAACTTGACTCAATATATAAAATATCTCCTCCAAAATGAGTCCAAGCTAAACCAGTAACGACTCCTGGAACTTTATTTTCTTCATAACGATCAGGATCATTTGGTATTCCAAGAATTTTCTCTATTTTTTCGACACTTAAACGCTTTAAATATTTTTGATCCATAGCAATATGTTTAGCAGCATAACGTGCTAATTTTGCCATATGTTTTTCTATAGTTCTTAATCCAGATTCTCTTGTATAACTTTCAATAACTTTTTCTATTTGTTCGTTTCCTAATATGAGATCTTTTTTCTTCAATCCATTTTCTTTTAACTGTTTAGGAAAAATATGTTTTTTTACTATTTTTATTTTTTCCTCAATTGTATATCCATTCATTTCTATTAATTCCATTCTATCCAGCAAAGCTGGATGTATACTAGAAATAGAATTTGCTGTAGCAATAAATAAAACTTTGGATAAGTTATAACCCATTTCTAAAAAATTATCGTAAAATGAAGTATTTTGTTCAGGGTCTAATACTTCTAACATAGCAGAAGAAGGATCCCCATTTGTTCCTAAACCTATTTTATCTATTTCATCAATAACAAAAACTGGATTAGAGGTTCCTGCTTTTCGTATAGACTGTAGAAGTCGACCCGGCATAGCCCCTATATAAGTTCTTCGATGACCTCGTATTTCCGATTCGTCGTGTAATCCTCCCAAAGAAATACGTATGTATTTTCTTTTAAGTGCCGTAGCTATAGATCTTCCTAAAGAAGTTTTACCTACTCCAGGAGGACCATAAAAGCATAAAATAGGAGAACGCATATCCCCTCTTAATTTTAAAACAGCTAAATATTCTATTATTCTTTCTTTTACATGTTCAAGGCCGTAATGATCTCTATCTAATATTTTTTGAGCAAATTCTAAATCAAAATTATCTTTTGAATACTTATTCCAAGGAAGATCAATCATCAACTCTAAATAATTTCTTTGAACTGTATATTCTGGCATTTGAGGATTTATTCTTTGCATTTTTATTAGTTCTCTATCAAATTGTTTTTTTGCTTCCTTAGTCCATTTTTTTCTAGAAGCTTTAGTCCGCATTTCATCAATTTCTTTTTCATAAGAAATATCCCCTAATTCCTCTTGAATGGCTTTAATTTGTTGATGAAGAAAATATTCTCTCTGCTGTTGATCCATATCACTACGAACCCTGGACTGAATATCATTTTTTAACTTAATTTGTTGATGTTCTAAGTTTAAAAAACGCAAAGTTTCCATGGCTCTTTTTTTTAAATCATCATATTCCAATAATTTTTGTTTATCCCTTGTTGCCAAATTCATATTAGAAGCTACAAAGTTTATTAAAAAAGAGGGACTTTCTATATTACGAATAGCTATACTTGCTTCTGATGGAATATTTGGATTATCCTGTATAATTTTTATAGAAATTTCTTTGATAGATTCTACCAACGCAAGATATTCCTTGTCTTTACTGGAAGGTTTCTTTTCTTCTAGAGCTAGAATCTCTGCTTTAAAATATGGATTGTTTTGTATAAAACGATTCACTTTGAATCTTCTCTTACCTTGTAAAATAACAGTTGTATTTCCATCTGGCATTTTCAATAATTTCAATATTTTAGCAACCGTTCCTATAGAGTATAAATCTTTCTCGCTAATATTTTCTATTACAGAATTTCTTTGTGTTAAAACTCCAACTGTTTTATCTAAACCATAAGCATCTTTTAATAATTGAATAGATCCACTTTTTCCTGCTATAATAGGAAAAACAATACCAGAATACAAAACCATATTTCTTACGGTCAATATACATAATTGTTCTGGAACATCATCTTTAAGAAGTTGATCTTCTTCATCTTGACTCATTAAAGGAATAAATTCTGCTTCAGATTCAAATCCAGATTCGGTAAATATATTTTTTAGCAACATATCAAGAATAGATTTCATACTTACTTAAATGATAATTCATCATATATAAAATTTTAAAGATACTTTTTTTTTCTATATGAAAAACCAAACACTAAGAGGTACTTTTTTTTCCTTTTTTTATCAAGTCTATGAAAACATTTTCAGTTAAAATTTTTATAGGATATTTTATCCTACATCTTTCTAGTTTAGAACCAGGATTTTTTCCTACAACAAGAAAATGAATATGATTATTTATAGTATCACTTACTTTTCCACCTAAAAACTCTACCATTTTTATAGCTTTTTTACGACTTATAGTAGACAATTTTCCTGTAAATAAAAAAGATTTTCCTTCAATAGGAGGATATATTTTTTTTCTAGACAAAGATAAATTATTGAAAATAAATAAACCATGTTTCATAAGTTTTTTTATCATATTTTTATTTTCTTGAATGGAAAAATAGGTCCTTATACTTTCAGTTATTTTTTTCCCTATATTTAGAATGGATTTTAACTGATTATAATGAGCTGCTTCTATCAAAGAATCTAAGTTTAAAAATCTTTTTGTTAATTCTTTAGAAACGACCTTTCCTACATGAGGTATACCTATGGAATATAGGACTATGTGATAAGGATTCTTTTTTGATTTTTCTATATTCTTTATTAAAGAATCTGCTAATTTTTCTTTTAATCCATCTATTTGAAGAAGTGTTTCTTTTTTTAAAGAATATAAATCAGGAATACTATATAAAAAACCTTTTTCATATAATTTTTTGATTATTTTATTTCCAATTCCTTTTATATTCATAGCTTTTTCACTTACAAAGTGTCGTATTTTTTCTATGTGTTGAGATGGACATAAATTTACATTTTGACAATAAAATAATTCCTTATTTTTTCTTAAGGGGCTACCACAGGAAGGACATGTTTTTATGAAAGTTATAGGAGTAGTAGATCTAAATAATGGTCTTTTAGATTCATTTACTCGAGTTATTTTTGGAATAATTCCTCCTCTTTTTTCTAAAAAAAGATAATCTCCATCATGTATTCCAATTTTTTTAATAAAACGGTTATTGTAAAGTGTTATTTTTTTCACTATTGTTCCAGTTATCCATATAGGAACGACATGAGCTATAGGAGTAATGATACCTGTACGTCCTGTATGAAAAGAAACATGTAATAATTTAGTTTCTGATAATTTTTCTTGTCTAAATTTATAAGCAATAGCCCAACGTGGATATTTATTTGTATATCCTAAAATAGATTGATGATAATATTCATTGACTTTAACAACTATTCCATCTATATGATATGTAAGCTTGTTTTTATATATATTCCAGTAATCAATAAAATGAAATATGTCCTCTTTTTTCTTACAAAGGCTAATAGTTTCTGGTTTTGGAACTGGAAAACCCCATTTACGGAGGTCAATTAGGGATTGATAATGTGTATTAAAAGGTATATTTTTTCCTATAGCTGAATAGACTATACAGGATAAAGATCTCCTATATACTTCTTTAATATCCTTACATTTTAAAGTCCCACTTGCTGTATTTCTTGGATTAGAAAAAGGTTTTTTTCCATATTTAATACGCCTTTCATTAATCTCTAAAAAATTTTTTATAGGAATGAAAATTTCTCCACGTATTTCGATGTATGGAGGGAAGGTTTCTTCTCTTATTCTAAGAGGAATAGACTGGATAGTCTTTACTTGTTTTGTAACATCTTCTCCTTTATTTCCATTTCCACGAGTTAAAGCATAAGTTAATATTCCTTTTTTATAAATCAAATTAATGGAAATTCCATCATATTTTAATTCACATACAAAAGAGGAACTGATTGATTTGTTTATTTTTTTTTTCCAAACAGTTAATTCTTTTTTTGAATAAGTATTTTGAAGAGAATACATTTTATATTTATGAAGTATGATAGAATAAGAAGGGGATAGTTTTCCATATCCTATTCTCATTGTAGGAGAGGAAAGATCATATAATTCAGGATGTTCTTTTTCTAAAGAAGATAAAATTTTTAATTTTTGATCAAAATCATAGTCTGATATATTCGTCTTTTTTGATGTATAATATTGAAAATTATACTCAGATAGTTCTTTTCTTAGTTTCTCTATTTTTTTTTCTATATCTTCTTTTTTCATGGTTTTATTTCTTTGTTTTTTTGATGTTGAAATATAGCACGAATCATTCTAAATGATCCTTGAATATCTTTTTTTATTTCTAAATTCAGAAATCCATTTTTTTTCATAAATATTAAAAATTCTAAATAAAGAAATTGATTAATTTCAAAGTAAACATAAACTGTTCCAGTTTTAAAATTTTCATGAATCCATGAAATGATCGCTTGATAAAAAATAAAAGGATCTTCATCAGAAACAAACAAGGATTGAAATGGTTCATATTGAAAAATATTTGGATGAAGTAATTTTTTTTCAGATTGTCTTATATAAGGAGGATTACTTACGATAATGTTCATCTTATATTTTTTATAAATTGGTATTTCAGTTTTTTTTTGTAAAATATCAATCTTTTTGATAAGGATTTTTTCTTGATGAATTTTAGAATTTTTACTTGCTATAAAAATGGAAGATATAGAGGAATCTATTGCATGAATATGACGTGTTTTAGGTAGTTCTTTTTTTAAAGTTATACCAATACATCCACTTCCTGTTCCAATATCAAATATTTGAATATTTTCACTATGTTCTCTGTGATCCTGTATAATCCATGATACAAGTTCTTCTGTTTCTGGTCTTGGAATAAAAATATTATCATTAATGATAAAGCTCCTTCCAAAAAAATAAGCCTTTCCAATTACATATTGAATAGGCTTATTTTTTTTTAATTCCGATAATTTATTTATCAGTTGTTTATATATTTCATCATTTATTTTTTCTTTTCCATTTATTAATTTTAAGATAAGTGTTGTTTTATTACATTTTAAAATGTTTGTTGTTAGAAAAAAGAATAAAGATTCGATTTCCTTTTTTTCTGAATATATATCTTGTAAAGATTGACAAAATAAATGATAAAATTGATTTATATCCATTATTAAGTAATAATTTAAAAAAAATGCTTATTTTACGAAGTTAAAAAATAGACATTTTTCAAAATGTTGGATCAAGATACGATAGTTGCTTTAGCCTCTTCTACAACAACAGAATCTAGTGCTATTTCTTTAATTCGTATTTCTGGAAATAAATCTATTTCTACTGTTGAAAATATTTTTATTCCAGTTAAAAATGGAAAAAAATTAGAAAATCAATCTACACATACAATTCATTTAGGTTTTATTGTAGAAGAAAAAAAAGGAAAATACAAAAAAAATTACTTGGATCAAGTGTTAGTATCTATATTTAGATCTCCTTTTTCCTATACAGGAGAAGACATGATAGAAATATCATGTCATGGATCTAATTATATTCAAGGAAATATAATAAAATTATTAATCAAAAAAGGAATACGTATAGCTCGTCCAGGAGAATTTACACTTCGTGCTTTTTTAAATAAAAAAATAGATTTATCACAAGCTGAGGCAATAGCAGATATTTTTTCTTCTGAAAGTAAAATTTCTCATGAATTATCTCTAGAACAAATAAAAGGAACACTTAAGATCACCATACAAAAAATAAAAAAAAAAATTTTAAACATAGCCTCTTTATTAGAGTTGAAATTAGATTTTTCAGAAGAAAAAATATCTATTAAAGAATATGATCTATTTTCTAGATTCAATGAATTAGAAGAAATTTTACAAGATTTAATTGAATCATTTTCACTAGGAAATTCTATTAAAAATGGAATATATGTCGCAATAACTGGAGAGACAAATGTAGGAAAATCTACATTATTTAATCATGTCATAAAAGAAAATCGTTCTATCATATCAAATATAGAAGGAACAACTAGGGATAGTATAGAAGGTGATATTATTTTGAATAATATTCTTTTTCACTTTATAGATACAGCAGGAATAAGAGATACTAAAGATGAAATAGAAAGAAAGGGAATTAGAAAAACTATGGAAAAAATAAAGGATTCTCAAGTTATATTATATCTTTTTGAAGCTTCTATAGGTAAAGAAGAACAAAAAAAAATTATACATAAAATTCAAAATTTTCAGATAAAGTATCCATTCAAAAAAATTTTAGTCGTTGCCAATAAATCGGACTTATCATCTTTTAAAGATTTTTATCAAATCAAGTCAAAGGTTCCTTATTTTTTTGAAATTTCTGCAGAAAAAAAACACGGAATAAAAGAAATGTTACATACATTATGTAATTTTTTCATGAAAAAATTAAAAAAAAGAAATATCGTTTTGACGCAAAATAGACATTATGAAGCTTTGAAAAAAACTTTAAAGGAGATATTGATAGCTCATCATTCTTTAAAGAAAAATCTCTCAGAAGAGTTTATCTCTATACATATCAAAGAAGCTCTACGTTTTTTAGGAGAAATTTCAGGAGAGGTTACCAATGAGGATGTTTTAAATAATATTTTTTCTAAATTTTGCATTGGAAAATAATGAATAAAATAATTCATCATGGTAAGAGTTCGTTTTGCTCCTAGTCCAACAGGTCCTTTACATTTAGGTGGAATAAGGACTGCTTTATTTAATTATCTTTTTGCAAAAAAAAATGGAGGAAAATTTATTCTTAGGATAGAAGATACGGATAGAAAAAGATTTAACAAAAAATCTGAATCGTATATATTGGAAACATTAAAATGGTGCAAGATAGAACCTGATGAAGGAGTAGGTTATGGTGGACCATATTTTCCATATTATCAATCTAAACGTGGATCTATATATAGATTCTATCTTTCCAAACTTTTAAAGAAAGGGCTAGCTTATTATGCTTTTGATACAGATCATGATTTGAATTCTATAAGAAAAAAATATCTAAATAAAGGATCAACTTTCTCATATAATGCAAGTGTACGAAAGAATTTAAAAAATTCATTAACTATGACAAAGAAAGAATTGAAAACTCAATTTCGTTCTGGAAATTCATATGTTATTAGATTTAAAATTAAACCTGGAGATAAGGTAGAAATGTATGACTTAATTCGTGGAATTATAGTAATAAACACAGATAATTTAGATGATAAAATATTATTCAAATCAGATGGGACGGCAACTTATCATTTAGCAAATACAATAGATGATCATTTAATGAAAATAACTCATGTTATAAGAGGAGAAGAATGGTTACCTTCTATGTCTTTACATTTATTAATGTATAAAGCTTTTAACTGGAATCCTCCTAATTTTGCTCATTTACCTTTAATATTGAAAAATGATGGAAAAGGTAAAATTAGTAAACGATTTATAAATAATTTAGATTATCCAATATTTCCTTTAAAATGGAAAGATTCTGAAAATAAAGATATTCTAGGATTTAGGGAATTAGGATATTTTCCAGACGCCTTTGTTAATATGTTAGCTTTATTAGGATGGAATCCTGGAACAAAAAAAGAAATTTTTTCCTTACAAGAATTGTCAAAATTATTTTCTTTAGAAAAAGTCAATAAGTCTAGTGTTTTTTTCAATATTAAAAAAGCGAATTGGTTTAATAAACAATATTTGAAAAATAAAAAGGAAGAAATATTTTCTCATCTTTCTTTAGAATTGAAAAAACGTTCTATTTTTTCTACAAAAAATTATATCTATAAAGTTATTGATTGTATTATCAATAGAATACATTTTATTCATGAAATTTGGAAACATTCTTTTTATTTTTTTATTGGTCCCATATCTTATGATTATAGTTTTTTTAATCAAATTTGTTATAAAAAAACGATAGATAGATTAGATAATTGGAAAAAATTATTGTTAAGTATTCATCCATATACATCTATAAACTTAAAAAGTTTTTTTGACAAAGAAAACAATAAACGTAAAATGATGCAAATATTTCGTTTATCCTTAGTCGGATCCATAAAAGGATATGATCTTATCATCATTTTGAAAATGATAGGAAAAGAGGAATGCATTCATCGTATAGATAGATTAATAAAAAAAATTAGAAAAAAATTAGAATAGATTTTCTTTGAAAAAAAGAACATAAAAATATAGATTCATATCTTTGCAAAAAAAATCAAATAATTCAGATGTTAAAACATTATGAAAATATAATGATTATTACTCCTATTTTATCGGATGATCAGGCAAAAAAAACTGCACTAGAGTATGAAAATTTTTTAATTCAAAAAAATGGAAAAATAGTTTACCAAGAACATTGGGGTCTAAAAAAGTTAGCTTATACAATACAAAAAAAACAAAGTGGATGTTATCATTTATTTGAATTTTTGTTAAATACAAATTTTGTATATGATTTTGAGTTGAAATTAAGACAAGATGAACGTATTTTACGATTTATCATTGTGAACTTAAATAAGTATGGAATAGAATATGCTGAAAGAAGAAGAAATAAATTAAAAAAATTATGATTGCAGAAGATAAGGATAAACAAAAAAACAATACAATAAAAAAACAGGATGGAGAAAACGATTTAAGATATTTGTCTCCTCTGAAAATTGAAACTAAAATAGAAAAAAAATTTTGTTATTTTCATAAAAGAAATATCAAGTATATTGATTATAAAGATCCTACTTTTTTAATAAAATTTCTTAATGCACAAGGGAAGATTCTTCCACGTCGTATTACAGGTACTATGCAAAAAAATCAAAATAAATTAAATGCAGCTATAAAAAGATGTAGACAAATTGGACTACTTCCTTTTATTACAGATGATTTAAGATAAAAAAATAAAATATATGAAAATAATTCTTAAAAAGAATGTGGAAAATTTGGGATTTAAATATGAAGAATTAGACGTAAAACCTGGATATGCAAGAAATTATCTCATCCCTCATGGTTATGCTATTTTAGCTTTACCTGGAAAAATTAAACATATTAAAGAAATATTAAAACAACGTTCCAATCAGGAGAATTTTCTTATTGATCAATCAAAAGAAATTGAAAAAAAATTAAAAAAGTTAACTATAAAAATAAAAGCTAAAGTAGGAAAAAAAGGGAAATTATATGGTTCGATTAACAATCAGAATCTAATGAATGCTTTAAATAAAGAAGGAATTTCTGTAGATAAAAAGTTTATAAGAATTCCTGGAAATAAAGTAATTAAAACAATAGGTAAACATCAGGCATATATACGATTCCATCAGAAAAGTGAATTTATTATGAATTTTGAAGTTTTAGATTCCTAGGCTACTTATTTGATTTTTTGTCATCATACTATATATCAAAAATAAGTTTAGTATCAAAATTATGATTGTAATCAACCAAGCTAATGTTTTTAAAATAGGACTATTTACGAAGTTCCCCATTTTTTTATAATCTCCTGTAAAACAAACTAATGGAATTATAGCGAAACTTAATTGCATTGATAATATAATTTGACTAATTATTAATAGTTGAGTTGTTCCTTTTTCTCCATAAAAAATAGAAAATATCATAGCTGGAACAATAGCTAATAATCGTGAAACTAATCTTCTTATCCATGGTTTTAATCTTATTTGAAGAAATCCTTCCATAATGATTTGTCCTGCAAGAGTTCCAGTAAGTGTCGAATTTTGTCCTGATGCTAATAAAGCTAAAGCAAAGAAAATTCCAGAAAGACTAGAACCTAAAATAGGAGTTAAAAGTTTATGTGCATCCATAATATCTGCTACTTCTGTATGTCCTGTTTTATGAAAAGTAGAAGCAGAAATAATTAATATAGCTGCGTTTACAAAGAAAGCTAAAGTCAAAGATAACGTGCTATCTATAGTTGCATACTTAATGGCCATTTTTTTTCCTTTAATAGTACGTGGATAATTCCTTGTTTGAATAATACTTGAGTGTAAGTAAAGATTATGAGGCATAACGGTTGCGCCTAGAATTCCAATAGAAATATAAAGAGAATTTGAATTTTTAATTATTTCGTGATTTGGTATAAATCCTTTTAAAATTTGAAAAAATTCTGGTTTAGAACTGATTATTTCAAAACTAAAACAAACTAATATTGTCAATATTAAAATCGCAACTACACTTTCAATATATCGGAATCCTTTATACTGAAAAAATAAGATAAGTAAAACATCTATGGATGTTATTAATACCCCAAAAGTTAGGGGAATTTCAAAAAGCAATTTTAAGGCTAATACAGAACCAATAATCTCTGCTAAATCACATGCAGAAATAGCTATTTCACATAAAATCCATAAAAATAAATTAATAAAAGGAGAATAATGATCTCTACATGCTTGAGCCAAATCTCGTTCGCAAACAATTCCTAGCTTTAGAGCTAGATATTGTAAAATCATAGCAAAAATATTTGATATAAAAATAACGGATAAAAGCATGTATCCAAATTTAGATCCTCCAGCAATATCTGTAGCCCAGTTACCTGGATCCATATAGCCTACAGCTATTAATAATCCTGGTCCAGTAAAAGAAAAAATTTTTCTCCACTTTCCTTTTTTTTTAGGTATAGAAACAGAAGAAAAAACCTCTGGAAGAGTAGGATATTTATTCTCTTTTTTCCATCCTTTTATGATAGTATTTCTACTATTTTTTTTCATATAAAAATAGAATTTGATATATGAAAGCATAAAGTTAACCGTTTTTTGTATTGATTTTTCTCATTGAGATATGATAAAATACATTGCATAAAACTAAATTATTTTCTACCTTTGAATTTTCTATATATGTAGATTTGATTTATACATGAAAAAGATAGCTATACAAGGGATTAAGGGTTGTTTTCATCACGCAGCAGTTTCTAAGTATTTTGGAAGAAGTTATCCTTATGAATTAATGGAATTTTTTTCTTTTAAAGATTTAGCTATCTCAGTTGTTCAAGGAGATGTAGATGTAGGAGTAATGGCTATAGAAAATAGTATAGCGGGAACAATATTAACTAATTACAATCTTTTATCTGAATATAATTTAATAAGAATAGTAGGAGAAGTATATATGCCTATAAAACACCATTTAATGGTTTTTCCTGGACAAAAAATAGAAAATATACAAGAGATATACTCTCATCCGATGGCTATTTTACAATGTGAAACTTTTTTAGAAAAATATCCTGAAATAAAAATATCAAAATACTACGATACAGCAGCTGCTGCTAAATTTATTTCTAGTAAAAAAAAAAAAGATTTTTCTGCAATAGCATCAGAAGATGCAGCTAAAGAGTATGGATTAGAAATAATCTATAGAAATATACAAACGATTAAAAGTAATTTTACTAGATTCTTCGTTATTGAAAATATTTATAAAAAAAAGGAAGATAATTTTTTTAATAAAGCTTCATTAAAATTTAAAATTTTGCATACAATCGGAAGTCTTTCTCAAATTTTGGGTATTATATCGAGTTTAGGAATAAACATGACTAAAATACAATCCATACCTATTATAGAAAAACCTTGGGAATATTCATTTTATGTAGATATTATATTTAATGATATAAAAGATTATAATATGATGAAAGAAAAAATACGAAAAATAGTATCTATTCATCAATTCTCTATTATGGGAGAATACAAAAATGGAACAGAAGAAAAAATAGATCTTCAATGATTGAGTCAACAAGAATGGATCAAATATCGGAATACTTTTTTTCCGAAAAAATGAGAGAAATTCGTCTTCTTGAAAAAAAAGGAATAAAAATTATTAATTTAGGAATAGGAAATCCGGATCTTCTTCCTCCAAGTGGAGTGATTCATCAAATGAAAATAGCATCAGAAAGAAATAATGCGAATACTTATCAAAATTATGTTGGAATAGATAGCTTTCGAAAAGCTGTTTCTATTTGGTATAAAAGAACATATCAGGTAGATGTAGATCCAAATAGAGAAATTTTACCTTTAATGGGATCAAAGGAAGGAGTTATGCATATAAGTTTGTCTTATTTAAATAGAGGAAACAGTGTTTTAATTCCAGATCCAGGATATCCGACTTATTCTTCTATAACTAAACTTTTGGAATCTGAAATTATTTATTATAATCTTTATGAAAGTGAAAACTGGTGTCCAAACATACAGGATTTGGAAAATAATAAAGACATTACTAATGTAAAAATTATGTGGATTAATTCACCTCATATGCCTACAGGATCCACTCTTACTTTTGATAAGTTAGAAGAAATAGTCCTTTTTGCTAAAAAAAATCATATTTTACTAGTTCATGATAACCCATATAGCTTATTGCTATTAAACAATCGAAAAAAACCATTGAGTATTTTTAATATTGATGGAGCTAAAGATGTTTCTTTAGAATTAAATTCTTTAAGTAAAAGTTATAATATGCCAGGATGGCGTGTCGGAATGATAATTGGAAAAGGAGATTTTATTAAAAATATCGTAAAAGTAAAAAGTCAAATGGATTCTGGAATGTTTTTTCCTATCCAAATTGGAGCTATAGAAGCATTTAATTATGGTGAAAAATGGTTTAAAAAACTAAATATGGAATATATCAGACGTCGAAAAGTTATATGGGAAATATGTGATCGTCTTCATTTAAAATACAATAAAAATAGCTCTGGTATATTTGTTTGGGCAAGAATAACAGAAAAGATAGATAAAGATGATAATAAATGGTCAGAGAAAATTCTTAAAAATTATCACATATTTATTACACCAGGAAGAATTTTTGGAAAAAATGGAAAAGGATACGTTAGATTATCTATGTGTTGTCCTTTTGAAGTTTTGGAAGAGGCAAAAAATAGAATTTTTTCATGAATATTGGAATTATAGGATTAGGTTTAATTGGTGGATCTATTAGTTTAGGATTGAAAAAATATAATTTTGGTGATAGATATATAGGGACCGACTTAAATGAAAAAAACGCTGTACATGCTATCAAACTTGGAATAGTAGATGAAATTATCCCCTTAAAAGATCTTATTCGATTATCTTCCGTTATTATTTTATCCATTCCTGTTGATCATATAAAAAAAATACTTCCAAGTATTCTGAATAAAGTGAGTGAAAATACAGTTATTTTAGATACTGGATCTACTAAATATGATATTTGTCATAGTGTTTATTCTCATCCAAAAAGAAGTCGTTTTGTTGCCACACACCCCATTGCAGGAATCGAAAATTCTGGACCAAATTCGGCTCATTCAGATCTTTTCTATAAAAAAAATTGTGTTTTTTGTGATTCTGAATTAAGTGCTAAAGATGCAATATCTATGGCCGAAAAAATTTACTCTATTATGAAAATGCGTAAAATTTATTTAACTTCTAAAGAACATGATTTTTATATTTCTTATGTTTCTCATTTACCTCATATTTTATCCTTTTCCTTAGCTAAAACAACTTTAGAAAAGTTTGAAAACGAAGAAGATATTTTGAATAAGATAATAGGAAGTGGATTTATTTCTGCTACCCGTTTAGCTAAAAGCAATCCTAAAACATGGTTACCTATTTTTATTTCAAATAAAAAAAACCTGATTGAGGCCATAGATATTCATATAGATAATTTAGAAAAAATTCGTTTTTATCTAAAAAATAAAAAATATCATGAAATTAATCATTATATGAAAGAATCAAATAAAATAAAAAAATATGTATAAATTAAATGTATTGTGATGGAAAAAGATATTCTGAATAATAGTATTGATCGATCTTGGATAGATCAATTTGATAGACCTTTAACTATATCTGGACCTTGTAGTGCAGAAAGTGAACAACAAATTATGGAAACAGCAAAAAAACTAGATCCAGTTTATGTTCAAATATTTAGAGCAGGAATATGGAAACCTAGGACTAGACCAAACAATTTTGAAGGTATAGGAAAAAAAGGACTGAGGTGGTTGAAAAAAGTGAAAG